>CAIPGC010000225.1 GCA_903864505.1 uncultured beta proteobacterium | reverse complement strand
CTTGAGCGGTTCCCAAAAAAACACCTGCAAACCGCGCACCGGGTCCTTGCCGAGCATGACAAACAGGATAACCCCGATGACGACGGTGCACAGCAGCGCGAGCACCGGCGAGGCGTAACTCCACACTGCAGAAGGCTGCGGACGCGCTTCAAGTTTCAAAGCCCCCACGCTCCACCGCTGCGCGGGTCGCTGCCCCCCGTGGGGGCTGGCCTCGCCTCGGGGCGGCCCAGCGGCAGGCCTAGCCATGGGACACTTCCTTGTGCGGCGCGTGATCCCACAAACCACTCATCCATTCCCCGATCTTCTCAATCGTGGCCTCGGCGATAGGCACCGAGGGTGACAGTTTGCCGTTGGCAATCACGTGCAGACGGTCGCACACCTCAAACAGTTCTTCGAGTTCTTCGCTGACCACCAGCACGGCGCAGCCGGCATCACGCAGCGCCAGAATCTCGCCACGTATTTGTGCCGCCGCCCCCACGTCGACACCCCAAGTCGGCTGCGAGACGATGAGCAACTTTGGATTGGCATCAATCTCGCGACCCACAATGAACTTTTGCAAGTTTCCGCCCGAGAGCGACTTGGCCAGGGCGCGTGGTCCGTTGGCCTTGACCATGAACTGCGCAATGATGCGTGCCGCATGGGCTTCAAGTTCTTGCACCCGAATCCAGCCGCCAGCAAAGCGTGGCATGGAAATGGACTCGGTACGCGTGAGCAGCATGTTGTGCGCCAGGCTCAGGGTGGGCACTGCGCCGCGGCCCAGCCGTTCTTCAGGCACAAAGTGCAGCCCCATCTTGCGTCGCCGACCCGGGTGCATCTGCGACACATCGACCTCACCCATGTGGATGCTGCCGCGCGGGGCGCGGTCGTCCTCGCCACTGAGGGCATACAGCAACTCCTTCTGGCCATTGCCCGAGACACCGGCGATGCCCACCACTTCACCGCAGCGGATGTCCAGGTCGATGTCCTGCAGGTCGACACCAAACTGGTCCTCCCGGGGCAGACTCAGGCCCTTGACCCGCATCACCGCAGCGCCTGGCTTTTGAGGCCTGTGCTCCAGTTGCGGCGGCTCGGAACCAATCATCATGCGCGACAGCGAGGCGTTGGATTCTTCCTTGGGGTTGCATACACCGGTGACCTTTCCACCGCGCAGCACGGTGCAGGCATTGCAAAGCTCGCGAATCTCGTGCAGTTTGTGCGAGATGTACAAGATGCTGCATCCCTCGGCGGCGAGCTTCTTGAGCACCACAAACAGTTTCTCTACCGCCTGCGGTGTCAGCACGGAAGTGGGTTCGTCCAGAATCAGCAATTCGGGGCGGGTGAGCAGTGCCCGGATGATTTCAACACGCTGCATCTCGCCCACGCTCAGCGTGTGCACCGGGCGCGACGGGTCAATGTCCAGCCCGTATTCAGCCGCCTTGGACAGGATGCTGGCCGTCACCTGCTCCAGCGAATTTCGCGTCAGCCCCAGCCAGACGTTCTCCGCCACCGTCATGGTGTCAAACAGGTTGAAGTGCTGGAACACCATGTTGATACCGTTGGCCCGCGCATCGTTGGGGTTGCGGATGTGCATCAGTTGCCCGTTCAGGCGCAATTCCCCGGCATCGGGCTGGATCGCGCCGTAGATGATTTTCATCAGGGTCGATTTGCCGGCACCGTTCTCGCCCAACACCGCATGGGTTTCACCCGGCATGACGGTGAGCGACACCTCACTGTTGGCCACCACGCCGGGATAGGCCTTGGTGATGCCGGTCAATTGAAGTCTGGGAATGTCCATGGGTTCACTTTACACGCAATTTCTGCGCCACCGCTGCCAATATTCCAGTGCAATGCGGTAGGTGTTGGTCTGCACCCGCACCGTGTCGTTCAAGTCCTTCCCATAGCCTCCACCCATCACAAACGCACACGGCAGGCGACGCTGCCAGCACCAGTCAAAGACGCGGCGGTCGCGCGCCATCATGCCCGCATCGGTAAGCTTGAGCCGGCCCAGCCGGTCGCCCTCGTGCGGGTCGGCACCAGCGATGTAGAGCACCAAGCCCGGCACAAAGCTACCTTCGAGCATGTCCAGCGCGTTTTCCAGGGCAGCCAGGTAGTGCTCGTCACCGCAACCGTCGGGCAGCGCCAGATCCAGATCGCTGGCCTCCTTTCGAAAGGGAAAGTTTTTTTCGCCGTGCAGCGAGAGCGTGAACACGCTGGCATCGGCGCGCAGGATGTGCGCGGTGCCGTTGCCCTGGTGCACATCCAGGTCGATCACGGCGACCTGCAGCGGTCGCATGTCGGCACGGCCCTGGCGGCCCCATTCGGCTTGCATGACACGCGCGGTTACGGCCAGGTCGTTGAACACACAAAAGCCGCCACCCTTGTCGGCGTAGGCGTGGTGCGTGCCCCCGCCCAGATTGGCGGCCACACCCTGAACCAGCGCGGTGCGCGCGGCCGACAGGGTCGCTCCCACCGAGCAACGGGCGCGCCCGGCCATGGCAACACTCCAGGGAAAGCCTATTTCACGGTAGACCGCAGCGGGAAGTGTCCCGACCTCGATGCCCTCCACATAGGCAGCGGTGTGGGCAAAGGCCAGTTCACCATCACTCGCAGCCAATGCCTGCGAGAACTGCACGTCAGGGAGTTGCTGCGCCAGTGCCTGGCGCAGCAGGGCGTACTTCTCCATCGGGAAGCGGTGCCCGGGTGGAAGCGGCAGAACGAAATCGGTGGCGTAGTAGGCGTGCATTCTTGATGCGGGCTGGGAACTTGCTCTATGCTAACCACCATGAAGACAAAACCCCTGCAATTTCTGCGCAATGGCAAAGTGGTCACCGTAGCGGACGTGCCACCCGATCGCACCCTGCTCGAAGTGCTGCGTGAAGACCTGCATTGCACCGGCACCAAGGAAGGCTGCGGCGAGGGCGACTGCGGTGCCTGCACCGTCGTGGTGGCCGAACCCGATGGCAATCATCTCAAGTACAGCGCGATCAACAGTTGCATCCGCCTGGCACACTCGATTGATGGCATGGCCCTGTGGACGGTCGAAGATGTGGCCCCCACGCTCCACCGCTCAGGCGGGTCGCTGCCCCCCGGGGGGGCTGTTTTGGCTTGGGGCGGCCCCGCGCCAAAACTTGCCCCCACGCTCCACCGCTCAGGCAGGTCGCTTGCCCCCTCGCTCGACGCTGCAGTACCCTCGCTACATCCCGTACAGCAGGCCATGGTGGACTGCTATGCCTCGCAGTGCGGCTTTTGCACGCCCGGCTTTGTGATGAGTCTGTTTGGTCTGTATCAAAACCACACCGCCAGGGGTTTGCCGCTTTCGCGCGACCAGGCGCAGCAGGCGCTCTCGGGCAACCTGTGTCGCTGCACCGGCTACCGCCCCATTCTGGACGCGGCGCAGGCCATGCAAAATCTGCCAGTGGTCCGCGTTGACGAGTCCTCGACGCTATCACAATTGAAGCACCTAGCGCATACTCCACGGGGGCTGAAGCCTGATTCACCTTATATTTCTCCGACCACGCTGGCAGAACTTCTGGCGGCGCGACAGCGGCATCCGCAAGCCCAACTGGTGGCAGGCTGCACCGATGTGGGCCTGTGGGTCACAAAGCAGCACCTGCAGTTTGAGCGTGTGATCGACATCACCCAGGTGGCCGAATTACGCCGCGTGGAAACCTACCCTCACCACATAGCCATTGGCGCGGCGGTCACACTGACCGACGCCTTTGCCGCGCTGGTGGCAGACCGCCCCGAGCTGGAAGAGTTTGCCCAGCGCTTTGCCGGGCTGCCGGTGCGCAACAGCGGCACGCTGGGCGGCAACGTGGCCAACGGCTCACCCATTGGCGACTCCATGCCGCTTTTGATTGCGCTAGGCGCCAACGTGCTGCTGATGCGCCGCAAGGGCAAGGCCATCGCCCACCGCGAACTGCGGCTGGAAGACCT
>CAIPGC010000224.1 GCA_903864505.1 uncultured beta proteobacterium | reverse complement strand
GCGCGATGCCATGCCCTCGCCCTGCACCAACCCCATGGTGCCCGCATAGCTGTAGGGAAGGATGGCCTGGGCCGCAGTCGGACCCCGAGCAACGATCTCCTGCAATTTGCCGGCGATGTCGGTCAGCGCCGCGTCCCAGCTCACGCGCTCAAATTGGCCCGACCCTTTCGCTCCACAGCGCTTTAAGGGATGCAGGAGACGCTGTGGGTGATAAGTGCGTTCGGTGTAGCGCGACACCTTGGTGCACAGTACACCATCGGTGTGGGGGTGTGCCGGGTTGCCGTGCACTTTGACGGCGATGCCGTTGTGCACCGTGGTGATCAGGGAGCAGGTGTCGGGACAGTCATGCGGGCAAGCCCCGATAACGTCCTGGGCTGGCGGGAGGGGGCGGGTAGTGGAATCCTTCATGTCGACAATGGTACGCGTTGCGGCGTAATATTGCGGTATGAACCTCATCGACGACCTTGTTTCCGCCGCCCCCGTCATTGCCGGAATTCGCCGTGACCTGCATGCCCACCCCGAGCTTTGCTTTCAGGAAGTGCGAACCGCTGATGTGGTTTCCGCCAAGCTCACAGAGTGGGGCATACCGATCCATCGGGGGCTGGGAACCACCGGGGTGGTGGGCATCGTCAAGGCCGGTACGTCTGACCGTGCCATTGGCTTGCGGGCCGACATGGATGCACTTCCGATGCAGGAATTCAACACCTTTGCCCACGCCAGCACGCACAGCGGCAAGATGCACGCCTGTGGGCACGACGGTCACACCGCCATGCTGCTCGCGGCAGCACAGTACTTTGCCAGCCACCGCAATTTTGACGGCACCGTGTACCTGATTTTCCAGCCGGCCGAAGAGGGCGGTGGTGGTGCACGCGAAATGATCAAGGAAGGTCTGTTCGACCGGTTTCCCATGGACGCCGTGTTTGGGATGCACAACTGGCCCGGGGCCGATGTGGGCAATTTTGCGGTCAGCGGCGGACCGGTCATGGCATCGAGTAACGAGTTCAAGATCACCATTCGCGGCAAGGGCGGGCACGCCGCGATGCCGCACAACGCGCTGGACCCGGTGCCGGTGGCGTGCCAAATGGTGCAGGCGTTCCAGACCATCATCAGTCGCAACAAAAAGCCCATTGAGGCCGGGGTGATTTCGGTAACCATGATCCACACCGGCGAGGCGACCAACGTCATCCCGGACAGTTGCGAATTGCAGGGTACGGTGCGTACCTTCACCATCGAGTTGCTGGACTTGATCGAGCAACGCATGCGCGACATTGCCAGCCATACCGCCGCAGCATTTGGCATGGAGTGCGCGTTCGAGTTTGACCGCAACTACCCGCCCACCATCAATTCCGTGAATGAAGCGGAGTTTGCCCGCAAGGTCATGCACAGCATCGTGGGTGAATCCCGGGTGGCGGTGCAGGAGCCCACCATGGGAGCGGAAGACTTTTCCTACATGCTGCTGGCCAAGCCTGGGTGCTATTGTTTTATTGCCAACGGTGACGGTGCTCACCGCGAGATGGGCCACGGTGGCGGCCCGTGCATGCTGCACAACCCCAGCTACGACTTCAACGACCAACTGATCCCGCTGGGCGCTACGTACTGGGTGCGGCTGGCTGAGGCGTGGCTGAAATCCTGAGGCATTTTTCCTGAGGTGCATTGTCCCAATGCACGCTCGCACGGAGTCTTCATGCACCTAGTCCGAGAGCCGGCCGTTGCCGGCACTTTTTACCCTGGTTCCGGCCACGCCTTGCTGGAAGAAGTTCGCCGCATGCTTGCCAACGCAACCGTGGCCGATGCAGCAGCGCCAACCCCGCCCAAGGCGCTGATCGTGCCCCATGCGGGTTACATTTTTTCAGGTGCCACGGCGGCAAGCGCCTATGCGTTGCTGAAGACATCGGCACACAACATTCGGCGTGTAGTGTTGCTTGGCCCGGTGCACAGGGTGCCAGTACGCGGGCTTGCAGTGCCCGGCGTGGATGCCTTCTCCACGCCTTTGGGCGACATTGCGGTGGACACCGATGCCATCGACCGGCTGGCATACTTGCCGCAGGTGACGATCAGTGCGCCGGCACATGCGCAGGAGCACTCGCTGGAAGTGCAGCTACCCTTCTTGCAGGCAGTTCTCCCAAGCTTTAAGCTGGTACCGTTGGCCGTCGGAGACGCAACAGCGCGGGAAGTGACGCAGGTTTTGGAGGAGCTTTGGGGTGGTCCGGAAACCCTCATTGTGATCAGTTCTGACCTTTCGCACTTTTTGCCTTACGCCATCGCACAGGCCACCGACCAGAACACGGTTGACCATATCTTGCGCCTGGACGGACCGCTTACGCACGCTCAGGCTTGCGGTGCGACTCCCGTTAACGGGTTACTGCTTGCGGCGCGTGCCCACAATATGCACACGCAGCTGCTTGCCCAATGCAATTCCGGCGATACCGCAGGTGATCGCCAGCGCGTGGTGGGCTATGCCGCAGTAGCGTTCACCGAGGAGCATCATGGCGTCGAATGAACGCGCAGCGGTCCTGCTGGGACTGGCGCGGGCCTCGATAACCCAGTCTCTGGGCCTGTCGTGTGCCGCTGTCGATATGCCAGAGTGGCTGCAGGAGCCGGGCGCCAGCTTCGTAACCTTGACACAGAACGGGTGTTTGCGCGGCTGCATTGGTTCACTGGAGGCGCGCCGCCCACTGGGGCAAGATGTGCGGGATAACGCCGTCGCCGCGGCACTGCACGACCCCCGGTTCCCGGCCCTGAAACCCAGCGAGTTGGGGCGTACCCGGGTTGAAGTGTCTGTGCTGTCCCCGATGCAGGCCCTGACTTTTGGCAGTGAGGCGCAAGCTCTTGGGCTTTTGCGACCACAGGTGGATGGAGTGGTGCTGGAATACGGTCAGCACCGTGGCACCTTTCTGCCCCAGGTCTGGGAGCAGCTACCCACCCCGACAGAGTTCATGGCGCACCTTAAGCGCAAGGCTGGACTCCCCATCGACTTCTGGGCCGATGGTGTACGGTTGAAGCGCTACACGGTCGAAAAGTGGAAAGAAGGTGAACCTTGACCCTGACCGGCCGCGACCTCTACCCGGCACGCTACTGGCACTGGGCCAACGACGGCCGTATGCAGTGCGACCTGTGCCCGCGCGACTGCAAGCTGCACGAGGGGCAGCGAGGTGCCTGCTTTGTGCGCATGCGCGATCAGGATCGGATGATCCTGACCACCTACGGAAGGTCGTCGGGTTTCTGTATCGACCCCGTTGAGAAGAAACCACTGAACCAGTTTTATCCCGGCAGCAGCGTGCTTTCGTTTGGTACCGCAGGTTGCAACCTGACTTGCAAGTTTTGCCAGAATTGGGACATCAGCAAGTCCAAAGACATGGACCGACTCATGGACCTGGCCTCTCCTGAGGCGATTGCCGACGCAGCGCAGGCCAACGACTGCAAGAGCGTTGCATTTACCTACAACGACCCTGTCATATTTTCTGAATACGCTATGGACGTAGCCGATGCCTGCCACGCACGGGGCATCCAGACCATCGCAGTCAGCGCCGGCTACATGCACGCGCAACCTAGGCGCGATTTTTACGCCAAGATGGACGCTGCAAATGTCGATCTCAAGGCATTTACCGATGAGTTTTATCTCAAGCTCACAGGCTCACACTTGCAACCGGTGCTCGACACGCTGATATACCTTAAACATGAAACGTCGGTGTGGTTTGAGATCACCACGCTGTTGATTCCGGGTCATAACGACTCGGATGCCGAGGTGGCGACCCTTAGCCAGTGGGTGGCGCAGAATCTGGGAGCTGATGTGCCGCTACATTTTTCAGCATTTCACCCGGACCACAAGATGCCCGACACCCCTGCCACACCCTTGGCGAAGCTTGTTCGCGCACGCGAGTTGGCGATCAAGGAAGGTCTGCATTTTGTGTACACCGGTAATGTGCGACATCGCCAGGGGGACACTACCTACTGCCCGCAATGCCACACCGAACTGATCGAACGTGACTGGTATGAGATGCGGCAGTACCGGTTGACGCGCCACGGCAATTGCCCCGACTGCGGAACTCTAATTTCCGGCCGCTTTGCCGCGACTGCAGGACACTTTGGAAGAGCACGCATTCCGATTTCCATTGGCGCCTAGTTGTGCTTTGAGGGGAACCAAAGTCTCGGCAGGCGGCAGTCATTATTTACGTTTGCGCATATTCACCTTTGCAGCGATTCTTTATAGCGCTGATGCAAAATCTTGACTCGCTGCACGTAAATCCGCGTCTCTGCATAGGGTGGAATGCCAGCGTACTTTTGAACCGCTTCGGGACCTGCGTTATATGCGGCGGTAGCCAGCGAAACATCGTTCTTGAATCTGGACATCATTTGCGCAAGGTACTGCACTCCCCCCTGGATATTTTGGCTCGGAATGCGGGGGTCCGAAATACCAAGGCTGGTTGAAGTGCCCGGCATCAACTGCATCAATCCTATGGCGCCCTTTTTTGAGCGCGCCTGCACATTGAAGCCTGACTCGGCATGAACCACGGCCCGCACCAAAGTCGGATCCAACTCGAACTGAATCGCAGCATCCCCTATCTCGACTTGAAATTCAACCAGATGCAACTTGGTCGTCTGCCAATCGATATTGGAATTGACGTTGCAGGCATAGCACGATGGGTTGAACACCACGTAGGCAAGCTTGCTCGGAGGAACGTCAGAGAACGAGGTGGTTCCGCCATTGAAGTACTTGTAGATTTTGGTTGTGGCTGGCTTGACTTCTGAGAGTGCCGGTTTCCCGTCCGGGCTGGATGTTTTTGCCGTGGTGGAAAACCCTGGGGTTTCAGTGTCTGCGCATACTCCCGTCCCGCCGCCAGATATCAGCAGAAGAAAGCGCACGACAGTGGCGACCGATACATGTTGCATCATTTTCATTCCGAACTATCCAAGCATGGGATACATTTTGCTTCTCTGATCGGTTTCGACAAGCGTCAAAGCCTTACCCAATGACAGCCTGTCGATAGTAAATTCGGTTATCACCCTGAAAGTCACTATGCGTCTACGCGTCGGTAAATATGCGATCACAGCAATTGCAACAATACTCCTCTTTGGAGCGTGCTCAACCTGGCGGTCCCTGCCCGTCAGTCAGTCGGAACTACCTGCGTCGGCGCAGACTGAATCGAGTATTGCACCCCAAGATGCACCGGTGGCAATGCCGGCACCGGCAATAGTTGAAGTAGCTGTTGCTACGGCGGTTGTATCACCGCGAGCAGAAGTCTTGCCACCGGCCACACCCAAACCTGAAGCAGCTTCGCCTTCACTGCCGTCTGTTGCCACCCAAAATACGTCGCCATTGCCCCTGGCGAAAGGTTATTACATCAATGTGGGTCTGTTTGCGGTGCCAAGCAACGGCAGCAACGCGTACAGGAAGCTCGAAGTTGCTGGTTTGCCTGTGTTTTCGGACGGTCTGCAAACCAGGAAGGGGCTGCTGACGCGGGTTCGGGTTGGTCCATTTCCGACCCGCGCGCAGGCAAATGCTGCGGTGAAAAAAATTCAATCGCTCAAGCTCGACGCCGCGGTTTTTCAACTTTAGGCCGACTGCCAGCTCGCATGCGGCGCACAACTAGAGAAAATCAGGCTGTCGGAAAGCGGCACGCAGCCAGTTGCAGCAGCCCGTCAAAAATCAGGTTGTCGACGAGTTCAAATGGTAGTGACATGCTGGGTGCCATTTTCCAGCCGGCACCGCCGGTCATGATACATAGCGGTTCAGCGGCGCAGTGGGCGCGCACGTGCTGCACCATACGCTCTACGGCTCCAGCAATCGCGTAGGTTCCGCCGCTGGTGAGGGCATCGCTGGTGTTGGTCGGGAACTCGCGCACGTTGCCGGTTGGCACGTGCAGTCCGGCGGTGCCCGACTCCAGTGCGCGCAGCATGATGCCGTGGCCCGGCAGAATCAGTCCACCCAAAAATTTTCCGTGGACATCGATCGCTTCGACGGTCACGGCGGTGCCTACCATGACCACCACCATGGGCCGTGGCGGACCCAGGGACAGCATGCGGTGGTAGGCGCCAATCATGGCTACCCAGCGGTCGGCACCCAGCCGGGTAGGGTGGTCATAGCCGTTGCGTAAACCGGCCTCCGCTTCACTGGCGACGACCCATTGCGGGGCAACGTCCCATAGTTCCATTTGTTCCTGCAGACGCAGTTTGATGGCATGTGCCGCCACTACGCAGCCCAGGATATGCTTGGGTGCAGCTAGAGCGCTCCAGGCCCCATCGGAAAGTTTGTCAATGTTTTCGAGGAATTCGGCACCTTGTGCCAACAGCACGGCTCCAGGGCGGGGGCTTGCGTAGTGCGCCCACTTCAGGCGGGTATTGCCGATATCCAGTGCAAGAAATGTCATGGGCGGTTATCCCTGCCGCCAGGGCAAGCCTTGCCTGCGCCAGCCGCCTAGGTTGCCGCGGTGGGCCTGGGTGTCAGGGTCACCCTCGAAGCCTTCCAGGATGTTGTAGGCCTCCAGGCCCAACTCGGTCGCCCGCTTGGCCGCAGCCACGCTGCGCACCCCGCTGCGACACAGTAGTAAAACCTTGCTGCCTGCGGGCACAGCATCGCACAGTTCGGTGTCAAACTTCGTATTCATGGTCATACCGGGCCACTGTTTCCATGCGACCGCTATTGCACCGGGCACAAACCCCACCCATTCGCGCTCTGCGTCAGAGCGCACATCCACCAGAACCGCATCACCGGTTTGCCACCAGGAACAGGCCAAAGCAGTGGAAATATCGCCCGCATAACCTCGTGCACTACGAACTTCTTCTTGCGCATTGGTATTGGCAAGATGGTGAATACCGGGGCGAAGATTGGCGGAAATGGATGCCGGGTCGAACGGTTGCATCGCCGGATTCTAGGGTTTGCTTCCGTGCACTAATAGGTAAAGACAAAAAATAAGCGGGATTTACCCTCTTTTTCCTAAAGTTCGGAATTTCAGTGTCGATAACCAGACTAAGCATGAATTTCTAAGGTTTGGCTGTGGAAATTAGATCATCATCCATTGTGACCGTGAAGGATCCCCTGATTCAGGGAGCGAACTCAATGGTTGCGCGCTCCGAGGCCAGGAAGACGGTGGGGCGTGCAGCGGTGGAGAGCGTGAAACCACCTGAAAATGCTGCAGCGGCACCCCCGACCCAGGAAGCGCTCAAGCGGGCGATGGACCACGCCAACAAAGTGCTTAGCACCAAGGTGATGGATGACCTGCAGTTCTCTGTCGACAAAGACACGAATATTCAGGTCGTGAGGTTGATCAATCGCAAGAGTGGCGAAACGGTAATGCAGATGCCGTCCGACGAGATGCTCAAAATTGCCAAGTCGATCGACCAGTTCGTCGGTGCCCTGATTCAGAAGACGGCTTAGGGATTACCTCGAAAGTGGCTCGTGCGGGCGCGTAAGGATTTGCGCTTCCGAAGCGTTCGCTGGTGCTTGCACTATCATCAGAGCGCTGACTGTCCTTTCGCACTGATCCCATGCTTTCTTCGCCACCCCTGGTTGAACTCCGCAATTTGACCTTCGGGTACACGGAGCGCACCGTGCTTCACAATCTGTCCCTGCATATTCCACGGGGCAAGGTTACCGCGCTCATCGGTCCCATGGGGGGTGGCAAGACGACCACGCTGCGGGTGATCGGCGGCCAACTCCGAGCCGGATCAGGAGAGATGCTGTTTGATGGGCAGGACGTTACACCGATGGACCAGCATCAGCTTTACGCAGTACGTCGGCGCATGGGCATGTTGTTTCAGTTTGGTGCCTTGTTTGCTGATCTGAGTGTGTTTGAGAATGTGGCTTTTCCGCTGCGCGAACACACCAACCTGCCTGAGTCGCTGATCCGGGACATCGTGTTGATGAAACTCAATGCAGTAGGGTTGCGTTGTGCACGCAATCTGATGCCCAGCGAGGTGTCGGGCGGCATGGCGCGGCGCATTGCAACGGCGCGTGCCATCGCTCTGGACCCTGAGTTGGTGATGTACGACGAGCCGTTTTCTGGCCTCGATCCGATATCGCTGCGCACCGCGGCACGCCTGGTTCGCGAACTTAATGATTCGATGGGCCTGACCAGCATACTGGTGTCACACGAACTTACGCAAACGCTGGCGATTGCCGACCACGTGCTCATTTTGGACCAGGGGCGACTGGCGTTCGAGGGTACTGTGGACGAGGCCCGTAACAGTACCGCCCCCTTGGTCTACCAGTACATGAACGAACGCCCCGACGGACCGGTGCAATTCCATTACCCGGCCATGCCGCTGCAGCAGGATTTCGGAATCACGGCCTGAACCGAGCGCTCTGTTTTCGATAGCTACTTACGCAGTAAAGACGAAGGCTACAGCTCAGTTTTACATAATTCAGACGAGCAATGCGTTGACCCGTTTGACGTAGGCGGCGGGGTCGGCGGGCATGCCGCCTTCGGCCAGCAAAGCCTGGTCGAACAGGATGTGGGCGAGGTCGTGAAAGTGCACCGAGCCTTCGAGCTTCTTCACCAGCGCATGCTCGGCATTG
>CAIPGC010000223.1 GCA_903864505.1 uncultured beta proteobacterium | reverse complement strand
ATCAGTTACCCGTATCAGTTACTTTTGCCGTTAAGCGTTTCATATTCATACCGGCCTGGTCTTTCGTTTGAAACCCAGAGCGATCCAGTACACCTTCATCGTGACAACCAAACCAACCAGCATAGCCGGCCAACTTAATCCAATCACCAGACGCTGGGCAGCCAACAGGATGCCCACCGTCACCAAAATTTTCACCAACTCCCACAGGAAGAAGCTCAACACCGCAGAACCTGCATTTGCCGAGGCAAACTGCCCCGTCACGCCCCGAGCAAATAGTGCTGCGGGAACAATCACCGCCAATGCACCACACCCCGCAGACAAGCCAATCGTTTGCTTACCCGTCACACCCCAGGCGATCAAAGCCACTAGGACTCCAACCACTATTTGCCCCGCCACAACCCACCAAGGTGATATGGAGGGATGCTTCTCGCGCAGCGCTTTAGCCTCTGCAGCATTCAGCGGTGTGAAGTCCGAAACCCCCTCTTCATCCGCTTGGTACTCTTCGTACTCTTTGTACTTACCGCCCGGTGCGATTGTGACCATGTCAGATTACGCCCAGGTTACAGAGTGACTGCCGATTTATGCACAGCCATCGATTATACGTAGAAACCCGGCATCCGGTTACATGTCCTTTACAAATCGATGACTAAACCAGCGCTCCAACAGTGGCTGCATAATTTGCTCTCACTCTCTATCGCACATGTCCACACCTGAAGCACCAGACAGCAATTCCGGCCCAACGCGCGTCGAATCCCTGATTGAATATCCATGCAAATTCCCGATAAAGGTCATGGGCACCAAGGTCGAAGGACTGGTGCACGCCGTTACCCTGATCACCAAGCAATTCGACCCAGAGTTTGACGCCAGCACGATCGAATTGCGCGAGAGCAAAGGCGGCAAATACCTGGGCGTTACCGTAACGGTTAACGCCACCAGCCGGGAGCAACTCGACGAGCTTTACCGTACGCTCAGCACCCACCCCATGGTGAAGGTCGTGCTGTAAAGCCATCGGTATGCTGACCACCCATTTGGGGCGCGTGGACTACCTCCCCACCTACGCTGCCATGCAGGCATTCAACGAACAGCGCAATCTGGATGCGGATGCACCCGCAGCGGACCAACTCTGGATTTGCGAGCACCCACCGGTCTATACACAGGGCCTTGCCGGCAAGGCTGAACATATATTCAACCCCGCCAATATCCCGGTGGTGCAGACCAACCGCGGCGGACAGGTGACTTACCACGGGCCAGGACAGGTAGTTGCGTATCCACTCATAGACCTCAAGCGTGCAGGATACTTCGTCAAAGAATATGTCTACCGCATTGAAGAGGCACTGATACGCACCTTGCTGCATTTCGGTGTGACCGGCCACCGGGTTGCCGGCGCTCCGGGGATTTACGTTCGCTTGGATGACCCATCCGGTCATGCCCCGCTGAACAACCGGCCACGCAAGCGCGATGAGGGAACACAGGCATCTGATCCAGACTTCACCGGTCTTGGCAAGATCGCGGCACTGGGCATCAAGGTCAGCCGCAACTGCACCTATCACGGTCTTGCACTCAATGTAGCCATGGATCTGGAGCCCTTCCAGCGCATCAACCCTTGCGGCT
>CAIPGC010000222.1 GCA_903864505.1 uncultured beta proteobacterium | reverse complement strand
TGAGATTGGGGCATGGGCACCCGCCTCATGGTGTCAAATGCCCACAAATCGGCGGGTACCCATACCCCAATCTCTGCGGGAGTGCGCTGCACACGATTGAACGCAATACACGCGGAAAGGAATTTGTGACTGATTTTCAAATTCGACAACTAGGGTCGGATGATGCGCAGGCGTTTTCGACCTTGCGGCGCGAACTGACTGCTGATAATCCGATTCCCATGGGACTCACACTGGAGGAAGAACTGGCGAGGCCACTTCAAGGCTTTCGCGACCAACTTTCCTATCCGGAACCGAACGCAGCCTTTGGTGCATTTGTCGATGCCGAATTAGTGGGAAGCGCTGCGGTGGCATGGCCAAGCAAGCTTCCATCGTCACGACACAAAACCACGCTGTGGGGTGTATTTGTGTCACCGAGCTACAGAAGGAACGGAATTGGGCGAGCACTGGTGCTAAGGGCGATCGAGCACGCCGAGTCGGTTGGCGTACGCCGCATCAACCTCACCGTCTATGTGCCGAACCCTGCTGCGGTCAAGCTCTATGAATCGCTTCAGTTTGAGCATTGCCGAGTTGAGCCGGAAGCGATCCTTATAGGTGATGCCTATTTTGACGGTTACCAAATGAGTCGTCGCTCAATTTGACAGCTCGGGCAGGGAGTCGGCGCGCAGACTGACGTGAGTCAAACCGCCTCCAGCCTTTGAACCATGTCCGGAAACTGCGCCACCATGCGGATCAGCAGCGCCGCCTGGGCGTTTGGTTTGGCGCGGCCTTGTTCCCAGTTTTCAAGTGTGCGGGGGTTGGTGCGCAGATAGCGTGCGAACACTGGGCGTGATAGGTGCAACTGCTCGCGCACGCCTACCACGTCTTGCGGGGATAGCACCGGTGCTGGCTTGCTTTCGACCTTGAATGTGCGTAGCGTGAGCTTGCCTTCGCGCTGCGATTTCAGTGCATCAAAGCCTTCGGTCAATTCAGCAAAAATATCGCGTTTTTTCGTCATGTTGCGTTCCTTCATTGGTGCTGACGTTGTTCCAACTCGCTTTTGAGTAGCTGCTTAAGCACCTTGCACTGCGCAGGCGTTAGGTCGTCGGCCTGGTCCTTGTCGTAAACCGTAAAAAACCAAAACTGATCACCACCCGACCACCAGTAGTAAATCACCCGCAAGCCACCGCGTTTGCCCTTGCCACGGCGTGGGTCGGGTTGCCGCAGTTTTCGCAAACCACCCGTGCCTTCCATCATGTCCCCCATCTCAGGGTTGTCCATCAGTTGCTGCTGAAGCTGGCGGTAGGCCTCGTCGTCCATGAAGTCTTTGCGGATTCGCTCGAAAGGAGGTAGTTCGACAAAAGTGGCTTTCATTTAAATTGTACGTTATTTGCGTATACTTATGTGATCGCTGTTCGAACCGATTTCTTGAACAAGTCCAGGTGAATCTCCACTGATTCAAACGGTACAAACACCGCATCTTCCGGGGTGCGCTGCACCAGACCATGTTCTTCGAGTTTGCCAACGTCCGTGTGAACGTTGGAGTAGTTACGAGCCACTGTCTTGGCCAGCGCATAGACAGAGCAGGGACCACATTGGCGCAAGGACTCCAGCAGATCGATGCGTGCCGGTGTCAATTCCGAGAACAAGGCACGGGCGGATTCGAAGCTCAAGTGGTAATCAGCGCCGAACAAGGGGTCGGCCTCGGCAGCCTTGAGCTGATTGCGCG
>CAIPGC010000221.1 GCA_903864505.1 uncultured beta proteobacterium | reverse complement strand
CTTCAAAAGTCCCTCGGCTGGTATGACCTTGTCGTGAGCATCGAAGGCGATCCAGATTTCGAATGGCGTCTTGCCGGCCACGTTGAGACAGGTCGGGACAGTGTCACGGATCCAGCATTGGGTGGCGTTATCGTTCAGGAATAGCGGGCTTGCCTTTCCCCACATTTCTGAACACATCTCTTGTATCCATATGCGTCTGGAGTAGCCAAAGGAATTAGCTTTGGCGCCATCGCTCGAAATACTTTTGAAACATAGCCCACATAGCATGGCAACAGTACAGGGTCGCACGATGCGGCCCTGTGCTTCAGGTTTATCGCTGTGCACTGCACTTTATACATACACATTCTGGAGTAACTAAATGAAGCTGAAATTGAACGCCTTGGCCTTGCTGATCAATGCCACGCTGTTGGCCCTTTCTGTTCCTGCCATGGCAGACACCGGCCCAAGTACGACGACAGCCCCCTACCTGCGAGCGATTGCACCAGGCGTAGAACTGACATCGATTCTGACAACGGGCGACGCTGCTGGCGGCTACGTGTTCAGTGGCATTCCAGATGGCCTGGGTGCTTACGACAACGAAGACGGCACATTTACGGTGTTGGTTAATCACGAAATGTTTGCTGATGGCACGGGACCAGTGGGTATTGTGCGCAGCCACGGCGGCAAGGGCGCTTTCGTGTCTGAATGGGTCATCAACAAGAAGACTCTGGAAGTCAAGTCTGGCGCTGACCTGATGCAGCACGTGTACCAAGCCGGTATCAACGGCTGGGAACTCGTGCCATCCGCACCCGCAACTACAGACCCGACATTTGTGTCAAAGCTGGGCAAGACCAATGCGTTTGGACGTTTTTGCTCGGCTGATCTGGCTGACCGCAAGGCCTTCTTCAACAGCGCCACACGCAAGGGCACCAAGGCCCGTATCTTCCTGAACGGTGAAGAGTCTGGCCCAACATATCAGCGCGGTCTGGCTCACATCGCCACTGGTCCCAGCAAGGGCAACTCCTATGTACTGCCCTGGGCTTCGAACATCAATGGCGCGTGGGAAAACCTGCTGGCCAATCCGCATTCGGGTGACCGCACAGTGGTGATCGGCAATGCCGACGGCGGCACTAACGGTATCTATGTTTACGTGGGCAACAAAACCACGGTGGGCAATGACATCGAAAAAGCCGGCTTGATTGGTGGAACGGTGTACCGCGTGGCCGTCAATGGCAATCTGCCAGAGACACGCGCTGCGGACGCAGGTCTGGGCCTGCTGCCCAATACACGTGGCAACTACGAAGGCAGCTTCACACTGGTGACTGGCGATGTTGCTACCAACAACATCAGCACCAAGTTCCTGCGCCCGGAAGATGGCGCCTGGGACACAAAGAACCACAACCGCTACTTCTTCAACACCACAGACCAGATGGATGCAGCCAAAGATGGCTTGACGACCGGTGTGGTGGGACGCACGCGCGTGTGGGCTTTGACTTTTGTTGATTCCTCCAAGCCTGAGCTGGGCGGAAGCATTGAGATGCTGCTCGACGGCACCAGCGCCAAAGGCGACTACCAGATGTTTGACAACATGGCTG
>CAIPGC010000220.1 GCA_903864505.1 uncultured beta proteobacterium | reverse complement strand
TTTGTGATCTGCAGCAAATTTTGGCATTCCATACCCGACTCACTTGGGAACAATCGACGGGGCTCGCTTGAAAGCATCCCTTCTGCAGGAAGAGTCGGACATTTTTTTCTCATTCCAGGCTTCGACGAAACGCTGCGCTTAGACGGCGAAGCAAGGCTGTCTACGGAGCCCGCTGACATTGCGGCGCACCACCGAGCTCCGACTGTAGTAATCCGAGTTGCCGTCTCCGCCGCCTTTCTGCTCTGCGCAAGAACCTCTTTGCGTTCAAAGTTGTGGTCCGAGTTGGCCCTTGAGGCAATTACCGCATTGCCGTTGCACCGGCAATGCGCGGCGTTTTGCGACGCTCAAAAATATCCACCGATTTAGGTGGGGTCTTAGCCTGTAACTTTTGCTGCCACTCCTGAGGCGGTGGCATGTTTGGAAACGGACAGTCGCAATCCTGTGCATAACGCCAAAACCATTCGTACTTGGCGTGGTCGACGGCAGGCTCATAACGGTTCAGAAACAGCAACATCTGGCGCTGGAACGCCATCGAATAGCGAAGCAGATGCCCGCTCCAACGTCTAATTGACAAGACGACCTGCACTACGCCCGTCTGCGCTTCACAGTCTATTAGACGCACTTTGCACTCGATCCAATCTGACGGCACTCCATGCAACTTTACCGTGTCCTTGAAGGCAAGGTATACCATTTGCGACCGAGTCTGCGCACCCGAGGCGGAAGTCGCTGAGAACGAAGGCGACTGACCATCAACCTGACGGTTGACATTGACTTGATTTGATTTGTCGACCATGACTGCCTCCGCTCTCGCATTGTGCTTGAATCAATTTCAGTGGACCACCAGCAACGTCAGCAACTGACCATGGCCTGGCCGCACAGCTTTCAATTCCACCGCAGGCGATGTCTCTTTCGAAAACGCACTCTTCAGAAACTTGAACATAGACTCCCCCCACTTTGATATTTTTTCTATCGCGAACGGAAGTGTCAAATTGTCTATCGGCACTGTCTCCAAAAAATGTTCATCGCGACCTATAGCTGGCATCTTGCCACGCAGATTGGCGGTCAGAGCAACTCCAGATACCGTGGGTGGTTCCTCATGAATAGGACTATCCGGTCACCCGGCCTCAACCCTGCGCTGTGGAGTCTCTGCGCCATGCCCGCGCAACGGGCGGCCCACTCGCCATAAGTTGCCCATTGCTGATCGCCATACAGGATGGCTGGCTCGGCGTTGTCTCAGCGTGACGAAGCAGAAGATGTGCAAGTTGCATGGGAACGCTCCATGATCACTGGCGGCAGGCTTTAACCCGAGCAGGTGTATGCCGCAGTCAACGCGTTGATCATCACCAGTTGAACTGACATGTCCGCTTCGTACAGGCCTTCGTTGCGTTTTAGCTCGGTGTCAAAGAGGCTCCTGGCAATACGAGGGTCTGGGCGGCGACCGGTTAGGCAGATCCTGGGGATGGCACCATTGCGCGCGTTGCGCGCGTGAGACTCAAGCACGCCTTCCATCACACCAACCAGGTAGTAGTTGGCGTAGTCAGTACCTTGCCTGCCGGTCTTTTCGAGGGTGCGGAATTCACGCAAAGTCATGGCAGATGACGTGGCTATCAAACTGGCCCCGATCAACAAAAGTGCGGTAGTACGAATATTGAATACTGACGAGAACACGTTGGAATGCATGGTCGTGGGTGGGTCCCAGCATTATGTCGTTCGTCTGGTGGGTTGCTCAAGCCAAATCAATGTACACAAGGGATGCAGCAATATTGGTGAGGACACTGCTCCAGAAGCGAACAGCACGCGCGGCATTCAACTGTCGTTCACAGTCGCATGCTCCACCGGAAGAACGATTTCAAGCAGTTCGCAGTCATCCGACCAGCCAAGCACGCTATGACGAATACCTGGCGGCTGTATCCAGCATGAACCTTATTTCATGACATGGATGCCTTCACCTTCAAACTCGTTTTTGAACCAGCCTTTGAGAACGTAGATCAGTTGGAACTCGACGTTGTGATGGTGTTTCTGGCGCTGGTCATCGGAAAATGGATCTGTCATGCGGATCTGTTGAGATGACTGACCACAAACCTTTGCGTTGGTAAGTCCTTTGGCTCAGAGCTCATAGACTTTTCCTTGGCGGTAGCCATCCCTTGCACGCCCTAAACCGTGCGCCAGATAGAGTCGCGGATTGACCCTGCAATAAAGTTCGCCGTTCCAGCGTTCACAATTTCCCAATATTTCGGGTCCGAGGTCATTTTTGTCGTGGCAACTTCCATCGCTGCAAGGTCGGCGTAGCGAGTCGACCAGCCAATACGATTGGGGTTGCCCCCGATGGGCATGAGAACTTCAAGTTCAATTCCGTAAGTGGTCTTCAGGTATGCGCTGACCTGATGTGCAAAGGCCATAGCGCTTGCCGTCTTTCCTGGCGCAATTGCTGCACCGCGACTGAAAACAATCATCAAGCTTCTCCTCCCACAAATTTCGGTTGTGGCCCTGGACGCGGAATGCGTCGAAGAAGATTGTGTGCTTCGCCTAATCCCCTGCATGCTTCAGGGTTGAATTCTGGGTACGCCATCGCCGCCCGGCATCCCGCTGCACTGAACCCCGACAGTCGGCGAAAGCGCTTTATGTATTTCAGCTTCCCCGTTGAGGATCGGTAATCCAGCGGCTGCTTCTGGCACACTTCTCCTGCTCACGAACGATCGCAGCCTGGCAGTCTGATTTGAAGTTCAGCTGGCCGAAAGCATCGCTGTCCGGGTCAGTTATTGATGGCAGTCGAATTATCCGGCGCTCCCTCTTCGACTCGGCTTCTTGGATGCCACCTTCGTTGGCATGCGCGCCTCGACTGCCGCCTCCAGGGATAACCGTGCCCAACTTGCCATCGCCTCTGACGAATCCATAGCTTCCTCGGGTGCACTGTAGTAGTTCATGCTCTTGGGCTTACCTTTGACCAGGTAGGTAAATCGCTCGCATCCTGCCCTCTCGAAGACCGCACGTGATTCTTGATTGGCCTTAAGCCAGAGTCTTTCACCGCCTCCCAAGTCCACGAGGAGTGCGAGTGTCAGTCCATCCATGCTGATGCCGTATCCGCCAAACATCCGGCGTGCAACACATGGTCCAGCCGAGGACAGCAGTTCGCAGCAGTATTGAGCAAACTCGTTGAGATGTGCGGCCATGAAAAAGTCTACCATCCCAAGAATATCAATACCTTTCGAGTTAGCACCATGCGACAACCGACCAAACCCAAGAATTCGCTTGCACTTGCACTCGCGCGCTTGATGACGTCAGTGTCGGGCTGGAGTGGCCAGTTTGACGATGCGACGGAAGCGAAGGCCCGCGGTGACTTTTCATTGGCGTTCGCCAGTTTCAATCAGCTGGCCAATGGCGGAAATTCCAATGTGCAGTTTGAACTGAGCCTCCTTTCCGCAAAGGGCAAAGGTGTGCAACCAAACCCATGGCAGGCTCTCTACTGGCTGAAGCAAGCCGCAGCGCATGGCAATGCCCAATAGGAAAAATTGGTGACAATGGCCTTTCTTTAGTCGGAGAAGCACATGGCCCAGTACATCGCCGAAATCTCCTGGCACCGCGATGGCCAGGACTTCCTGAGCAACCGCTACAGCAGAAGGCACCTCCTGCGCTTTGATGGCGGCATTGAGGTGGTTGGGTCGAGCTCTCCACATGTTATCCCTCTGCCTTACTCAGACGCTTCTGCAATTGACCCCGAAGAGACTTTCGTGGCTTCACTGTCGAGTTGCCACATGCTGTGGTTTTTGTCGATTGCAGCCAAGCGCAAATTCTGTGTCGATGCATATGCCGACAATGCAAGGGGTGTCATGGACAAAAATGCCGATGGGAAGATGGCAATGACAGTTGTCACGCTACGCCCGAAAGTCACGTTTTCAGGGGACCAACTGCCAACGCAGGCTCAGGTCGAAGAACTCCACCATCAAGCACATGAGGAATGTTTCATCGCGAATTCGGTCAAAACCGAAGTACGTTGTGAGCCAGTCTTTGGTGAGATTGCCTGACCGTATTGCATGCACGTCGTCAACGCAACTCCTGAAGATGCCCGTGCCGTGGCTCGGATTCATGTAACGGCTTGGCAAGAGGCGTACAAAGACATCCTTTCGGCTGAATACTTGGCAGGACTTTCTATTGACAAGCGACAGTCGTATTGGAGCGAGGTCATTCCCAAAAGGAGCCCAGTCCTCTCCGTTGCAAAGATAGGTGACTCCGTTGTAGGTTGGGTTGCCTTTGGCAAATGCAGAGACGCTGATGCCCGATCGACAGCAGGTGAAATATGGGCCATCTACGTCGCCCCCGATTGCTGGTCCACTGGAGCAGGCAGGGCACTATGGCTTCATGCCAGACAGAAGTTGGCTGCAGATGGGTACCGGACGGTGAGCCTTTGGGTCCTCGCGGACAACGCTAGGGCAATCGACTTCTACGGGAAGGCGGGGTTCATCGCCGAACCTGACAGCGCCAAGGAATTCGAGCTTGGTGGCCAGACATTGAAGGAATTCCGGTATGTCGCCACTTTGGTGGGTTCTGCGGAGGAAGTTTGATGCGCTGGGTCGCAATATTTGATGATACTGTAGAAATGAATGGGGTGCGTGCAATCCATGAGCCCGCGCATATGGAGTACTTGCGAAAGCACGAAGCCGAGATTGTCATCGCCGGGGGCCTGCGTGATGAGCCCGGAGGCCTGTTTTGTGGCGGGCTTTGGGTGATGGAGGTTCAGTCGCGCCAACGCGCCGTGGAACTTGTCGAAGCCGACCCGTATTTTCTGCACAGAGCTAGACGGTACAGATTGCAGATATGGGGCAAGGCCTTCGCCGAAAAAGAGGTGATCCTGTAGCGCCTCGCCAGAGGCGACCGGGAAAAGATAAGGCAACACTGCCATCTGGCGTTTCCTATGCCTTCTATAAGCAAATTCCCCTTGTTGACACGAACGGAAAAGAATCTATTACTCTTCGGGTTTTCAGCCACAAGAAGTGGCCACCGAACCGCAAAGTCTCGCGGCATTGAAATGATGTCACTTGAGCTAAGAATTCCTCCCCCCATCGTGGCGCTCATAGTTGCAGGTGCCATGTGGGTTGCTGGTCATTTTGCTGACCGCCTTGAGGTTCCTGAGCCTGTGCGGACTTTTGGAGCTATCACCCTCGCGCTAATTGGCGGCGGCATGACTTTTAGTGGAGCACGCGCATTCCGCAAAGTCAAAACAACCATCAATCCATTGACGCCGGAGAAGACTTCGACGTTTGTCCGGACGGGTATTTACCGCGTGACACGCAACCCAATGTACTTGGGTCTTCTTTTCGTCCTCACCGGATGGAGCGTGTTTCTGGAGTCAGCCTTTGCACTCTTGGGTCTACCTGGTTTTGTTCTTTATATTGGCCGATTTCAGATTGCGCCCGAAGAGCGCATGCTGGAGAAGTTGTTCGGTTCCGCTTATTCTGATTACCGACACCAAGTTCGCCGGTGGCTTTAGGGGAGTCCCAAATTGGTCGATAGGTACCCTCATAGTTGACCTAATCGGGATGATTGCGCTGCCATGTGTTTTCTCTAGTTACGCTGAGGCGGATGAGTGGCCGGACATCAACTTCCTTGGCGCCGGCGAATGGCTGCTTTGCCAAATGACGAACGTCAAAAATGGGCACACTGCTCGCGCTTGGGAACGTCAGCAGTGCGGCATCGAAGTAAGGGACACGCAACTAAATTGCCTTGCGGCCGAACAACCCGCCAATACGTCGAACCAACCATTTAGGCGTACCACGCGAGGCAATCATGGCGGCTCGGTTGATCGCACCTGGCACACAGATGGCATCACCCGACATGCAAGCCTTGAACGCCATTTCTGCAACCTCTTGCACATCACCAATCAGAAAGCCCGGCAATTTGCCTAACTTGTCATTGACCCCAGCAGCTTTTTTAAGCATATTGGTCGCCGTGATACCCGGACACAAAGTAGTCACAGTAACGCCTGAGCCACGCAATTCCTCAGCCAGAGATTCTGACAACGACAGCACGTAGGCCTTGCTTGCCGCATAGCTTGCCAGCGTAGGAATCGGTTGAAACGCAGCAATGGATGCCACGTTTAGGACTCGCCCTGAGCCACGCGTCGCCATCGCTGGTACAAAAGCACTCAGCATGGCTGTGAGCCCGGAAATGTTTAGGTCGATGATGTTTTGGTGCTTTGCAGGGGAAAGGGCCGTGAACTCTCCTTGCTCGAGAACACCTGCACAGTTCACCAGCACATCAACATGCACCTTCTTTCGAGCTAGGGCTGCAGCCAGCTTCTCCGCAGCGCCAGAGCGGGCCAGGTCTGCCGGACACACTTGAACATCCGCTTGGTGGTCATTCTGCAGTTCCAGAGACAGTGCTTTGAGCTTGTCTGCACTACGCGCGACCAGGATTACGTTAAACCCATCTTTGGCAAAACAGTGTGCCAACGCTTCACCGATGCCAGAGGAAGCACCAGTTATCAATGCAGCCGAAATTTCTTTGCTACTTTGTCCTGTTGGGGCTGCCACGCGGGTCTTGCGGGTCGATGAAGTGCTTGTTGGCATGGTTCTCTCGTGTGGGCTGCAGATCAGTTTGAATGGAAGCTTGCGATAGTACTGACTTCGGGGTCTCCAAGCCAGACGAATTAGTACGAGTTCGCCGAGAGATTTCGAAAGACGAAGCGATGCGCTTAACTTGGATGCACGTCAACTACCGTCGTCATCTGAAGTCCTTGAACCTCGCAGTGGATGCCGATGTTGAAGCGAAAGACGCAGAATGCAATTTCAGCGAATTTGCTACGCCTTACGTTAACGCGTCAAGGCAAAACGTCAAAATCGTTCCCCGACATCTGCATTTGACTCATGCGTTGCTTGGCAAGAATCGCCAACAGCATGGCCGCAGCGGTGGAGCCTGCCAAGACGGGAGATGCGCCCACAATTTGTGAGAGTCCTTCGATGGCATGCACACTCACCTGCTGCACACGGCTGGCCAGGGTGACAACGTCCTGGGGATCAATGAACTGGGTATCTTCGGGTCGGATCGTGAGTCTGGACCATCCATTGACGAAGGTCAGGCGCGCAAAGACCCCGTTGGCAATCGCAACCAGTGCCAGAACTCCCAATGGCTTAAGCAATTGCTCCAGCAACCGTCCACGCTCCATGGGAGTAGCTTCCTCGTAGACCTTTCCTACGAGCACGGGCAAGCTATGACCAGCATCGGTCATCGACTTTGAATCAACGTCGGGGAGGCTACTGTCCCCGGATATATCTTGAACGCTCATGGATCCTTGTGCAAAACAATCCTCGCCGGCAAAAATGAAGCAAGCCAACAAAAGCCAACGAACTGGTTGAACTCAATGATGCCTGTCCAATGTGACCATGGCGTGAAGATCAGGTAAGTGAATGTAAGGACGGTTGTCCTTCATTCAAGTCACCCGGCATCAATCGCTCGTTGCACTCCAGCGACTGTTCCAATCATGTTGCAGTTGGCGTCGATCCCTTTTCGTGGGTCGACCCTGTTCAATGGAGAGCGCCGGCTCCGGACTGAGGCGATTGCGCTCCGCAATCAATGTCCTTTGCTGAATGCTTTGCACGGTTTCTTCGTACAACAACTGGGCGACCGTGGCCGGGCCACGCTGCTCGCTAATGCCCTTGACCACAACGGTTCTTGGCACTTTTGTCTGGACCACGGTGATGACATCGCCGATCTTGACTTCTCTGGCTGGTTTGACATCGCACGCGTTGATCTGGACATGACCACGTTCGATCTCCTGCACGGCCAGTGACCGGGTCTTGAAGAATCGTGCGGCCCAAAGCCATTTGTCGATGCGTTTTTTGTCCATGTGGGCTCCATTAAAACCCAGCCAGGCAGAACATAAAAGTTATCGACTCTGCATTTCGTGCAAGGTGTTGAATTTGTTGAAGATATTCTGAAGCAGATGTTTTGCGTTGACTGAAAAAAATGTACTTCGTACCCGCCGATATTTGGTCGATGCCAACGCCGCTCTCGCACAACCCATTGATTCCATTGGGCTTTTGCGCTTCTGTTGAAGTTGGCACGCCCTATGCAATAAGTAATTCATCTGGAATCAAATGCTCAATAGGAGAACATCATGTCTGCAACACTTCACACCAACGGCCACCTCAACACCATGGGTCTGCCAGTTGTCGATTTCAAGCACATTGAACAAGCCGTTGTCCAAGCTGCACGTAACCTGAAGAACGTCGCGCTGTTCGCAGCTGCTCCGTTTATCGGTCTGGTCTATGCGATGGCACTGCCATTCGTCGGTCTGGTGATGTTGGCCTTGGTTGCATCACGCGCCTTTACCAAGTCTCCTGCCAAGGCAGCGGTAAAGAATGTGGTTCTGCTGGCCGCCGCACCGTTCATTGGCCTGGCTTATGCAGTAGCGATGCCTCTCGTTGGAATCGCGATGATCGCCAAGGTTGGGTACCAAGCCTATCGGACACCGGTGCAAACCGCGTAAGTAGCTTCAACTTCACTCCCTGCCCAGCGCCTCCGACCACTTTGGTTGGGGGTGTTCTTACTTTTGCGCGTGGGGGTTGCTTGCAAAGACCCTTACCGGTTCAATACCTCTGCAAGCCTCTTGATGGCCCATTCGGCCTTGCGCTCCAGTCACGACGGCGTACGTTCCTGCAAGCCCAAGGCGGGCCCCGACATATTGACCATTTGTTAGGGCTCGCCCGTTCAAGTCGAAGCAGGAAACGGAGGCAGTCGCGCGTCAGAGGACAAAATCATCTTGATTCGGTCCACAACGTTGTTGCACTCGTCCGGCGCCAGCGGATCAAAACGCTGGACCCACTCGTCAGACTCGCTGTACTCAGGAAATCTGGGGGCCTCGCCCCATTTCCAGTCGGGATCAGAGGCGCTCCGGCTTCTTCCAAAGATATGCATGTGGACACGCCTATGTTGTTGAACGATTTTTGGGCCAGGCGGAAATCTTTCTTCATTGAGGGACCAATTTCCTGCCTCCCAGTAATTCAAACACCCGTTGGAGAGCATCGGCAGGGTCTCAATCATCGCACGACCAGTCGCAGCGACCAGCAACGCCCATTCCTTGAGTTCATCTTGCGAAAGACAATTTCTCTCCCAAACATCTCTGGGAGGATTCACAATCAAATGACCACCGTCAGCGCGATGGCATAAGACCTTGCTGGGCAGTATCACGTGACCACCACTTACTGAAAGTAGGACATTGCTCATAAATAGCGGCTCTTACGTTGCAATTTCTGAGGTCAAAATTGGCGGTCTTCAAGTAGTCAAAGGATTCACTTCACAGCTTGAATTGCGAGTGGCACCTGCCTCCCCGTTGATTTTCCTATGGCGCGCATCAGAAGCGCAATAGACTGGAATTCGTTGCAGCAAACTGGCGCAGAAGCCGTCCGTGATTCCTGCCTGGTTGCAAGCACTTCCAATCCATTGACCGCTGGCCACGATTTCGGTCTGTGGGGGTACGTGGTCACAAAATGACTGCGTTGGTGCACCGGTTTCAAGGCAGCCGGTGAGGACCATCGAATTCGATACGCTCGAACCCAGCGAAATGCTTGGGTTTTCCCTGTGTCGTTGCAGTGCAAACTCAACGCATTCCACCTCGGTTCGCGATTGACCTGCCCGTTTTCCAAATTCGATGGCAGCTTTGCCATCGGCCATGAGTTGATCCTTGTGTGCGCCCCACCAATACTGAACTCCCAGAACGAGCACAGCCATCAGACTAACCGCTATTCCTATGCCTTTGATCCAGCGGATACCCCGCTGGTTCTTACCTGAGCCGCAACGCAATGTATCGGGAACCGTCTCGGCTTCAATAGGTTCCTTTGGGTTCGGTCCATATTCGTTGGGTCCGGGCTGACTATCAAAGAGCGCAATGACGCAAATAGCGAGGGAACCGACACCCGGTATTAGATTGATCAGCATCCACCAACCACTATGACCTATGTCATGCAATCGACGAATGGAGACCCCAATCGTGGGGAAGAACGACACAAGAAAATAGGTACCGGACAGAACTCCAAATCCTTCTCCATGGTAAGTCCCAGTGAACACGTCCGTGAGAAACGCCAGCATGTTGGACACGACATAGAACAACGTGAAATACCAGTATTCCTTTCTGCGGGCTCTGCCCGAGAAATTGAAATAGCTCCTGAAGACTTTGAAATACCAATACATCTTCTACCTCCGTGTTGCTTTCACTTGTGCTGTTAGTCGATAGCTCTAGTGTCCGGAAATATTTGGTTTGGAAACAGTGTGGATTGCCACACCTTCAACATGAAAATCACGGATCACGTTTCTCACGTCAGGAGAGTTGGTCGCACATTCAACTCTTGAGTTCGCGTTCTAACAAGCGTATCTACTGAACTTCACATCTTTGGGCTATATGTCCAAATCGACTTACCGATTTCTCTGCTGTTGGCAGGAAATTGAACGTCCGCTTTGCCCATGCGGGAACACCCGCAATGGCACCGACTTGCCCAAACTCAGCGGCAGCTATGAAGCATCTTCCCGTCGATGAACGTTGACTATTCTTCCAGCAAGGTCACAGTTGATCTCCCTTCAACTAAAGGAGATCAACATGGAAGATCCATCAGCCACGCCTACAAAAGCACCGTGGAATAAGGGTAAGACCGTCGGGCAAAAGGCTCCACTGAAACTCAAGGATATCTGGGCCATCCGCATCCGGCTTCAACTTGGCCATCGAACCCGCGAACTGGCCTTGTTTGACCTTGGACTCGATAGCAAGTTGCGGGCATGTGATCTCGTACGGCTGCGCGTCAGGGATATTTGTCACGGAGACCGTTTTTCTACGCGTGCGATCGTCATGCAGCAAAAGACTTCGCAACCGGTGCAGTTTGAAATCACAGCACCAACTAGAGAGGCAGTTTCTGATTGGATCAAGGAAGCATCTCTTGCCAATGAAGATTACCTGTTTCCCAGTCGAATTCACGATTCCCCGCACTTGGGCACAAGACAGTACGCGCGCATTCTTGATTCGTGGATCGATGAGATCGGCCTTGATCCAACCGCCTATGGCACGCACACCATGCGCCGTACCAAGGCGTCCTTAATCTACCGTCGAACGAAGAACATCCGCGCGGTGCAACTGCTTCTGGGGCACACCAAGCTGGAAAGCACTCTGCGGTATCTGGGCATTGAGGTGGAAGACGCCCTGGAACTGTCGGAGCAAACAGAAATCTGAAGATTGCGGCAGGACCGGCATCGGATCCGAGAATTGACTTTCAATTACCCGTCATCGACGAGTGCCAGTTCACGCTGCTTGCCGACTGCCGTGATTAGCCTTGCGTAAAGAAGGATCAACCAAGCGGCAGGTAAAGGGTCATTGGGGTATCGCCGCACGGGACGAAACCATACCGCTCATAGAACGACTTCGCACTTTCATCTTTTGCGTCCACCAGTAGCGCGTAGGCACCGACAAGACTGCGGGCGTGCAGACATCGGTCAACAGCGCATCCGATCAGAATCTCGCCCAACCCAGTTCCACGACTTTCAATAGCGCGTGCCATGCGTCCCATGCGAAAACACGGAACGGGGTAACGAGGCAGTTTCTTACGTTCCAATTCACTTAGTTGCTTAGCGCCGATCTGTGCTGCGCTGAGCGTATAGAAACCCAGGATCTTGCTCGGTGCCGCATCATCCACCAAAACAAAGACGGTGCTTATACCCTTTGCATTCTGCTGCGCGGCGTACTTGTGCAGGAATTCATCCAGCGCAGGCACCCCGCAATGAAAGGCTGCGCGGTCGTGCAACCTGACATCAAGAACCTGCTCTTCAAGCACGTTTGACCTTCGATGCCGCTTTCAATGCTCCCTGCAGCGCCGGGTTCGGACTGAATACATCATTGATCGCTGCGTTGAAGGCAAGAAAATCGCGTTTGGTGAGCGTCACCCGCGACTCCTGCTCCAGCAGGGTTTGTGCCTTCTCCTTGGCTGCGCTGCGGACAAAGCCCGCCATGGTGGTGCCCATAAGGCTTGCGGCACGGGAGAGAAGATCTTTATCGTCCGCATCAAGCTTCAGATCAAAACGGGCAACGGATGTCATGACACCTCCAAACAGATACGGTATTTTGCCGTATCGCACTGGGGAAGTCAACTTGAAATTGAGTACCCGATCGGATTCGCAAAGGCATGACGGCGAACGACTGCTCCTCAAGATCGTGGCCGTCCCTGGGCACGATGCCGAATTTGGCGAGCGGCTCCTGATTGGCAGAGCAATGGGCTGCCATATAGCTGCCGTTCATCAATACCCGCAAGCGCACCGCCGCTGTCAATGGCAGCCATCTTCCAATCAAACATTACAACCATGGTTCACCGGTTCGACATCCGGCCTTGCGGAATCATTCCTTGGGCCAACCCGGTGGGACTGGGGTTTTCGGGCATATCAACCGCCTTCAAGGCCGACGCTTGCACCCCCAAGGACCCGGTTCAGCCATTGGACTGAATTGCGCACTCGTGTGGGAAGATCCTTGTCCACCCGAAGCACGGGGCAGTGCATATCTCGCAATTGCGTCAAATACCAGTCGTGCTGTCGCTGGCGAAATCCGTCGTTGCGACGCGTGCCATCCTGTACAAACGCAAAATCCGGTTCGCACAGGATCAGCGCATCGTACGGATGACGTGCCAGTTGCTCCAGTTCAGGGTCGGCGCGACCGAACATCCATAGTGCATAACCCCGCGTGGTCAGGGGGGTGGTATCACAGACCAGCACACCATTTGCGCGGGAGAGTGCGTCAGCCTCGCGTCGTAGTTGCTCTCGCGCGATGTGCAACAGGTCGCTTTCCAGTAGCACACCGTTCTGCCACTCCCAGAGCTCGCGGCCGTATTCAGGCACCCAGCAGGTGCCCAACACCTGGGCCAAGGCCTCGGCCAGCGTGGACTTACCACTGGACTCGCCGCCCAGCACGGCCACGCGCAGGGTGAATGACTTGCGGACTTCGGGCGACAGCCAGTTCAAATAGGACTGTGGCATTTCGCGGATGCGGCTTGCGCTGATCGGGTTCCGCAGGCGTTGCGTGTCCGCTTCAACCGCAGTTACCGGATAGCCCAGCATCCGGGTAAGGTCCGTGGCGCAGCGTTGACCATAACTTTCGCTGCAGAACATTGCGTCCGGTCGACGTTGCAATACCGTGCCTATCAGCCACGCTAGAAACCCGTGGTGGGTTGCGTCGTCGGACCCGTTGTGTGGCACCGACCGCACTTCAATGCCGCGCTCGGCACAGCGCTGGGTCAGCCAAGCGTCGTCCAGCGCTATGCATTCGTGCCCGGCAAAGCAAGCATCCATCCAGCGTTGGCGCGTGGCGGGATCGCAGCGTTCGAATTCGGGCTGTGTATAGCTCAGGATCAGCAATCGATCGCAACGCGCTGCGGCCTGCTCGACCAACCATTCATGCCCGCGATGGAGTGGCGCAAACTTGCCGACCACAAACCCGAGACCAAAGCGCTGCTGCGCCCCCATCACGACGTTGTCCGCGGTGAAACACCCTGACCCAATGCGGCTTGCATCTCACGGCGCCAGGCATACCAGCCGTACCAAGCGTTGATCCAGTAGACCGCATAGAGTGCCGCCGTGAGCCACAAGCCGCGCGAGGCGAAGAGCGGCACCGACACAGTGTTGACGGCAAGCCAGAATGGCCAAGTCTGCAGCTTACGCTGCATCAGCAGGCACTGCGCCACCACACTGAGTGCCAGAACACCGGCATCGGCGAAGGGCATGTATGCGTTGGTAAAACGCTGCAACAGAGCACCATAGGCCAAGGTTACGGCTAGCGCGACCAAGGCCATAACGATTAGCGTGCGCCGACCAATGAGCGTGATCGGTCGTTGGGTCTGCCCTAAAATGGACGACGGATGCATCCACTGCCACCAGCCCAGCAGACTGGTTGCGATGAAAAAGACCTGGAGCAACGCATCCGCGTACAGCTGGTTGTCGAAGAAAACGACACCAAACAGCACGCAGCCCGCAATGCCGAGCCACCATGTCTGAACCTTGTTGCGGGCGGCCAGCCATACCGACAGCGCGGTGACAACGTTTGCACAGATCTCCATAGAACCCATAACAAACTCTTCCCTTCAGCGCCGAAAGCGAACGATGGTGACCGCCATATCACTCGTGATGGGCTCAAGAGCCTGTTGCATCAATTCCAATGTACCCTCCTCGCCGAAGCCACCGGTGCCGGCGCCAATCAACGGAAACGCCAGGCTCGCAAAGCCTTGTCCGGATGCTAGGCGCATGGCCGACCTTACCGAACCCTGGATGGACTCCGCACTGGAGCGCCACCACATGCTGATGCCTGCAACATGGATGATGGCCTTGTAGGGCAAGCGACCAGCTTGGGTCATGACGGCCTCGCCCAGTGCGATCGGCCCCATCCGGCCAAGCTCGAAGAACGGCGCGTAGCCTGCGCGCCGCTTGATTGCGCCTGAAACCCCCTGCGGCAGCAAAAGCCACCAAGGAATGATGTTGCGGTTCCAGGGGTTGACGATCACATCGACGCGTTGCTCCAGCAGGTCACCTTCGATAACGACGAGTTTCATACCTTGCCTCTGTGCTGGGCCCGCTCATATAGCCGCTGCGCTATCGACAGGATGTCATCCCGCGCTTCAATTGGCGTCACGGGCAGCGCTTTGACCCCATGCCGAGCGCCCCAAATCGCGCCGGCCATCGCGCTGATAGTATCCACGTCGCCGCGCACCGCACGCACAAAGGCCAGCATATCTTCGAAGCAGTGATCGAAGTGGCTCAAGGCAATGTAGACAGCGGTAGCGCACGAATCCTGTGCGGCAATGCCGTTGCCAAGCTCGCGCCGAACGGTAACGGCCTCCTGCAAAACCCCGCGCTCGACCCAGCGCGCGACAGTCTCCACGCGCGTTAGCATTTGCGGTTCATGCAGGTTTTTTTGCACGGTGCGGATCACCTCCGCTGGCGGGAGGTGTTGCAGCGCGCACTGGGTCGCCACTGCTATCATCACCGCCCCTTCCACGCCCAGGGGATGCGCATGGGTGACGCGCGCTTGCTCGCGAGAGATGAGGACCAGTGTGTCCGGATCGCTCGGACAGTGCAATGCCACCACCGGCGCGCGCATGGCCGCGCCGTTTCCCCACGAGCCTTGCGGATGGATCGCCTTAGCGGCTAGGCGCCAGTCCTCACCCTGGCGTATGCGCTTGAGCAGGCGCGCGGTGCTGGGTCCGTAACCCCTGCTCCACCGGTAGCTGGCGGCAAAGCGGCCTGCCAGGTCATCCGGGTCCAGTGCGCGGCAAGCCAGCAGCGACTCGGCCAGATCCAGACTCATGCTGGTGTCGTCGGTCCAGCGCGGTAACCCCTGCGACGTACTGCCCAGCAATCGCCACAGTGCACGCTCCGGGACGCCGCCTTCGTAGGGCGCGCCCAAGGCGTCGCCGAGCGCGAGCCCGAGTAGGCAACCGCCGTATGCGCTGGGCTCTGTTATCACGCCGAGTTTCCTGACAAGGAGTCTCGCGCTACTAAGGTCGCGACTGTGGCGTCGATCTGTGGAAGTTCGTTGGTCATGTCACATTATGGTCAACCAAAGCCACCTTCTGCCACGTCGTTGCTTGCATCGTGCTCGCCGGAATGTACCGATGCGGGGCGTGGTTCAAACCCACGTAACACTCCTACTCGATTCAGCGCTGCTGACCGGGCAACCAAAAGAGTGCGTTTCCGTGTTGCAAATGATACTTGCTGACCTTCACTTTTAACCATTGATCTCAGAATCCCAGCGCTTAGGATGATCACCTATCGCGTCAAGCCGAACAAGCCATGTGTCTTACCAGGGCTGTTGACAACAATCACAGCGTTTCGGACACGCTCGACTGCTTTGGCCTAGAGCGCAGATCTTTGCGAACGGGTTATGGGTATCCCAAAAAGTGGAACTGGACTACCCGAAACCGGTCAGCCATCTATGCCCGGTCACGCCCACAGGAGCAGCACGATCTGCCCACCTGTCTTGCGGAATTGAATGTCAGCTTGACGATTTTTAGGGGATTCAACGTCCACTTCCTCAAGCTCCGGATGACCGGATTGGGCACCCTGCGGGTCGCCATGAACAGCCGCAGTGCTGAAGCGAATTGAGTTGCCACATTGCCGAC
>CAIPGC010000219.1 GCA_903864505.1 uncultured beta proteobacterium | reverse complement strand
GGGCACCGGCCTGGGCCTGGCGGTTGTGAAAAAAATTGCGGACGAACACGGCACCCGTGTGGACGTTACCAATCGGCAGTTTGAGGGGCAGGTCATTGGCGCCCAAGTGTCGTTATCATTCAGTACTGAAAACGTTGCGCAGGGCTAGCCCAGCGGCGCAGGTAGATCCAAGGAACACGCTACATCATGGCAAACATACTGGTGGTTGACGACGAACTCGGCATCCGCGATCTGTTGTGGGAAATATTGAACGACGAAGGGCATAACGTTGAGGTGGCCGAAAACGCCGCCCAGGCGCGCGCTGCCCGCCTGCGTGAGCGCCCGGATCTGGTGTTGCTCGACATCTGGATGCCCGATACCGACGGCGTCACACTGCTCAAGGAGTGGTCGGCTACCGGCGCGTTGACCATGCCCGTCATCATGATGAGCGGGCACGCCACCATCGATACGGCGGTGGAGGCAACCAGAATTGGCGCCCTGGCCTTTCTGGAAAAGCCCATCACGCTGCAGAAATTGCTCAAGGCCGTCGAACAGGCGCTGGCGCGCGGCACCGCGCGCAAGTCGCTGGCACCCCTCGCAGCGGCGTCCGCGTCGCCGATGCTGGATGCTTCTGCCGGCGCTCAGCCTGCACTCGTTGCGGCTGAGGTGGGGCCACAATCGCAGCAAAGCTTCATGCTTGACAAGCCTCTGCGCGAGACACGCGATGAATTTGAGAAAGCCTATTTTGAGTACCACCTGGCCAAGGAAAATGGCTCCATGACCCGGGTTGCAGAAAAGACGGGTTTGGAGAGAACCCACCTCTACCGCAAGCTCAAGCAACTCGGTGTGGACTTGACGCGCGGCAAGCGTCACGGGGCCTGATTCCGGGGCTTCAACGCGGAGAAGATGCTGCTATACTCCGCGCTCTGGCCCGGTAGCTCAGTCGGTAGAGCAGAGGATTGAAAATCCTTGTGTCGGTGGTTCGATTCCGCCCCAGGCCACCAGTTAGAACCCGCATGGGGCATGGAAAGCCTGCTATCAATACGGTAGCGGGCTTTTTTGTTTCTTGTCGCTGGTTTGTTTCATGTCGTCACCCGTACATGATTTTGTACCGTGTAGCCAAAGGAAACTCAGGTAAACCCCAGTCTGCACCTTTTCTCTTGATTCGCTGATAACATCCGTCCGCTATGTTTAAAAAGCTGTTCAAACGACGCAACGATGCGAGAGATTCCCCCCCATTTGAGGACACGGCCGGTGCTTCACGCATCACCGAGGAGGAGAGGCGGGCTGCTTCTCGTCCCTTGCGCCTGCCTGCAGTCTCCAAAGACAGTGGCGTCGTGCCGTCAGACACGCACCCGAATTTCAGCGTTATCTATCAGGCGTTTCCCCATATCGGGAACAGGCTCCAAGCCTATTGGGGATGCCAGGAATTTGTCAGCTATCTGCGCAACTTGATTCATGACACTCGCGGCGAGACCCGCCAGGGATTTCCTTGGGACGTTTTGGTTGCACTGCAAAGCCTTCTGGATGAGCACTTTCAGACGTATCCGCATATCCTTCCCAAAGACAGGTTGTGTTCGTAAGGAAACGCGTCCCCCACCCATGTACGACGGCCAGTTTCGTGTTCCGCCCATCAGGTCATTTTGTTAACGCCGGCGAGCACTTCGCGTATTCGGTTCTTGTCGATTTTTCCAACACCGGTTTTCGGCAATTCTGAAACCAGATCCACGCTCGCTGGGACCTTGTACTTTGCCAGATTGGCTTTGCAGTGTTCAATGAGTTGCATGGCGGTGACGTCATGGGTACGCGGCACGACCAACGCTTTCACAACTTCCCCGCGATAGCTGTCCGGAACCGCTACGACCGCGGCTTCCTGCACTCCGGCGTGCAGATACAGCACTTCTTCAATTTCACGTGGGAAGACGTTAAAACCGGAAACCTTGGCCATCTCCTTCTTGCGGTCCCGAATGTAGAGGTAGCCGTCGCTGTCAAGCTCGCCGATGTCCCCGGTATAGAGCCAGCCCTCGCGCAGGGTGGCTGAGGTCTCGCCGGGGAGGTTGCGGTAGCTGGCCATGACCTGCGGTCCGCGCACCCGGATTTCACCCTTCTCCCCCACAGCGAGAACTTTCTTTCCCTCGTCCGTATCAACGATTTCTACCAGCGTGTCTGGCACCGGCAAGCCAACGGAGCCGGGCTTTCTTGTCCCGTTTTGGGGATTGAACGAGACGACGGGCCCGGCTTCCGACTGGCCGTAGCCTTCTATGACCGGCGCACCGGTAGCAGCCTCCCAGCGTCTGAGCAGATCTTCCGGCAATGCCGCCGAACCGGAGTACGAGAGGTGGATGCGGGAGAAATCGGTTCGAGAGAATTGCGCCTGGCTCATCAGTCCGACGAACAGCGTGGGACTTCCGGCGAAGATGGTGATGCGTTCGCGCGCCAGAAGCTCCAAGACAGCCTCCGGCGAATAGCGCGGCAGCACAATCATGGTGCCACGGGCGAAGACCATGTTGTGCAGGCACATGGCTGTGGCGTAAACATGGAACAGGGGCATCACGCAGAGCAGGCGCTCGCAGTCTGTGCGCGTCGGTACCAGTGCTTCGCGTTGGCTGATGTTCGTGGCAACCGAGCAATGGGTCAGGTTCACGCCCTTCGGACGCCCCGTCGTTCCTCCGGTGTACTGGAGCGTGGCCAAATCCGTAGGGGAGGGCATCGGCTGTGGCAGTTCCCTGTCCGCAGCCTCGCGCCAAGCGATCAGCCGCCTGCCTTTGGGCCCGATGCGAATACGATTTGGAATCGCGAACTCATGGGCAAGAAGCGACACCACATCATGCTTTTCATCGGCATAGATGATGGCGTGCAGATCGGCATCCTCAAAAATGGTGCGCAACTCGCGCTCGGTGTACATCGGATTGCAAGGCACGACCTGAGCGCCCGCTGCATGCGCCGCGAACATCGCGACGCAGATGTCGAGCGAATTACCCAGAACGATGCCGACGCGCTTGCCGCGGGCACCCAGATCGACCAGTTCGTGGGCGAACCAGGCAATGCAACGAGCGTACTGGGCATAGCTCAGTCGCTCATCCTGGCAGACCAGGGCCTCGCGGTCAGGTGCCTGAGTAACTGCTGCAGCAAGCATGTGCACTACCGTCGGGTAGACATCCGGTATCTTGTTCATGTATTCACCACTCAGAGTCCGATCTGGCGCGCCACCACCAGCCGCATGATATCCCCCGTTCCCCCGCCTATCACCGTTCATGAGCTGGCCGCGTCTTCTACGGGGAATCCACATTGACGGACGGCGGTAACCTTCCTAGCATCGTTGCTTCCTGCTTACCCATCACAAAGGACAATTCCATGCGCGCTTCCCGACGTTTGACTCTCAAGCACCTGTGTGGTCTGGCCGCCGGCCTGACGCTGGCTGGTGCTGCTGTGGCCCAGAGCTTTCCGAGCAAGCCCGTCACCATGATGGTGCCTTACCCTGCGGGGGGGCTGTCCGACGTCGTCGCGCGCATGGTCAATGTCTCACTTGCAAAACATCTGGGCCAGCCGGTGATCATCGAAAACCTTGGCGGTGCCGGCGGTGCCATCGCGGCGCAGAAGGTGCTGAGCGCTCCAGCGGATGGCTATTACATTTTCCAGGGCTCGCCTAACGAACTCATCCTGTCGCCCATGTCCAATGCCGCTGTCAAGTTCAAGAGCGAGGATTTCCGCATGTTGCAGATGATTGCCAATGCCCCGATGGCGGTCATTGCCCGTGGCGACCTGCCAGCCAGCAACGGCGATGAACTCATTGCCTATGCGGCCAAGGCTGCCAAGGAAGGCAAGCCCATGACCTATGGCAGCGTCGGCAATGGCAGCTTCTATCACCTCATGGGCGAACACATGAGCAAGGTGACAGGCGTGCCGATGCTGCATGTTCCCTACAAGGGCGGTGCCCCGGTATTGCAGGACATGATGGGTGGTGTCATCGACATCTTTATCAGCCCCTTTGGCCAACCGCAGATCGAAATGGCAGCGCAAGGCAGGCTGAAGTTTGTGACCACGCTCTCACCGACACGGCTCGATGCCATCAAGAACGTGCCCTCGGTGCAGGAGAGCAAGGCGTTGAAGAATTTCAACTTCAGCATCTGGACCGGCTACTTCGTCAAGAAAGACACGCCTGAGCCCATTGTGCAGGCCTTGCACAAGGCCCTGAGTGAGACCCTGGGCGATCCTGCGTTGCGCACCAACCTGGTGGCGCAGAGCCTGGAAGTGTCGCGCGAACTTTCGTTGGCAGAGGCCGCCAAGGTCTACGCCGAGGGCACGGCACAGTTCCGCGCCATCGCCAAGTCCGTCAACCTGCAGCCGCAGTAAGCAGCTTAAGGGGAACGCACAGATGAACACGCCACTGGCCGATTTGCAGGCACTCGCCGATGAATTCACCGCGGTACGCCACGATATCCATCGTCACCCCGAACTGGGTTACCAGGAATTCCGGACCAGCGACCTGGTTGCGTCATGCCTGGAGCAGTGGGGTTATCAGGTTACACGCGGCCTCGGCGGGACGGGGGTCGTGGGGCAGCTGCGGCGTGGCAGTTCCGACAAGACCCTCGGACTGCGCGCCGACATGGACGCGTTGCCGATCCAGGAAGCCACCGGCCTGGCGCACGCCAGCAGCCACGCAGGCGTGATGCACGCTTGTGGGCACGACGGTCACACCGCAATGCTGCTGGCTGCTGCCAAACACCTGGCAGCCAAGGGCCGCTTCAAGGGCACGCTCAATCTGATCTTCCAGCCCGCCGAGGAAGGCCTGGGCGGTGCAAAAAGGATGATGGACGACGGCCTGTTCACGCAGTTTCCGTGTGACGCCGTCTTCGCCATGCACAACATGCCCGGTCACCCGCAGGGCCAACTGTTGCTGCGCGACGGACCCACCATGGCCTCGTCTGACAGCATTCTCATCACCCTGCAGGGTGTCGGTGGCCATGGCGCTGTGCCGCAACGCGCGGTTGATCCGGTGGTGGCCGGAGCGACCATCGTGCTGGGTCTGCAGTCCATCGTCGCGCGCAACATCGACCCGCTGCAAATGGCGGTGATCACCGTAGGCGCCTTCATCGCCGGCAGTGCGCATAACGTCATCCCTGAGTGCGCCACGCTCAAGCTCAGCGTGCGCGCGCTCGACCGCGAGGTGCGCGAAACCCTGCTGCGCCGCATCCATGAACTCGTCACGGCGCAGGCGCAGAGTCTTGGCGTGACGGCTCGCATCGAGTGTGTGAGCAGCTACCCGGTGCTGGTCAACACCGTGGCCGAGACCGATTTCGCGCGCCGTGTCGCCGTGGAACTGGTTGGCGCGAGCCATGTGGTGCCGCAGACGCAGCCACTGACCGGTAGCGAAGACTTCGCTTTTTTTCTGGAACAGGTGCCGGGCAGTTACCTGCTGATTGGCAATGGTGACGGGGCAAGCGCCGGCCATGGGGCGTGCATGGTGCACAACTCCGGTTACGACTTCAACGACGCCAACCTGCCCATCGGTGCGGCTTACTGGGCGCTACTGACGGAACGCTTTCTGGCGGACTGAAAAGGCGGGCCTGCTGGTCCGGCCAGTGCAAGCGTATCGGAGTCAGAGGGGGAGGGATTTCCCTCCCCCTCTGCGCACCCAAAAAGCCCGTTTGGTGCTTGCCTATTGAATGTATAACGTATACGATATCCAAAAAGCAACCGGACCAAGCCACTTTTCAGCCGCATCATGACCCCGACACTGACACCGATCAACCGCCCGGCAGGGCTGGCCAACCAGGTCCACCAGACGCTGCGTGAATACCTGGGCAGTCGCGTCCTGCGGCCTGGACAGCCTTTGCAGGAAGCCACGCTGGCGCAGCAGTTGGGTGTGTCTCGCACTCCTGTGCGCGAGGCACTGGCACGCTTGTTGAGCGAAGGTCTGATCGCCGGTGACGGACGCAGTTTCATGGTACCCATTTTGTCGGATGGGGATGTGGACGAAATCTACCAGCTGCGCGGCATTCTGGAGCCCGCCGCACTGGCTTGGGTGGCGCAATCAAATTACCAACCAGCGGCATTGCAGGAGTTGGAAGCCGCTTTTGAACGGGCTAAAACGGCTCATGCCGGCAGTGATGTGGACGCATTCCGCGAGGCAAATGCACGATTTCACCAGGCTTGGCAGGGACAGGTGACCAACCAGCGTCTGATCGGTGCGATCGAGCGCTATGCCGGGCACGTGCGCTACTTGCGGGTCTTGACGCTGGGCAGTGAACCGGCGCGCAAGGCCACGCTGTCAGGCATGAAGAAGATTCATTCGGCGCTGCGCCGTCGGGACCCGGAAAGTGCTGAGCGTGTCATGCGTGAGCACCTTGGGACAGCCCGCAAGTTCCTGCGCAGCGAACTTGACGAAATCGAACGCGAGGCGCAGGCCGAAGGCTCGGCTGAAGCGAGC
>CAIPGC010000218.1 GCA_903864505.1 uncultured beta proteobacterium | reverse complement strand
GTTTCCGCACCATGAAAATGAAATTGCACAGACCGAAGGTGTGACTGGCAAAACCATGGCCAGCGTCTGGATGCACAACGGATTGGTGCAACTGGACAACGAAAAGATGTCCAAGAGTCTGGGCAATTTTTTCACCATTCGTGAAGTGCTGACCAAATACGACGCGCAGACGGTTCGTTTTTTCCTCGTTCGTGGTCACTACCGCACGGCGTTGGGCTACAGCGACGCGCACTTGGACGATGCTCGCAGTTCGCTCAAGCGTCTGTACACCGCGCTTGATCTGGTGCCACCTAATGAACTGGAGAGCGGCATCGATTGGGAGCAGCCCTTTGCCAAACGTTTCAAGGCGGCCATGGATGACGATTTTGGTACGCCGGAAGCGGTGGCCGTATTATTTGATTTAGCAGGCGAAGTCAACCGCACACAATCGGGTCAATTGGCGGGGTTGCTCAAGTCGATGGGTGCCTGTCTCGGGTTGTTGCAGGGCGATCCAAAAGAGTTCTTGCAGGCGGGTGCAACTTTGGATCCCTCGTCGATTGAAGCCAAAATCGTGCAGCGTGGTGCCGCCAAGGCTGCTCGTGATTTCGCGCTGGCCGATGCGATCCGAAAAGAGTTGCTGGCTCAGGGAATTGTGTTGAAGGATGGGCCAGCTGGCACCACGTGGGAGGTGCAGCAGTAATGGCAACGGTCAAGTCCGAGGTGCCGCGCGCCAACGTGCCCTTCTTTTGGGAGGATGCCTGCAAACACCTGGTAAAGAAGGACAGGGTAATGAAGCGGCTCATCCCCCAGTTTGGGGATGCATGTCTCCAGACCCGGGGGGATGCTTTTGAGACCTTGGCACGCAGCATTGTGGGTCAGCAAATCTCGGTCAAGGCTGCACAAACGGTGTGGAACCGTTTCATTGAGTTGCCGCGAAAGGTGACTCCCACGAATGTACTCAAGCTCAAAGTGGATGACATGCGCGCTGCGGGCTTGAGCGCTCGCAAAGTGGAGTACCTGGTGGACCTGGCGTTGAACTTCGACAGCGGTGCTCTGCACGTCAAGTCGTGGGAGAGCATGAATGATGATGCCATCGTTGCCGAGTTGGTGTCGATTCGTGGCATCGGGCGCTGGACGGCTGAGATGTTCCTTATCTTTCATTTGATGCGCCCCAACGTGCTTCCGCTGGACGACGTGGGCCTGATTAACGGAATTAGCCGAAATTACTTTTCTGGGGACGTAGTGAGTCGAAGTGACGCGCGCGAAGTGGCTGCCGCATGGGCTCCCTATTGCAGCGTTGCGACTTGGTATATTTGGCGATCGCTCGACCCTGTGCCGGTCGAGTACTGAAGCTTTGCGGGGTAGACCGTTAGATCTACCCCAAACTGACAGAAGGATGTTTGCATGGCCAAGAAAACTTTTCTAGACTTTGAGCAACCGATTGCAGACTTGGAGACCAAGATTGAGGAGTTGCGCTATGTGCAAAACGAGTCTGCGGTTGACATCACTGCTGAAATTGATCAGCTCAGCAAAAAGAGCCAGCAGCTCACCAAGGATATCTACAGTGACCTGACGCCATGGCAAATCACCAAGATCGCGCGCCATGCTGAACGACCCTACACGATGGACTACATCGGTGAGTTGTTCACGCACTTCGTGGAGTTGCACGGTGACCGACATTTTGCCGATGACTTAAGCATTGTGGGTGGTCTGGCACGCTTCAACGGAACCCCATGCATGGTGCTCGGTCAGCAAAAGGGACGTGACACCAAGGAGCGCGGGTTGCGCAATTTTGGCATGAGCAAGCCTGAGGGCTACCGCAAAGCGCTTCGTCTCATGAAGCTGGCCGAAAAGTTCAAGCTTCCGGTGTTTACCTTTGTCGACACACCAGGGGCGTATCCAGGAATTGATGCCGAAGAGCGCGGCCAGTCCGAAGCCATTGGCCGCAATATTTTCGAAATGGCGCAGCTCGAAGTTCCCATCATCACTACCATCATTGGAGAAGGTGGGTCTGGGGGAGCGCTCGCAATTTCGGTGGCGGATCAGGTCATCATGCTGCAGTATTCGATTTACTCCGTGATTAGCCCGGAGGGTTGCGCTTCAATTCTGTGGAAAACATCCGATCGGGCCCAGGATGCCGCGGATGCCCTGGGTATTACCGCGCACCGGCTCAAGGCCCTGGGTGTGGTCGACAAAATCGTCAACGAACCGGTCGGGGGCGCGCATCGTGACATGAAGCAGGCTGCGGCCTTCCTGAAGCGCGCGCTGGCCGATGCGTTCCGTCAGATCAGCGACCTCAAGGTGAAAGAGCTACTCGACCGGCGGTACGAGCGGCTACAAAGTTACGGCCGTTTCACGGACACCAAAGCGGCCTCCAAATAGTTCGCTGCCCCCGCTGGGGCGCATCCGCTTCATGACACAAACTGTTGACGATGCAATGGGCGTGTTTGAGCCCAATCTGCCGTTGGCGGTAGCCTACAGTGGCGGCGCTGACTCTACGGCATTGCTGGTCTGTGCTGCTCAGAAATGGCCGCAACAGGTGGTGGCAGTGCACGTTAATCACGGTTTGCAAAAGGCTTCTGATTCATTTGTGCAGCACTGTCAGGCAATGTGCGCGCAGTTGCAGGTGCCGCTGATCGTCAAGCATGTGGACGCAGGTCATGCACCCGGGCAAAGCCCTGAAGACGCAGCCCGCCGTGCAAGGTACGAGGCGTTTAGCACGCTGAGCCATATAAAGCATGCGCACGCAGTTATTCAATCAATAGCAATTGCGCAGCATGCCGATGACCAGATCGAGACTCTGTTGCTGGCATTGAGTCGCGGTGCGGGTTTGGCCGGGCTCAGCGGCATGCCCGCACACTGGCTGCGCGACGGGCTTCACTACCATCGACCGCTGTTGACCGTGTCAGCCTCGGACATTCGGTGCTGGCTGGCACAGCGCTCCATTGCCTTCATTGAAGATCCAACAAACCAGGACGAGCGCTTCACCCGAAACCATATTCGTGCGCGGATCATGCCGGTAATGCATGCGACGTTCCCGCACTTCTTGGACACTTTCGCGCGCAGTGCGTCGCACGCCGCGCAAGCGCAGTCAGCACTCGACGAAGTGGCGCTACAAGACCTTGGGTGCGTATGTGGCGCTGATGACGGGTTGCTGCATATTCAGCCACTCAAGCAACTCAGCCGCGCGCGCCAAGCCAATTTGCTGCGGTATTGGCTTAAGTGCAGCCATCAGGTGGTGCCCAGCGCGGCACAAATGCGTGAATTGCTGGATCAGGTGCAGGCGTGCACGACCCGTGGCCATGGCATTAATATCAAGGTGGGTCAGGGTTATGTTCTGCGCAAAGGCATCGCACTGGGTTGGTACAATCCCTAGGTTTTTTGCTTCATTCCCAGAAATTTAATGGCATTGATTGTTCACAAATATGGTGGCACGTCGATGGGTTCTACGGAACGCATTCGCAACGTTGCCAAACGCGTAGCCAAATGGGCACGCGCGGGTCACCTGATGGTTGTTGTCCCCAGCGCCATGAGTGGCGAGACCAACCGCTTGCTGGCGTTGGCCAAGGACCTGGCACCGTCAACGCTGACCGAGTCCTATGGGCGCGAACTCGACATGTTGGCCGCCACCGGTGAGCAAGCATCTAGCGCGCTGTTGGCGATCGCATTGCAAGCCGAGGGCCTGGAGTCGGTCAGTTACGCAGGCTGGCAAGTGCCCATTCGAACCGACAGTTCCTATACCAAAGCCCGTATTGAGTCCATCGACGACGCACGCGTGCGTGGTGATTTACAAAGCGGCAAGGTTGTGATCGTGACCGGCTTTCAGGGCATCGATGACCAGGGAAACATTACCACCCTTGGACGTGGCGGATCCGACACATCGGCGGTGGCAGTAGCGGCGGCCATGAAGGCAGATGAATGCCTGATTTACACGGATGTTGACGGCGTTTACACCACCGATCCTCGTGTGGTGCCGGAGGCGCGGCGTTTACAGACGGTCAGCTTTGAGGAAATGCTGGAAATGGCCTCCATGGGCTCCAAGGTCTTGCAAATTCGGTCGGTGGAGTTCGCTGGCAAATACAAGGTCCCCCTGCGTGTCCTGAGCAGTTTCACTCCCTGGGATATTGATATTGTTGAAGAAGCCAAATCTGGCACCCTGATTACTTTTGAGGAAGACGAGAACATGGAACAAGCCATTGTTTCGGGCATAGCATTTAACCGGGACGAAGCCAAGGTCTCTGTGCTGGGTGTGCCAGACAAACCAGGCATTGCTTACCAAATATTGGGTGCAGTGGCCGATGCCAACATCGAAGTTGATGTCATTATTCAAAACTTGAGCAAGGACGGTAGAACCGACTTCAGCTTTACCGTCAACCGCAATGACTACGCAAAAACGTTTGCCTTGCTCAATGAAAAGGTACTGCCTGCGCTGGGTGCTCAGCAGGTGGTGGGTGACACCAAGATTTGCAAAGTTTCTATCGTTGGCATTGGCATGCGCAGCCATGTCGGGGTTGCCAGTCGCATGTTCCGCGTGCTGAGCGAGGAGGGCATCAACATCCAGATGATCTCCACCTCCGAGATTAAAACGTCAGTAGTCATTGACGAGAAGTACATGGAGTTGGCTGTGCGCGCGCTGCACAAGGAATTTGATCTGGACCAGACACCTGCCTGACAACACTGGCGCGGAGTCGTGAGATAATCCGCGCTCTTTCAGGAAACGTGACCGAGTGGCCGAAGGTGCTCCCCTGCTAAGGGAGTATGGGGTGTTGAGCCCCATCAAGGGTTCGAATCCCTTCGTTTCCGCCAGGTAGTCTGGGCCTCTGCAGTGCAGAGGCCCTTTTTACTGGGGAGGCCCGCTCCGTGCGGGCCACAGCCCGATACCCGCATTCTCTGTTTTATGATCTTTGGCCTTCTTGGCTCAGGATTGGCCCCTTTATAAATGCCATTCTCTGAATGCCATTTCGGTAGTCTTAGTTTGCCAGAGCGGTGTTCACGTCAGCCGCTGCGAATCGTTGACTTATTCCGAAACAGTCCCCCAAAGAAATGAAACCCGCCGCAGCGAGTTTGGGGTTCAATGATGG
>CAIPGC010000217.1 GCA_903864505.1 uncultured beta proteobacterium | reverse complement strand
GTAACGAGCAACGTCGCCGAATCACAAGCTTTCCTGTTTGCCGACAAGACCGAAGACGCGCCAGACATCCAGTTGGCACTGTGTACCGGTATCGTTGACGATCACACCCGGAAGAACCACCTCGGGCATGGCTATACGCTGCACGTTACCCTCATGCGCCCAAAGAGCCGTGGCAGCGTCAGACTGCAAAGCGCAAACGCGAAGGACGCACCATTGATAGATCCGCAATTTTTGTCTGACCCTCGGGATATGACCAGCCTGATCAAAGGTTCACAAATCGGCTATGACATCATGCAAGAGCATGCCTTTGGCCCTTACCGCGGAAAAATGCTTTATCCATTTGAGCGCGGCAACCCGATGCAGATCGAGCAATTTCTGCGCGACCATGCGGATACCGAATACCACCCCTGCAGCACCTGCAAAATGGGTCCTTCCAGTGATCCCATGGCCGTGGTGGACTCCAGCCTGAGGGTCTATGGCATGGAAGGTCTGCGCGTCGTGGATGCATCCATCATGCCGCAGTTGGTTTCGGGCAATACGAACGCACCCACCATCATGATTGCCGAAAAGGCGGTGGACATGATTCGCGCTCCGTCTGCATCATCAAGCCTGAACCGCTAACATCCTGTCCTGCGTCATTCATTTCAAATTTCACAGAACCACCTCAAGGACATTTCATGAAACTTTATTACTCACCTGGTGCCTGTTCACTGTCAGTTCACATTGCACTCAAGGAGTCCGGGCTGGCCTTTGAAGCTATTGCTGCCCCCACCAAAACCCACAAACTCGCTGACGGCACCGATTACTACACGATCAATCCCCTCGGTTATGTGCCCCTTCTTGTGCTCGACGATGGCAGCCAGTTGCGTGAAGGCCCGGCGATTGTTCAATACATCGCTGATCAGGTCCCATCCAAGCATTTGGCGCCAGCCAACGGAACTTTTGCACGCTACAAACTGCTGGAGTGGCTTACCTTTATTGGAACCGAACTGCACAAAGGCTTCTCCCCCTTATTCACGCCAGGCATGCCAGAGGAGGCCAAGAATATGGCCAAGACACGTTTGGCCTCTCGCTTGCAATGGGTCGATGGTGAACTTGCAAAGACACCCTATCTGATGGGCGACAACTTCACGGTTGCTGATGGCTATCTTTTTACTGTCAGCAATTGGGCTCAATACGTTGGAATTGATCTGTCTATTTACACAAATCTACTGGCTTTTCGCAGCCTTGTCGGTTCCAGACGGAGTGTGATGGAAGCCATGAAGGCCGAGGGATTGATCAAGTGAGTTGTCAACAACAAGGCTGTGTAAAGATGTTGAACAAGCAGCCTGTTATCCACAAAATTTAATCAATTTCAAAGTTGTCCAGATTGGCATAGCAATCAAGAAGCAGGGTCACCAACAACCGTTGATATTTGTTAAGTTATTGATTAATATAAGAAAAGAATAGTTATCCACAGAAGGATGTCTCCCTTATCTACTACTACTATCTTTAAATAGCTTATTCAGAGGTACAGCTTTGTTTGGTGTCCAGCGTTTCAGTAAAAGCGCGTTGCTCATCACGCTGATTGAACTCATTGCCATTGCCGCGCCAGCTACGACCGGATTCAGGAAGCCAAAGGCAGCCAGTGGGATCCCCGCTACGTTGTAGGCAAAAGCCCAGAACAGGTTCTGGCGGATCTTGGCAACGGTGCGATTCGAGATGTCCAGTGCGGCCGCTACCAGCAAAGGATCACCGCGCATCAGTGTGATGTCTGCTGCATGCATTGCAACGTCGGTTCCGTTGCCCATCGCCATGCCAACATCCGCCGTTGCCAGAGCAGGAGCATCATTGACGCCGTCACCAACCATCGCGACAACATGTCCGCCCGTCTTCAGCGCAGCGACTCTTTTCGCTTTTTCAGCTGGCAGAATGTCGGACATAACTTCTCCTTCTTCGGGGCGCAGCCCGAGCCGGCGTGCCATGGTCTCGGCAGAACCCCGGTTGTCACCAGAAATCATCACGGTCTTGATGCCCAGAGCCCGCAGAGCCGCCAGCGCTTCTTTGGCACCAGGTTTTGGTTCATCAAAGAAAGCCAACAGGGCACACAGGACCAGACCATGTGAGGTCCGTTCGGCCATTGCCGAAACAGTGGCGCCTTGCTCATGGAGCGGGCGGGCTTTACTTTCCATCGCACTGGTGTCGATGTTCAATTCCTTCATCCAGCGCAGACTTCCGATAAGAAAGTGCCGCGACCCAAGTTCACCCTCGCTGCCCCGACCGGGTAGAGAGTGCACATTATTGGGCGTTTCGAAAATAAGTAAGCGCTCCTGCGCAAGCCGGACGACAGCGCGCGACAGAGGGTGTTCGCTGCCACTTTGCAGACTGGCCGCGATCCTCAACATTTCGTTTTCAGTCATGCCGTCCACCACCAACAGGGAAGTAAGTATTGGATGGCCCAGGGTCAAGGTGCCAGTCTTGTCAAACGCCACGATGTCCACCTTGTGCGCAAACTCCAGTGCCTGAGCGTTCTTGATCAGAATGCCGTGCTGCGCGGCTACCCCTGTGCCAGCCATGATGGCCACGGGGGTAGCTAGCCCCAAAGCACAAGGGCAAGCAATGACCAGAACTGCAACCGTGTTCAGGAGCGCTTGCTCAAAGGAGTGACCTGAAAGCCACCAACCCAATAGAGTGACTAAACTTATCACTAATACGGCAGGCACAAACACCGCACTGACCTGATCCACCAAGCGCTGAATCGGCGCCTTGGCGGCTTGAGCATCTTCTACCAGGCGAATGATGCGAGCGAGTACCGTCTCGCTACCAATCGCCCTCACCAACATCACTACACGGCCGTCGCCATTGATGGAGCCGCCCGTGAGTGCTGCTTGCGCCGCAGAACCAAGGCTGGCAGATGGATATTTGTCCACTGGCAGTGGCTCACCCGTCAGCATCGATTCATCTACCTGCGTATGCCCTTCGAGCAACACACCATCCACCGGGATCCGCTCACCAGGCTTAATCACCAATCGATCACCCACCAGCAGATCGCCCACGGGGACATCCACTTCTCCGTCGGGTCCGATTAGGTGAGCTACGTCCGGGCGCAGCGCGTGCAGGGCTCGAATCGCGGAGGTGGTTTGGCGTTTGACCCGAACTTCAAGCCATTTTCCAAGCATCACCAGGGTGACAACCCAAGCGGAACCTTCAAAGTACAGGTGGACCACGGCCCCGGGGGCAGATGTCAACCATAACCACATGGACAGGGCCCAGCCGGCGGAGGTGCCAATCGAGACGAGCAAGTCCATGTTTCCGGAAAGGGCTTTGAGAGCATGCCAGCCAGCCCGGTAGAAATGCCAGCCGAGAACAAATTGAACCGGCGTGGCTAACGCAAATTGCAGCCATGCCGGCAGCATCCAGTGCCGGCCAAACAGTTCGCCCACCATCGGCAGCATCAAGGGAAGGGACAAGAGCAGACCAAAACCCACGGGAGCAAAACCCGCCCAAGGAGATGCCTGTTCGGTCGACACCGTTGCATCAGCGGCACGGGGGTCATAGCCTGCGTCCCGCACCGCACGGCGCAGCCGGGCTTGCACATCTTCACCAGGCGAAATAACAACACGTGCTGACTCAGTGGCAAGGTTGACCGTCGCCTCTTGTACGCCTGGCACCTTCTTCAACGCTTTTTCCACGCGTGCAACACAAGAGGCGCAGGTCATGCCGCCGATTCCAATATCCACTGATGTTGGGGCTGTTCTGGTCGTTGAAGCAGTATTCATGGGTTCAAGACTAAACCCTCCCACCAAGGGAAGGTCAAGTAAAAATATTATTTCTTGACCTTCCTATGATGGAAAGGTTCAGGATATGCTCTTTTGCACAGAATGGAGATTATTTATGAAACAGATCTTTACCGTCACGGGCATGACCTGTGGTCATTGCGAAAAAGCGGTAATGCGCGCAATAACCCAGACCGATCCAAAAGCCGAAGTCATCATTGACCGATCCGTCAATAAAGTGGAGGTGCAGTCTGATCGGCCTCGCGAGATGCTTGCCCAGGCGATTGCCGAGGAAGGCTACGCGGTTGCTGCATGAAGCACAGTCACAAAGCAACTGAGCGGCTGGGGGCGCTTGGCAGCATACTTTGGCCGGTCGCTATTGGTGCTGCCGCGCGCCTGTCTGGTGTGTCGGCCAAGATGGTTCGCCACTACGAGGCGCTCGGATTACTGCCACCCGTGGCGCGGACCGATGGCGGCTATCGCCAGTACGTCCAGGCAGACGTGCGCACCCTGCAGGTCATCAAACGTGCTCGGGAACTTGGGTTTTCTATGGCTGAAATTGCCGAACTGGTTGACCTTTGGAACAACCGCAAGCG
>CAIPGC010000216.1 GCA_903864505.1 uncultured beta proteobacterium | reverse complement strand
GCCGAAATCGTTCGTACCGTACGGGCAGCGTCGAGGAGCGACGCTTCGGAAATATCGTCGGAATAGGCAAACGCCGTCTTCTCGCCACTGACCGCCCGCACGCCGACGCCCTGGTCAATCGAGAATGAACCGGTCTTGACGATGCCTTCTTCCAGACTCCAGCCCTCGCTGCGGGTGTACTGGAAATACAGATCGGCTTCGTCGACCCGGTGTGCCTTGATCTCATTGAGGGCACGGGCCAGATGGGTTTCATCCAGACCAAAGGGAGTCAGTAGCAAGGCTTTGGCCGTGGCCAGGCGTTCAATAGTGGGTTCGCGTGAAATCATGCAAACATTGTAGGCGGCAGTGGGGTAAGTCTATGGTCTGGGGTCGATTTGCTAGCCGCGCAGCGGATAGATGAGGCCACGGGCCACAGGCTTACCCCACTGCCTTCAGCAAGGAGAATTAAGACTGGACCAGTCGTTTCGAGTTAGCAATCGACATCAGGATGCCAATGGCCAATCCGAGCGTCACCATGGCGGTGCCGCCATAGCTGATGAAGGGCAAGGGCACACCCACCACCGGAACAATGCCACTCACCATGCCCATATTCACGAAGGCGTAGGTAAAGAAAATCATGGTCACGCTGCCGGCCAGCAGGCGCGAGAAGAGGGTTGATGCCTCCAGCGCAATGGCGAGTCCGCGCAGAATGAGGAAGACGAAAGCCCCGATCAGAAACAGATTGCCCAGCAAACCGAACTCTTCGGAGAACGCGGCAAAGATGAAGTCGGTGGTGCGCTCGGGGATGAACTCCAGATGCGTTTGCGTTCCCTGCATAAAGCCCACACCGAACGCGCCGCCCGAGCCAATCGCAATCATGCCCTGGATGATATGAAAGCCCTTGCCCAGCGGATCGCGCGTGGGGTCCAGCAAAGTGCATATGCGCTGCTGCTGGTAATCGTGCAACACCGGCCAGCGCACCCCATCGGCACACAATTCCGGTTCGAACACCACCACCAGCGTGACGGCCACAATACCCAGCACCACCGGCGGTATGACCAGCTTCCATCGCATGCCGGCAAAGAAGATCACCGACACTCCCGCGATCAGCACCAGCAGCGCCGTTCCCAGATCGGGCTGCTTCATGATGAGCACCACCGGAATCAGCAGCAGGACTCCCGCCACACCAAAGTCCAGCGGGCGCAACTGGCCCTCACGCTTTTGGAACCACCAAGCCAGCATCAGCGGCATGGCAATTTTAAGAATTTCGCTGGGCTGAATGGTGACACCCACATTGAGCCAACGCCTGGCTCCCTTCTTGGTAATGCCAAACACCGCCACCGCAATCAGAAGGCTGACCCCCAGCAGGTACAGTGGTACGGCCAGCGTCATCAGCCGTTGCGGGGGCACTTGTGCCACAAAGAACATGATGGTTGCCGCAATCAGCATGTTGCGGCCATGGTCTTCAAAACGCGTCCCGTGGTCCCAGCCCGAGGAATACATGGTCAGCATGCCCGCGCAGGCCAGGGTGAACACGGCAAAAGCCAGGGGTCCGTCAAAACCCGAAAACCAGGGAGCCAAGCGCTGCCGCAGGGAAATGGAACCAAATTGTTGCGCCATGCGCCGATTATCCCGCCAACTATCATCTCGCCATGACTACTACCCACCTTCTCTACCTGCACGGTTTTCGCTCCTCGCCCCAATCCAAGAAAGCGCAAACCATGGCGACACTGGTCGCCCAGCACAGTTCCCGCACCGTCTGGTGGTGCCCGCAGTTACCGCCGTCACCGCGCGAGGCCATGGCGCTGTTGATGCAGGGCACCGTTTCCTGGCCGCGCGATGCGATGGCCGTGGTTGGTTCTTCGCTGGGCGGTTTTTACGCGACCTGGTTGGCGCAGCACACCGGGTGCCTCGCAGTGCTGCTCAACCCGGCGGTGGACCCGGCCCGCGACCTGGCCAAGCACATCGGAGAGCACACCCAGTGGCACAACCCGGAAGAGACTTTCTTCTTCCGCACCGAATTTGTCGACGAGTTGCGGGTGCTGCAGGCCGGCCCGCTGACCCACCCCGAGCGCTACCTAGCAATCCTGGCCAAGGGCGATGAGGTGCTGGACTGGCACGAAATGCATGGGCGCTATGCCGGGGCTCACATCAAGTTGCTTGAGGGCAGCGACCATGCACTGAGTGACTTTGACGACCACACTGAGGAGATACTGAGGTTCCTGCGCCTCGCGTGAAGGCGGCATGGGACAATCGGGCCCATGTTCTTATTGTTTGAAGAAACCGGCAAATTCATGGCCGGGCGGGTGCTGTCAGAGGCCGAGTCCTCGGTGCAGGTCGAACTAGACAGTGGCAAGCGGGTCAAGGTCAAGGCCGCCAATGTTCTGCTCAAATTTGACAAACCCAACCCCGGCGAACTGATCGCTTGCGCGCAGCGCATCGCTCAGGGGATCGAGCTGGAGATGGCATGGGAGTTCGCACCCGAAGACGAGTTCGGCTTTGCCGATCTGGCACGCGACTACTTTTCAGCGCAGGCACCGCTGACCGAGCAGACCGCGATGCTGTTCAGGCTGTTCGAGTCGCCCCACTACTTTCGACGCGCCGGCAAGGGGCGTTTTCGCAAAGCCCCGGCGGAAATCATTGCGCAAGCACTGGCCGCCATCGAAAAAAAGAAGCTGGTACTGCTGCAGATCGAACAGTGGGCCCGGGATCTCGGCGCAGGCACCTGTCCCGAGCCCATTCGCGAGCAACTCTACAAGATTCTGTTCAAGCCCGACAAGAATGCACCCGAGTACAAGGCGGTGGTTGAAGCCTCGCGCGCCACCCACACCGCGCCGCTGGACCTGCTGCAACGGGCCGGAGCCATTGCATCGTCTTACCAGTTTCACTGGAAACGGTTTTTGCTGGAAAACTTTCCCAGGGGTACCGGTTTCCCTGCGGTTTCCGCACCTGCCATTACCGACACGTTGCCTCTGGCACCGGTGCAGGCGTTCTCCATCGACGACTCGCAGACGACGGAGATTGACGATGCACTTTCCGTGCAAGGGCTGGGCAGCGGCAGCATCACGCTGGGCATCCACATTGCTGCACCAGGCCTGGCGGTCCAGCCGGGCGATGCAGTAGACCAACTGGGCCGTGCCCGCCTGTCGACCGTCTACTTGCCGGGCTACAAAGTCACCATGCTGCCCGATGCGCTGGTCCAAACCTATACCTTGCAAGAGGGACGCGACTGCCCTGCGCTCTCGCTCTATGTAACATTGAACGAGGCCACACTGGAAATCCAGACCACTACATCTCGCTTGGAGCGCGTGCCGATCGCTCACAATCTGCGCCATGACCAGCTCGACGCGGTGGTCACCGAGCGTTGGCTCGTTGATCCTGCATTTGCGCATGAGAACGAGCCAGAAGCCGCGTCGAAACTGCGTGAGCAGCTATCATTTTTATATCGCCTGGCAAAAGACCTGAAGGCCAGGCGCGAGGCGGTACGTGGAAAACCAGAGACCTTCAACCGGCCAGACTACAACTTCAGATTGATTGGCAACGATGGCGGCGAGCCCGACGGAACGGAAACGGTGCAAATCACCGTCCGCCAGCGTGGCGCACCGCTGGACCTGATCGTGGCAGAAGCCATGATTCTGGCCAACAGCACCTGGGGCAACTGGATGTCCGAGTTGGGCGTACCCGCCATTTACCGCAGCCAGGCCAGCCTGGCACCGGGTGTCAAAGTGCGCATGGGCACCAAGGCGCTGCCGCACGCCGGCATTGGCGTCAAGAGCTACGCCTGGAGCACCTCACCGTTGCGTCGCTATACCGACCTGGTCAACCAGTGGCAGATCATCACCTGCGTGCAGCACGGAAGAACGGCAGCACTGGCTGCACCGTTCAAACCCAAGGATGCTGATCTGTTCTCCATCATCTCCAGCTTTGATGCAACCTACAGCGCCTACAACGGCTACCAGGGCGCAATGGAGCGGTACTGGACGCTGCAGCACCTGCGCCAGAACCAGATCAGCGAGCTCGAAGCCACCGTGTTGAAGGACAACCTGGTGCGCTCCGACGCCTTGCCACTGGTGCTGCCCGTCATGGGCGCGCAGGGACTCCCGCGCGGCGCACGCGTGCGTGTCAGGCTGGGCGAGATGGACCTCATCACCCTGGACATCCACGGCACGGTGCTGGAGCGACTGGATGTGCCCCTGGTCGGCGGCGGCGATACGCCAGCGGAACTGGAATCCGACGACGACGACGAGGTGGCCGGGCCGATCGCCATCGCAGTGGATGTGTCGGAAGCACCAGACGCTGCCGGTGATAATCCTGCCCTGTGAACCTGCGGTCTTTCAGCACCCTTCAACTGGCACTGGGCGCATCCATTGCGGTGCACGCGGTGCTGTTGACGGTGCGGTTTGTCGACCCGGAGTCGTTCAACCGCGTGTTTGAGGACACTCCTCTTGAAGTAATTCTGGTAAACGCGAAAAGCAAGGAGAAGCCTGATAAGGCCCAGGCGATTGCCCAGGCATCCCTGGCCGGCGGTGGCGAGGCCGAGAAGGGGCGCGCCACCAGCCCGCTTCCACCCTCGGTGCTGACCGACATGGGGGACGCCCAAGAGCAGGAGTCGGCCCGCAAAATACAGAACCTGCACGACCAGCAAACACTGATGCTGGCCCAGGTCAAAAACCAGCTCGCCGCCCTTCCCCCACCCGACCCGCACGAAGTTGCAAATAAGGCTGAACAGGCAGAGCGCGAAGAGAAGCGTCGACAGCTGGTGCGCCTGCTCGCAGAAATTGAGCGCCGCATCAATCGGGAGAACTCCCGCCCCAAGAAACGCTACGTCAGCCCGGCGGCACGCGAAGAAGTCTATGCCGTGTACTACGACGCATTGCGCCGCGCGATTGAGGACCGCGGTACGGAGAATTTTCCCCAGGCGGGAGGGAAAAAACTCTATGGTGATCTGACCATGCTGGTCACGGTCAACCATGACGGTCGGGTGCTTGCCACTGAAGTGGTCGAAAGTTCTGGCAACCCAACGCTGGACCGCAGGGCTGCCGCCATCGCCAAGGCGGCCGGGCCTTTTGGTCATTTCAATGCGGCCATGCGTCGACAGGCCGACCAGATCCTGGTGGTGTCGCGCTTCCGGTTTACCCGCGATGAAACGCTGGAAGCCAACGTTACCGCAGATCGATGAAAGCACTGCTGCGCTGGACTGGTTTGCTGCTGCTGGCCATCGCTGCATTGCAGCTGTTCTTTGTGGCGCGCATCGCGGCCATGGCCGTGCTGGCACCACAGTCGACCACCTTTGAGCGTTCCGAGGCGTGGCGCATCTCCCAACAAAAAGGAACTTTGCGCTGGCGCGCTCAGTGGGTGGATTACCGGCAGATTTCGGACCACCTCAAACGCGCTGTGATCACGTCCGAAGACGACGGCTTTGCACACCACGATGGGGTCGATTGGGACGCACTGGAAAAGGCCTGGGCCAAAAATTCCAGGGCCGAGCAGCGTGCGGCGCAGCAGCAGTCCAGCGCCCGGTCGCCCAAGGTGGTAGGGGGTTCCACCATCACGCAGCAACTGGCCAAAAACCTGTTCCTCTCCGGCGAACGCACTCTGGTGCGCAAGAGTCAGGAGTTTGTGCTTACCCTGCTGCTTGAGTCGCTGTTGAGCAAGCAGCGCATCCTGGAAATTTACCTCAACAGCGTGGAATGGGGTGAAGGCATATTCGGCGCAGAGGCAGCAGCCCTGCACTACTACCGCAAGAGCGCGTCAAGCCTGACTGCCAATGAGGCCGCGCGCCTGGCCGTGATGCTACCGCGCCCGCGCTACTTTGAAAAACTGTCCAACTCGGTCTATCTGAGTGAACGCTCGGCAGTGATTGCAGCGCGCATGGCGGGCGCCCAGCTGCCCTGACCCTGAGCCAATTCGTTAGCTGGCGTCGTCGCGTATCCTCGGGCCATGCGCTTTTCCCGGCTATTCCTGAACAGACTTAACGGTCAGCCAGCCGCGTGCGACACGGTTGTCGTCATCGATGTGCTGCGGTCTTTCACAACGACCGCAGTGGCGCTGGATCGGGGTGCGCTGGCAATCTATCCGGTGCAAGACCCCGACTCGGCGCAGAGCGCCCGGGCAAGAATCGAACACCCGGTATTGGTAGGGGCGGTGGCCGGGGGGGCGCCCGTTGCCGGATTCGATTACGGCAATTCGCCTTCGGCTCTCGCAATTGCTGACCTGGCTGGCATGAACGTCGTCATGAGTACGGCGGCCGGCGTGCGGGGTCTTCACCTGTTTCGTCACGCACAGCGACTGTATGCGGGCAGCCTGGTGTGCGCCCGGGCCACCGCTGCCGCCATAGACGAGACTGGCGCCGAAGAGGTCTGCTTTGTCATCACGGGCGAATGGGACGATCGCGACGGCGACGAAGACATTGCATGCGCCGATTACATTGAATCACTGCTCTGTGGAACCGCGATGACTCCCGACTTTTTCGCCCAGCGCGTGCGAAGCTCTGACTTTGGTACGCGCTTCGCGGCTGGCACTTGGCCGAATTTGCCAACTGGCGATCTTGAAATCGCCGCCCATGCAGACCGGTTCGACTTTGCCATGCCGGTGAAACAGGAAGCAGAACGTCTGGTTATCCGCAAACATACGCTACGGATTCAGTAGCGCTCTACACATATTTGACGGGCTCTAGCCGATAGCTGTCGGTCTTAATGAGAATGCGCCCACTGCAAAATGGGAATCGTGTCAATTCCCTTGGTCAGTGCGTTCAATCGGGAAAAAGCATTCATGCAGAGGAATTTCCGGAAGAATTTGATCTGAAATCCTGTGTAGCGATGCTCAAAGCACGCCCCGCATTTGCAGAGACATCGGCGCACGCTGCCGCCGGCATACCCGCGTTTATTGCGTATATGCAAGCCGCTATGTAGCAAGGCGGTTCGCTCTGTATCATCGCGACCATGCTGGCCAAGATGATGAGT
>CAIPGC010000215.1 GCA_903864505.1 uncultured beta proteobacterium | reverse complement strand
GGACGGACTTGATGCCGGGGTGGCCGCGTTAGTGGAGCAACTGCTGATGGGCGCACCTTCGGCACTGAAGGCGGCCAAGTCACTGATCGCCGCGGTTCATGGCCAGCCCATAGACGATGGTGTGATGGAAGAAACGGCCAAACGTATCGCGGCGCAACGTGCGACGACGGAAGGACGCGACGGCGTTGCCGCATTTCTGGACAAACGGTCCCCGGCATGGCTGGTTGATTAGTTTGGCTTTGCCGCTGTTCCCGTAAGTCGTCGGAAATCACCCGGCCAGCGCCGACTCTCCATTCCTGCATTCGGCGGTCGACCAGTGTTCACAGCAGTGCTACGGAATTCATCCCTGGCCTCGTAAACCGGTTACACAGAAGGGTGTTTGGATGCTGGGAAATGTGGGCTGTTGATCGTCCTGTCAGCGTCGACATGAATGACAAGTGACGCATCCTGAGACCGTGCAAACTCCTGAATCATCCCAATCCATTCATCGTCCAGCATGTATTCTTCCGCCAGCAAAAGCAGGCCGTCCCGCGAGACGAGGTCACGGCTCAGCACCATTCCTGCTTCGATCTGCTCCGGTTGAAGCGCCAACTCACGGATGGTCAGATGGTCTGTTCCCGCGAGATGCAACTCTGCGCTGGATGAGAGGGCGGAAAATGCCTCAACGACAAGCGGGTCGTAGCGTCGGCCACTCCATTGCTGGATGAAGTCGCGTGCCTGGTCCTTTTCAAAGTACTCTGGTCCCATCGCACCCGTCTGCAATTCGTCGTAGTCGTTGGCAACGGCGAGGATTCGCGCCCCCAACGGGATGTCTTGCCCAGACAGGCCGTCAGGATAGCCCAAGCCATCAAAGCGTTCGTGATGCGCCCTGACCAGACGGCCAGCAGCGCGCAGTTCAGGAACCGCCATCAGGACCATCGCGCCACGAGCGGGATGCTTTCTATATTGTTCCATCTCTGGTGGTGTCAGTTCATTCGCGGCTTTTGATCGAATCGCCGGGGATACGCCAAGTTGCCCAATATCGTGCAGCAGGGCCGAAATAAAGATGTCCTGACTCTGACTGCGATCAAGCCCCATTTTTATGGCGATGCGCCGTGCGACCTGCGCTACGCGTCGCGAATGACCAGTGTAGCGCTCTTCGCCAAAATCAATCAGCTGGGCAAATACTTTGACCGAGACTGCGAAGCCCGCTTTTAGTTTTTCATTGGCAACCAGCACCCGGTTGTGCTCTTTCTTGAGTTCTGCCGTGCGCGCCTCGACCCGTTCCTCCAACTCGGCGTTAATCGCCAACAACTGCCGGTTCTGTTCCTGGGTAAGAAGAGCAAGCTGGTTTCTTTCCGACATAAGAGTCTGATAGGTCAACGCATCGCGCACGCTCAAAAGCAGATCGTTTCTGGTAAACGGCTTGGAGATGTACCGATAGATGCCCCCTTCGTTAATGGCAGCGATGGTGTCATCGATATCCCCCTGGCCGGTTAACAGAATCCGCGCTGTTGCTGGCCAGCGGGAGCGAACCTGACTCAGGAACTCGATCCCGTCCATCTCTGGCATTCGGAGATCCGAAACCACCAGTGCGACGGCCTGCTGTTCGAGCAACTTGAGCCCGTCGGCCGCGCTGCTGGCCGTCAACAATTGGTAGCCCTCCGGCGCGAGCTGTCGGCTCAGCAATAGCAGTATCGTCCTGTCGTCATCGACACAGAGTACGGTTGCGCCTGCGCGCTTTGGGGTGTCGCTGGATTCGCTCATGGTGTGTACCAATGCATTGGGTTTCGGCGTTGCTGGTCGACTATTCCCTCAGTCGAACTAGATAATAGTCCAGTCCCCTTACGTTAAAACCACAAAAGTTGCGTGCCACTGACGCGGGTCGATAGCTACAAATAGGGGATGCGGTGGCAAAGTCACGCGCCTGCTGCTGGAGGCCCATCTGATGGGGTCGACATGAAAAGAGAGCAGCCCAGTGGATTGACTCTGGGTTCAGGTTGTGCGCGATTGCACGGAAGCATGGACGTGCACTAAATCCAGCGGATAACGCTTGCCCAGCACGTAGTCGTCGATGCACTGCAGGACCATGGGGCTGCGGTGGAGTCCAATGCTGCGGCGTATCTCGTCGGGGGTCATCCAGACCGTGCGCACGATGCCATCGTCCAGACGGCGTTCGGGATCGAAATTTCCCAGCGCGCCGCAAAACGCAAAGCGCATATAGGTAATGTCTTCCCTTCCCCGGCGTTGCCTTGAAAGATAGATCCCCACCAGTTGCGTGGGATGGAACTGGTATGCGGTTTCTTCCAGCGTCTCGCGAGCGCAGGCCTGAACGGGCGACTCACCCGGATCCAAATGCCCTGCCGGGTTGTTGAGCCGAAAGCCGTCTCGGGTGTTTTCCTCAACCATTAGAAAATGCCCGTCGTGTTCAATGACGGCGGCGACAGTGACATGGGGTTTCCAGCGCGTGTTCATGGTGTAATTATTGAATATTGTTGATTTGTGTCATGGTTAGGCCCCCCCGTTACCCAGTCAATTTCAGTTAAGCTTGCCGCCGCAGCGTCCCGGGTGGGCTCTTTCACCTGGGACGTGTTGTATTCTTTGTTGCAAAAATCAAGTCGAGGAGTCGCTTCATGCAGTCTGGCGTACCTACCGCGACGACATCGGGATCCACCCCTGTCGCCAATGCCGCACCGTCGGCCCCACCCAAAACGCCGCAGCGAATTGGCGTTACCAAAGAGATCTTCCCCGGTGAGAAGCGTGTCGCTACGGTGCCGGAAGTGGTGGAAAAGCTCATCAAACTCGGATTCACCGTGTCCGTCGAGACTGGCGCAGGCGATGCAGCGAACTTTTCCGACGAGACTTACGCCGCAGCCGGCGCACAGATCGTTGACAGCGCAGCCAAGGTGTGGGCCGAGTCCGACATCGTATTCAAGGTATGCGTTCCAACCACTGCTGAAGTGGACATGATGCGCGAAGGTGGCATCCTGATCGGCTTTATCTGGCCTGCGCAGAACCCCGAACTGATGCAGCAGTTGACCGCCAAGAAGGCGACTGTGCTGGCCATCGACGCGCTGCCGCGCATGTTGAGTCGGGCGCAGAAGATGGATGCACTGACCTCGCAGGCAGGCGTGTCCGGCTACCGTGCCGTCATTGAGGCTGCGAATGCTTTCGGGCGCTTCTTCAATGGCCAGATCACGGCTGCGGGCAAGGTTCAGCCTGCCAAGGTATTCATCGCCGGCGCCGGCGTGGCGGGCTTGGCTGCCATCGGTACCGCAGCGGGCCTGGGTGCCATCGTGCGCGCCAACGACACCCGTGCCGAAGTGGCCGACCAGGTCACCTCACTGGGCGGCGAATTTGTGAAGGTTGACTTTGAGGAAGAGGGCGGCGGCGGCGGCGGCTACGCCAAGGTCATGAGCGAGGGCTTCCAGCAGGCCCAGCGCGACATGTACGCCAAACAGGCCCGCGAAGTGGACATCATAATTACTACTGCGCTGATTCCCGGCAAACCCGCTCCCAGGCTCATTACGGCCGAGATGGTCAAAAGCATGAAACCCGGCAGTGTGATCGTCGACATGGCCGCTGAACGGGGCGGTAATTGTGAGCTGACGGAACCTGGCCAGTCCGTTGTAAGACATGGTGTGACGATCGTCGGCTACACCGACCTTGCGTCGCGTCTGGCAAAGCAGTCATCGACGCTGTATGCAACCAATCTGTTCCGCCTCTCAGAAGAACTGTGCAAGACCAAAGACGGCATTGCCAACGTCAACATGGAAGACGATGCCATCCGCGGCCTGACGGTCACCAAGGACGGCAGCGTCACGTGGCCCGCTCCGGCACCCAAACTGCCGGTGGCAGCCACTGCGCCGGCCAAACCTGCTGCGGCACCTGCAGCGAAGAAGGGGGGCCATGGACATGGCGGTGGTGGCGGCGAACCGATGGCCGGCAACAAACTGGCGATCATGTTTGGTGTGGCAGCAGCGTTGTTCTGGCTGATTGGTGCGAATGCCCCCAAAGAATTTTTGGGACATTTCACGGTGTTTGTGTTGGCCTGTTTTGTGGGTTACATGGTCGTGTGGAATGTCAAACCGGCCTTGCACACGCCCTTGATGAGCGTGACCAATGCCATCAGCAGCATTATTGCGATCGGCGCTTTGGTGCAGATTTCGCCGCTGGTCGGTGCAGCCAATCGACCTGACAGCCTGATCACCTGGGTGGCAGGAGCGGGAATTGTGCTCACCGCCATCAATATGTTCGGCGGCTTTGCCGTCACCCAACGCATGCTTGCCATGTTCCGCAAATAAGAGAGGCAGCACATGTTTACTTCAGAACTTGCAACCGTCTCCTATATCGGAGCGACGATACTTTTCATCCTGAGCCTGGGCGGTCTGTCCAACCAGGAGACCGCGCTGCGGGGCAACCTCTACGGCATGATCGGCATGACCATCGCCGTTCTGGCGACCATCTTCGGCCCACAAGTGACCGGCGCTGGCATCCCCTGGATCATCGGCGCCATGGTGATCGGCGGCAGCATTGGCATGTACGCGGCAAAGACCGTACAGATGACGCAGATGCCCGAGCTGGTGGCACTGATGCACAGCATGGTGGGTCTGGCAGCGATGTTGGTGGGTTTTTCCACCTTCATAGACCCGGAAGCGTCCAAGAGCTTTGTGGGCGCAGCCAAGTCGATCCATGAAATGGAGATTTACATTGGCATTCTGATTGGTGCAGTGACCTTCTCCGGCTCCATTGTTGCGTTTGGCAAGCTCTCGGGCCGCATCGGCGGCAACCCCTTATTGCTGCCGGGGCGCCACTGGATCAACCTGATGGGCCTGTTGGTGGTGATCTGGTTTGGTCGTGAATTCATGAACGCCCACACGATCCAGGACGGAATGTTGCCGCTGATTGTGATGACCGTGATCGCGCTGCTTTTCGGCATCCACATGGTGATGGCAATTGGCGGGGCCGACATGCCCGTGGTGGTGTCCATGCTCAACAGCTATTCCGGATGGGCTGCAGCTGCGACCGGTTTCATGCTGTCCAACGACTTGCTGATCGTGACCGGTGCCCTGGTGGGCTCCAGTGGCGCTATCCTGTCGTACATCATGTGCAAGGCCATGGCGCGCAGCTTTATTAGCGTGATTGCCGGCGGATTTGGTACGGCCAGCGCAGCGCCGGCACCCGCCGGTGGTGCAGCGCAACCCGCTGGAGAGGTCTTTCCGATCCTTGCATTGGAAACAGCCGAGTTGATGCGCGAAGCCAAGAGCGTCATCATTGTTCCCGGCTATGGCATGGCGGTGGCGCAGGCGCAGCATACGGTCTATGAAATCACCAAGCTGCTGCGCGAAAAGGGGGTCAATGTGCGGTTCGGTATCCACCCGGTGGCTGGGCGTATGCCAGGCCATATGAATGTGTTGCTGGCTGAAGCAAAGGTCCCGTATGACATCGTGTTTGAAATGGATGAATTGAACGACGACTTCCCCAAGACCGACCTGGTCATGGTGATTGGAGCCAACGACATCGTCAACCCTGGTGCACAAGACGACCCAAACAGCCCGATCGCGGGAATGCCGGTGCTCGAGGTCTGGAAAGCCAAGACATCGATTGTGATGAAGCGCTCCATGGCTTCAGGCTATGCCGGCGTGGACAATCCGCTGTTCTACAAAGAGAACAACCGCATGCTGTTTGGCGATGCCAAGAAAATGCTGGACGAAGTGTTGACGGCCCTCAAAGCCTGATGCTTCAGCTGAGAACTTAGGGAAAACACATGCTTACAGTTCTCTGACTTGGGCGACAATGCCGTTAGTTGGATTTGACTAACGGAGATCATCGACATGACAGAGCGCAAGTGGCTTAGCAGTTATCCCAAAGGGGTACCCGCCGACATCAACGTCACCCAGTACACCTCGCTGGTGGCGTTGATGGAAGAGAGCTTCAAAAAGTATGCCGACCGGGTGGCATACAGCTTCATGGGCAAAGACATCACTTACGCCCAGACCGATAGTCTGAGTCAGGCCTTTGCCGGATATCTTCAGTCCCTTGGGTTGACCAAAGGGGACCGGGTCGCCATCATGATGCCCAATGTGCCACAGTACCCTGTGGTGGTTGCCGGCATCTTGCGGGCTGGTTACGTCGTGGTGAATGTGAATCCGCTGTATACCCCGCGCGAGTTGGAGCACCAACTCAAGGACTCGGGTGCCAAGGCGATCGTCATCATCGAGAATTTCGCGACGGCCCTGGAGAAATGCATTGCTTCAACCCCCGTCAAGCATGTCGTGTTGTGTGCCATGGGAGACCAGTTGGGGTTGCTCAAGGGAGCACTGGTCAACTATGTCGTTCGCAACGTCAAGAAAATGGTGCCGGCCTACAACTTGCCCACTGCGGTGCGGTTCAATGCAGCGATTGCGCGCGGAACCAAGGCACCTTTCAAGAAGCCCGAAATTAAAGCGGACGACGTAGCGGTGCTGCAGTACACCGGTGGCACGACCGGCATTTCCAAGGGAGCGGTGCTGCTGCAACGCAACGTGATTGCGAACGTGCTGCAGTCCGAGGCATGGAACAGTCCGGTGATGGGAAGCATTCCAGCCAATGAGCAAACTACCGGGGTGTGCGCGTTACCGCTGTACCACATCTTTGCGTTTACGGTGGGAATGATGCTGTCCATGCGCATGGGCGGCAAGTTGATCTTGATTCCTAATCCGCGCGATATTCCGGGCGTGCTCAAGGAGTTGACCAAGCACACCATTCATACCTTTCCTGCGGTGAACACCTTGTTCAACGGCTTGGCCAATCATCCGGATTTCAATACGGTGGACTGGAGCCACCTCAAGGTGTCGATTGGTGGAGGGACGGCAGTGCAAAGCGCGGTTGCCAAGCTGTGGTTTGAAAAAACGGGGTGCCCGATTTGTGAGGGATATGGCCTGAGCGAAACGTCACCGTCGGCCAGTTGCAACGTGGTGACTGCGACCGAGTACACAGGAACCATCGGAATACCCTTGCCCAACACCTATATCAAATTGCTGGACGATGATGGAAATGAGGTGGCTGCGGGGCAGTCTGGGGAGATCGCGATCAAGGGGCCGCAGGTTATGGCTGGTTACTGGCAGCGTCCGGATGAAACGGCCAAGGTTATGACCACCGACGGATACTTCAAGACCGGGGATATCGGAGTGGTAGACGAAAAGGGTTTTTTCAAAATCGTGGACCGCAAGAAAGACATGATTCTGGTCAGCGGCTTCAACGTGTTTCCGACGGAACTGGAAGATGTGGTGTCCCAGATGCCGGGCGTGATGGAATGTGCCTGTGTGGGCGTAGCTGATGCCAAATCGGGTGAGGCCGTGAAACTGGTGATAGTCAAGAAGGACCCCAATTTGAGCGACGCAGATGTACGCGCGTTCTGCAAGGAAAACCTCACCGGGTACAAACAGCCAAAAGTGATCGAGTTCCGCAGTGAGTTGCCCAAGACACCGGTTGGAAAGATCTTGCGTCGCGAGTTGCGCGACAAATAGCGATAGTCGCTGCGCTCCTCACATTCGCGGGTCGGCGATCAGCGGGATCGTGCTGATCAGCAACTGGGTTACCTTCATCGAATTACTCTGGAACACGGACAGAATGGCGTCCCAGCTAACTGGATCCTCGTCGGTCTTCCAGCAATCGTAGTCCGTGCTCATGGCGACCGCAGCGTAAGGGATGCCCGCTTCGTTGGCGAGCGCGACTTCGGTTGCGGTGGACATGTTGATGATGTCGGCACCCCAGGCGCGGAACATTCTCGACTCAGCACGTGTGGAAAAGCGTGGGCCTTCGATGGTGACTACCGTGCCAGTGCGGTGAAAATCGAATTTGCACCGGCCACATACCTGAGTCAGCAACCCCCTAAGGCGGTCATCAAACGGTTCAGCCATGGGCGTATGCACCGGTTGGTGGGGTGCAAAGGTTTCGTGGAAACTCATGGAGCGCTGTTTGGTGAAGTCGATGAACTGGTCGATGATCACCAGATGACCTCGACCAATCTCTTCGCGCAGGGACCCCACGGCGGTAGTCGCCAGGATGTGGGTGCATCCCACGTCTTTCAGAGCCTGAATGTTTGCGCGGAAGTTGACTCCGCTGGGTGCAATCGTATGTTCCCGCCCGTGACGACCCAGCAGCACAACGTCCACGCCAGCAATCTTGCCGATTTTGAGAGCAGAAGATGGAGTGCCCCATGCGGTGTTGGCAAGCAGGTCTTGCGGATGCTCCAGAATGTCCGGGTTGTCCAGGCCGCTACCGCCGATGATGCCGATTTTGGTCATGATGCATGAGTCCTTTCGAATGTTTCAACCAGTAGCTCCAACGTGGACGCAACATCGGTGCCAAATGCGACGATTCCCTCGTCGTGTCCCGCCATCACAAACAGCGCTGGCAACTGCGATCGTTCACTTGCCAGCCTTGCCAATGAATGTGCCATGGCGGGTGTGCCGTAGGAGATATCGGCGGGTGTTGCTGGTTGACCCTGGCGGAGCAGTGCATCGAACAGGATGCGGCTATGAATGTGCATCACGCAGTGGGCAGCGCATTGGCTGGCGTAGATGGCCCCGTGGGTCATAGCCTCTGACGAGGCGTGCAAAATACCCAGGGATTGAACGCGGTTGTCGTCCAGTGAAAATGATTCAACCAGACAAAACTGCGTGCGGGTCAATTCCCGCTGACTGCCGGTCGCACTCCCTGTGATCGCAAACTGATTGCCTGCCGTACGGAGGCTCAGGTTGCCGTAGCCGATCCCATCGGGATACGCACCAATCAGACCCAAATCGAAAAGGGTAGTGCGGGCACGGATGAGTTCGCTCAAATTGATGGTGTCAGACACCACTCCATCGCGGCGCTCACTGCTGTACTTGACGACCCCATCGTCCTCGCTGGATCGCATCTCAGCAGTGCTCCGGAAACAACGACAGAATGGCAGCCTCATTGGCATTACAGAGACCACGCTCGCAAATAAGCTGGGTCACTAGTCGAGCGGGTGTGACATCAAAGCCCCAGTTGCGTGCGGGCGTGCTGGTTGGGCAGATCCTTACCGACTCGACCAGACCGTGCGTGGTCTGGCCGCTTATGTAACGCACTTCATCCGGATCGCGCTCCTCAATCGGAATCTGCGCTATTCCGTCGCGCAGAGAAAAGTCGAAGGTGGAGGAGGGTAAGGCCACATAGAAGGGGATCTGGTTGTCGCGTGCGGCCAGTGCCTTGAGGTATGTGCCGATCTTGTTGGCCACATCACCGTTGCGGGTAACTCGGTCGGCTCCGGTGATTACCACGTCCACCAGTCCGTGCTGCATCAGATGTCCGCCGGCATTGTCGGCAATCAGCGTGTGCGGCACACCGTGTTGGCCCAATTCCCATGCGGTCAGGCTGGCACCCTGGTTGCGGGGGCGCGTTTCGTCTACCCAGACGTGCACCGCGATACCTGCATCATGCGCGGCGTAGATCGGTGCGGTCGCGGAGCCGATATCGACGAACGCCAGCCAACCGGCGTTGCAGTGCGTCAGGATATTGACAACCTGCCCCGGCTTGCGCTGTGCAATTGCGGCAATAAGCCCCTGTCCGTGTGCAGCAATATTGCGGCAGTGTTCAATGTCTTCGTCGGCGATGGCGTTGGCGGTTTCCTTGGCAAGGATGCGCCGGATTGCGGGAGCGGCACCGTTTGAAAGGGTACCCAGCATGCGGTCAACGGCCCATGCCAGATTGCTTGCAGTTGGACGGGTCGCTTTGAGTATTGCACCGGCCTGCTGGAGAAAGGCATCGAAGCCAGTGTCAGAAGCTTCCAACGCCGCCAAGTACATGCCATAAGCCGCACAGGCGCCAATGAGGCCGGCACCACGCACGGTCATGTCGCTGATGGCGCGCCGTGCGTCTTCCAGGCAGACCAGGTTCTTGACCTCAAATGCATGCGGCAATTTGAGCTGATCGATGACCTGCACAATGCGAGGGTCTTCTGGCTTGAGCCAGATCGTCCGGTAGGCGTGGCCGTCAACCTTCATGGCTGCGATGTGGTGGTTGGCTGGATTACTTCAGCCAACCGCGCTTGCGGAAGTACCACATGGGGACCAGAGCGCTCCCGACCATCAATGCAAGTGCAAAGGGGTAGCCCACTGCCCAGTCGAGTTCGGGCATGAATTTGAAGTTCATGCCGTAGATGCTGGCGATCAGTGTCGGAGGCAACAAGGCGACGCTGGCCACGGAAAAGATCTTGATGATCTTGTTCTGGTTGATATTGATGAAACCCACGGTCGCGTCCATCAAGAAGTTGATCTTGTCAAACAGGAATGCGGTGTGGGAATCAAGCGAGTCAATGTCGCGCAAAATTTGCCGTGCCTCTTCAAACTGTTCACCGTTAAGCATCTTGCTACGCATCATGAAACTCACGGCGCGGCGGGTGTCCATCACATTGCGGCGGATGCGTCCATTCATGTCTTCGTGCCGTGCGATTGAGCCCAGCACCTCGCCGGCCATGGCATCGGTCACGTCGCCTGACAACACCTTGTTGCTGACTTTTTCCAACTCGTCGTAGATGCCTTCGAGCGTGTCCGCAGAATACTCCGCGTCTGCGTCAAACAACTTCAGTAGCACTTCCTTTGCGTCTTCGATCAATCCGGGTGCTCTGCGCGCGCGCAGGCGCAGCAGGCGAAAAACGGGTACGTCCTCATCGTGGATCGAAAATAAAACCCCCTTGCTTTTGTGCTGGTCATTGAACTGGTTCAGAATGAACGCAACCCGCACCGTGCGCGGCTCGTCGTCGTCGGCAATTAGAAAGTCGCTACGGATATGGAGATCGCCGTTGTCTTCTTCATAGAAGCGCGCCGACTCTTCGATGTCCTCGTCCATCGCATCTTCCGGAATGGACAGGCCATAGTACTGCTTGACCCAGCGCTTCTCTTCCGGAGTAGGAGACTCCAGGTCGACCCAAATGGGGTGGAATTGCGAAAGCTCTTCCAGCGACTCAATCTCTTCCTGAAAGAGTCGTCCATTGGCGAGAGTAAAGATATTGAGCATGGCGGTGCGAACGATGACTGTGGCTTGAAGCTTTCGATCAATTGGAATCTGACCCCAATTAAAGAGTGCTCTCCATGCAATCCGTCAATTATCGCACCGTGCAAGGGGTATTGGTCAGCCGATAAAGGCCAGTTCTGCCCAGTGTCAACATGCTGCAGTGCGGTAGCGAAATAGGCGTTGCAATAACGCGATTTCGGGCGCATAGTGGTTTTACGGCGATCAAATTATTATTTTGATTTCCGTTCTTCCTGCATTTGGCGGAAAGATTTTTAACCCGAGAGCAATTGGAGGCTATTTATGAATTTGACGATCAGCGGTCACCATCTTGAAGTTACCCCGGCCCTGCGCAGTTATGTGACGACCAAGCTAGATCGAGTCATACGGCACTTTGACCAGGTAGTTGACGTCAAGGTGCTTCTTACCGTTGAGAAACAGAAGGAAAAGGAGAAACGGCAACGCGCCGAATGCAATATTCACGTCAAGGGCGGAGACATGTTTGCCGAGAGTTCTCACGAAGACCTGTACGCTGCGGTTGACGAGTTGGTCGATAAACTCGACCGTCAGGTGGTGCGCCACAAGGGCCGCGTGCAGGAGCATCACCACAGCACAACGAAGCGCATCGTCCAGTAAGCGCATTTGACTGAGCGAACCGCCTCCTCATAGGCGGTTTTTTTGTGTGCATAATCTGTCCCACACCATGAACCGACTCGCTACTATCCTGTCACCTACGCAAGTGCTGGCGCAGGTAGATGTCTCCAGCAAGAAACGCGCCTTTGAAGAAGCTGGTCTGATGTTCGAAAATTTGCACGGACTAAGCCGTGCACTGGTGACCGACAGCCTGTTTTCGCGCGAGCGTTTGGGGTCGACCGGATTGGGCCATGGCGTGGCCATACCGCATGGACGTATCAAGGGACTGAAGTTCCCTATGGCTGCGGTGTTCCAACTGGCCCATCCCATCCCCTTTGAGGCGCCGGATGAACAGCCGGTGAGTTTGTTGATCTTCTTGTTGGTGCCAGAGGCGGCTACGCAGCGGCATCTTGAAATATTGTCCGAGATCGCCGAACTGCTCAGCGATGCCACATTGCGGCAAAGCCTCATTGCCTGCACCGATGCACCGGGCTTGCACGGACTGATCGCGGGTTGGCATCCGGCGCAGACCGTGTGATCTGCTGCCCCTAAGCTGAAGGTTTTTTGTGAAACCTACCGTTGTCAGTGCCGACGTTCTTTTTGAAGAATTTCGTGGGCGGTTGCGCTGGGAGTGGGTAGCTGGCTTGGGGGCATCCGAGCGTCGCTTTGATGAAGTGGCGGTGCGTGCCGCCCGTTCCGGGGCCGACTTGGTCGGCTATCTGAACTACATCCACCCCTATCGCGTACAAATTCTCGGAGAGCGTGAGGTTGCGTACCTTACCAATGACACTGCGGACGACTGTGCACGGCGAATTGCTCGCATCGTCACCCTGGAGCCTCCAGTGGTGGTCCTGGCTGATGGCCAGGTGGCTCCTGCAGCGCTGCTATCCATGTGCGAGCGGGCACAGCTTCCCATGTTTGCGACCAAGGAATCTTCCGCCTTCGTGATTGACGTATTGCGGGCGTACCTGTCCAAACACTTTGCCGACCGCCTTTCCATGCACGGTGTATTCATGGACATATTGGGACTCGGGGTCATGATCACCGGCGAGTCCGGACTGGGCAAGAGCGAACTCGGCCTGGAACTGATTTCACGTGGAAACGGTTTGGTGGCTGACGATGCTGTAGACCTCTACCGCATCAACCAGACCACGATTGAAGGGCGCTGCCCGGAGTTGCTTCAAAACCTGCTGGAAGTGCGTGGCATCGGGCTGCTGGACATCCGAGGCATCTTTGGTGAAACGGCGGTGCGCCGCAAAATGCGACTCAAGTTGATTGTTCATCTGGTTCGCAGGGAGACACTGGAGCGCGAGTACGAGCGAATTCCTTACGAACCCCTCACGCAGGACGTGTTAGGCGTACCGGTGCGGAAGGTCGTGATTCAGGTGGTAGCTGGCCGCAATATCGCTGTGCTGGTGGAGGCTGCGGTACGCAACACGATTTTGCAATTGCGCGGAATCGATACCTACCAGGAGTTCGTCGAGCGCCACCGCAAGGCCATGAGCCACGGAACGTAAGCCAAACTACGGCGTGTTGGTCCGGTTGCGGCAGTCTGTCTTGGTGCAGTTGGCATACAGGCTTAACGCATGGTCCGCAATGGCGAACCCTTTGACTCTGGCAACCTGATGTTGACGCTTTTCGATTTCGGCGTCGTAGAACTCCTCCACCAAACCACAATCCAGGCACACCAGGTGGTCATGATGTTGCCCCTCGTCAAGTTCGTATACGGCCTTGCCGCTTTCGAAATGGCTGCGGCAAAGAATTCCGGCCTGTTCAAACTGCGTCAGCACCCGGTACACGGTGGCCAGCCCCACGTCGGATTGCTCCTCCAGTAGCAGGCGAAAAACATCCTCCGCTGTCATGTGGCGGTTTCTGCCGCGTTGAAATACTTCGAGTATTTTGAGTCGCGGTATGGTGGCCTTGAGTCCGGTGCTTTTCAATTCGTCAATGTTGGTCACGGGTGTCTCTCCAATGAGGGGCCACAGGGGCGTGCGGCAGGGCCCAACCGCTACAATCGCATGATCATATCCCCGGTAAGCACTCATGTCAGATCTCACCCGCTGCAGTCTCCGTCTCACCTTGGCTGTACTCACGGCTGGCGCCATGCTGGTGGGTTGCGGAAGCCTGGATTTCGCCAGCAAGACGGTGGCGGGGGTGGTCACGCCCTACACCATGGATGTGGTTCAGGGCAATGTGGTCACGCGAGAACAGGTTGCCGCCCTCAAGCCCGGAATGGCACGCACCCAGGTGCGGGATGTGCTTGGAACAGCGCTGCTGACCAGCGTCTTTCATGCCAATCGGTGGGATTACGTTTTCACCCTCAAGCGCCAGGGAGTCGCACCGCAATCGCGCAAAGTAACCATATTCTTCAAGAACGATGCGATGGAGCGCGTTGAGTCTGATGAACTGCCAAGCGAGTCAGAATTTGCAGCGACCCTGAACTCCAAATTTTCCGCAAAGGGGTCCCCTGTGCTGGAGGCATCACCGGAGAGTCTGAGCGCCTTCCCGGTTGCACCCAAACCACCTGCACCGTCCAGTGCGGCGGGTAATGCTCCTGCCAATTACCCCCCACTCGAGTCAGCAGTCCGCTGATTTCTTCTTCTGGATGCATTGGTGATGAACTACCGAGTTGCAATTGCTGGCGCCTCCGGTCGCATGGGCCAGATGCTGGTGGATGCCGTCCGTGCGGCAGATGACTTCACCCTTGCGGGCGCTCTGGATATTGCCGGCAGCGCATCCATCGGGTTGGATGCTGGTGCCTATGCTGGGCAAGTCACGGGTATTTCGATCACGGCGGATCTGCGTGATGGGTTGAAGAACTGCCAGTCACTGATCGATTTCACACGCCCGGAGGGTACGCTGGAGCACCTTAAGGTTTGCCGTGAATTGGGGGTCGCGGCGGTGATTGGAACCACCGGGTTCACCGAGTCGCAAAAAGCCGAGATTGCGGCCATCGCTAAAGACATTGCCATTGTCATGGCGCCCAATATGAGTGTGGGTGTCAATGTGACACTCAAGCTGCTGGAAATGGCCGCCAAGGCGCTGTCCAGCGGTTATGACATTGAAATCATCGAAGCGCACCATCGGCACAAGGTCGACGCACCTTCAGGGACCGCACTCAAAATGGGAGAGGTTATTGCCAATGCGCTGGGCCGCGACCTGAAGGATTGTGCGGTCTATGCGCGCGAGGGTGTCACTGGCGAGCGCGACCCCTCCAGTATTGGCTTTGCCACGATTCGCGGTGGCGATATTGTTGGCGACCATACGGTGCTGTTTGCCGGAACCGGCGAGCGCATTGAAATCAGCCACAAGTCGTCGAGTCGGGCGACCTACGCACAGGGAAGCCTGCGTGCGGTCCGTTTTGTGGCGCAGCGACAAACGGGGCTGTTCGATATGGCCGATGTGCTGGGCCTGCGATGAATACCTGGGACTTGCTTTTCAGAGGGGATGCAGTCAGCAGCGGTGTGGCGCTGGTATTGCTGGCCATGTCTGTGGGAAGTTGGGTCGTTATTTTATGGAAGAGTTGGCTGCTGCAGCGTGTGCTTCGGGATGTTCCGCGTTGCACCGCGGCCTTCTGGCAGGCAAGCAGCGTGGAAGGCGGTTTGCGTACACTGCACGCTTTTGACCGCGAAGGGCTGGTGTGTCCCCTGGTGGAAGTTACTCAAATCAGAGCGGCGGGCACACTGGCGGCGGCTGGAGATGCGTCCCAACGGCTCACGCGTGTGCTGCGCGATGCGCTGCACGCGGTACTGATCAAGTTGCAATGGGGCCAGGTGTTGCTGGCGACTGTGGGTGCCACTGCGCCGTTTGTCGGATTGCTCGGCACCGTGTGGGGCATTTACCATGCACTGATTGGTATTGCCGGGGCCGGCCAGATCAGCATCGACAAAATTTCGGGTCCGGTGGGCGAGTCGCTCATCATGACTGCTGCGGGACTGACCGTGGCGATTCCTGCGGTGCTCGCTTACAACGTGATGGGCCGTACCATAGGCCGCATTGAAGCCGACCTGGAAGGCTTTGCCCGCGACCTGCGCGACCTGCTGATCACCCAACCCGCTGAAAACCAGGGGTAAGTTCCGTATGTCCTTCGGCAGATTGGAGCGCAGCCCGGGGCCACAGCCCATGAGTGACATCAACATGACCCCCTTGGTGGATGTGATGCTGGTGCTGGTCGTTATTCTCATCATCACGGCACCCTTGCTGGTGGGGGCAGTCAAGGTCGACTTGCCGAAGTCTGAGGCCACCAGCAGCATGTCAGATTCCGGGTTTGTGGCGTTGTCCATTAACAAGGGTGGTCAAGTGTTTGTCGGTGACCGGCCCATGGAGGGCGAGACGCTGGCGCTGGCGCTGGCCCAGGCGGCCCAGCAGAACCCGGACACCGAGTTGCAGTTGCGCTCGGATGCCGAGGTGCCCTATGGTCGTGTGGTCGAGGTCATGGGCATTGCACATAAGGCGGGACTGCACCGGATCGGTTTTGTCGCTGAAATGCCGCCCGCCACGCCGCGCTGATGCGGCAAGCGCCTAAAATCTCACCCTATTCACTCGAAGTTTTCTTCTGGCAGCCTCCGGGACGCCCCATCCGCCATGCATGACAAATACCAGCACCTCGACGTTGAGAAAGCCGCTCAAGACCACTGGGCGCAGCCCCTGTGGAACGGGTTTGACGCCTACCGCGTAACAGAAGACACGTCGAAGAAGAAGTACTACGCCTGCTCCATGCTGCCCTACCCCAGCGGCAAGCTGCACATGGGTCATGTGCGCAACTACACCATCAACGACATGCTCACG
>CAIPGC010000214.1 GCA_903864505.1 uncultured beta proteobacterium | reverse complement strand
TCATTACCCAGCGTAATGGCAAGCAGCTTGTGGATCTCCGGTTGATCGTCAACGATTAGTACCTTGTTCATGGTGAGTCCTTTTCGTGAAACAGCGTTAGGTTGTGTGGTTCATTCAAGAAACTGAAATATGGGCAAGCATTTGCAATTCTGCTTCTGACATTTCTGAACCGTCAGGCCGACTCGGCATGAGCGAAGCAAGATCAGTGGCATATTTCTCGGTCTGAAGCTTGGCAATGCAGAGCTTGCATGCCGGACTTTCGCCTGATTGTGCCGGTGCGCTGGTGGGCAAAAGCAACGTGAATGATTCAATACCCCGCACCGCCTCATCTGCGGGCGATGGGTCCAGACCCGTAATCGCCAGTTGCCCACCATGCATCTCCGCAATCCGGGATGCAATCTGGATGCCAATGTCTGTATCCAGGTGCAAAACACCGCTGGCATTGCCCAGCCCGCGGCCGCCCCCAGTACCGGGTGCACAGGTCCGGTGGGTGTAATGGCTGCTCACAACCGAGTAACGACCGCTCTGGCGAACCCTGATTTCCACCTTGCTATGAGACGGAGCGCTCTCCCCGATGGCTCCGAGAAGCGTGTTGAACATGCATTTCAACCAGCCGGCATCACCATAGACTGGACTTTGCAGCTGAGTTCGCTCTCCCTCTGGAGACCGGATTTGATACTCGCAGGCGGGTGAGGGCATTTCCTTAAGTACGTCGTCAAGCAACGACGCCACGGAAAGCCTGTCGCCCAAAGTAAAGGCATCGGGTCGGTGCAATCTCGAGAGTTGGTCAAACGCGACCAGCAGCCGGCTGAGCCGATCAAATTGGGCCACTGCCGCCGATTCATGCCCTGGGAAGGCGCTTCCAGTTGCACCATGGAGCAGTTCGCAGACTTGCGACAATTGATGTCTGCTCTCTGCGCATAACAGTCTGAAGAAGTCGGTGTCGGCCTGTGCCATGGCAGGGACACTTGCGCGGATTTCAGGCTCGGCAATGAACAACGCATAGCCCTCGGTTCCTGCCTCGCAGAGATACACCTTGTGACTCACCAGGACAGGGTCAGTCATGTGAAGACACTCCGCAATCTCCGGAAGGCTTGCACCACCCTGCACTACCATGTCTATGTGATGCCGTAGTTGCTGCGTTGCACCCATCGCGCAGTGCAGCCAAGGAAGCGCTGCAGGATTGAAGTCCATCACCTGGCCCTGCCCGTTGAGGAGAATGACTCCTTCAAGCATTCCCTGTTGCAACTTTGAGTTCAAGCCCAGCGTCATGGTGTACTCTGGCCAACGACCGCACGGCGTCGCATCTCAATCCTGTTGGCCATGTCAAGCAACTCCGCGAACGGAACCGGCTTAGGCAGCACCACAACCCCATCGGGCACACCGCCTCTGCGAATGATCTCAGCGTGGTCGAGCCCACTGACAACCGCCATGGTCATTTCGGCATACCTGGGATTGGCGCGCAATATCTGCAGCATCATGAATCCGTCGATGCCGGGAATCATCAAGTCGACCACGAGCAAGTCCGGATTCATGCGCTCCACCATCAGAAGCGCGTCGATACCGTTATTGGCAACCGTGACGTCAGGCGTCATTGGCCAACGAGACATGTTGGTCTGATAGAGCAGCAACAGGCTCTCATCATCTTCAACCACCAGCACACGCAACCGGCGAATGGTATCGATAGCCGTCAAGGACGTTGCAGGCACCGTTTCCGACTTGGTACGAAGCAGTTTCTCAACCGATTCCCGAGTCACCCGACGGTGGCCACCGGGAGTCTTCCAGGCGCGCAGCATTCCGTTTTCGGACCACAACTGCGCGGTACCGATCGAGATATGCAAAATGCCCGCAACCTCGCGAGTCGTGAAAAACGACTTGTCAACGTTCTTAACCATGGAACTCTTCATGCCGAGCAGATTCGACTATTTATTGGAAAATGTTAGCATATTTTGAATATTCATTGTTATATTTTGATATTAATGTACTTTTTTATCACTTATTTCGGACGTCAGGTGAGCAGCGCTCTGAGTTGCCCGACTCACCGCAGTACCAAGTTGGTCATTGGCAACTGCAGGGGCGCCAAATTCTCGGCGCCCTGAATTGGATACCGGTGAAGTGCCGGAGGTCGATGTGTCGAAAGTGATGCGTTGAGCGGCTTTTGCCGAGATTCGAAAGCCTGCGGTGTTTCACAAGGTGCACGCCAACGGATCGAGCACCGAATGGTTTGATACCGATCTCGGGTCAGGCAACGTTTCTGCTTGGATCAAAGAAACAGCGGATGAGGTCAGCCATGCGAGGTTCGGAGGCTGGATGCACCGAAACAAGCTTTCTCTTTCTGGCGCGGCTGATGCGTGGGGCATCAGCTGTCGCTTGGTGAGCAATTGCCGCGCGGCGCACCAAGCGATCCCTCGGTCATTACGGCGTGCATTCTTGGGCTGGGAGACGGAACACCTGTGTCTTGAGGCCCAGATTCACCCCTACTATCGGGACAGATTCGCTACGACCGCATCGCCCATTTCGCTGCAGGAAACGCGGCGCGTGCCTGCCTCGTAGATGTCTCCGGTGCGCAGGCCACTGGCTAGCACCGCTTTCACGGCATTTTCAATGCGTGTGGCGGTGGCTTCGTCGGCAAAGCTGTATCGGAACATCATTGCGGTTGAGAGAATCATCGCCAGCGGATTGGCGAGGTTCTTGCCTGCGATGTCGGGTGCTGAGCCGTGGCAGGGCTCGAACATACCCTTGTTTTTTTCGTCGAGCGAGGCCGAGGGCAGCATGCCAATCGAACCTGTCAACATGGACGCTTCGTCCGAGAGAATGTCGCCAAACATATTGCCCGTAACCATCACGTCAAACTGCTTGGGAGCGCGCACCAGTTGCATGGCGGCGTTGTCCACCAGCATGTGGCTGAGTTCCACATCAGGGTAGTCGGCAGAGACTTCAATCACCACATCGCGCCAGAGTTGGGTGGTCTCCAGCACGTTCATCTTGTCCACCGAGCACAGCTTGCGGCTGCGTTTGCGCGCTGCTTCAAAGGCCACGCGGGCAATGCGGCGAATTTCGTCTTCGTCGTAGATCATGGTGTTGCGCCCGACACGCTTTCCATTTTCATGGGTGATGCCGCGCGGCTCGCCAAAGTAGATGTCGCCGGTGAGTTCGCGCACGATCAGAATGTCCAGGCCGGAGACTATTTCCGGCTTCAAGGAGGATGCGTTGGCCAGTTCGGGGTACAGCACCGCCGGACGCAGGTTGGCAAACAGGTTGAGGTCTTTGCGAATGCCCAGCAGGCCGCGCTCCGGGCGCAGGGGGCGCTCCAGCACGTCCCACTTGGGGCCGCCCACGGCCGCCAGCAAAACAGCATCGGCAGCGCGCGCCAGCTTTTGTGTTGACTCCGGGTAGGGTGAACCAGCAGCATCAACTGCGGCGCCGCCCAGCAACCCTTCTTCACGTTCAATCTTGATACCGTCGGCTGCAAGAATGTCGAGCACGCGCAGCGCTTGGGCCATGATCTCGGGGCCAATTCCGTCCCCGGGGAGATAACAGATTTTCATATCAGGTTCCTTGTGTTGGAGAGGTGTGGATCAGGCAAACAGCCAGGGTTGAGCGGCGCGATGGCGCGCCTCAAAGCCGCGAATCTCTTCGCTGTGCACCAGGGTCAGGCCGATTTCGTCCAGACCGTTGAGCAGGCAATGCTTGCGGTGCGGCGTGATGTCAAAGGAGAACGAAAAGCCCGACGGGGTGGCCACGGTTTGCGCTGCCAGATCCACGTCAAGGCTGTAGCCCGGCGTGGCCGCGCATTCGGCAAACAGACGATCGACGATTTCACTCGACGCGATGATCGGCAAAAGGCCGTTTTTATAAGTGTTGGAGAAAAAGATGTCGGCATACGACGGCGCAATCAGTACCCGAAAGCCGTAGTCCTCAATTGCCCACGGTGCGTGCTCGCGCGACGAGCCGCAACCAAAGTTGTCGCGCGCCAGCAGCACCTGCGCACCCGCGAAGCGCGGCTGGTTGAGCACAAAGTCGGCTACCTTGAGCCGGTTCGTGCAGTCCATGTCGGGCTCGCCATGGTCGGTGTAGCGCCATTCATCGAACAGGTAGGGTCCGAAGCCCGAGCGCTTGATCGACTTGAGAAACTGCTTGGGAATGATCGCATCGGTATCCACATTGGCGCGATCAAGCGGGCACACGAGCCCATGAAGTTTGGTAAAGGCTTTCATTGGTTGCTCCTTATGCGCTGCGGCTATCGACAAAATGGCCTGCGATGGCAGCAGCTGCCGCCATGGCCGGGCTCACCAGATGGGTGCGCCCACCCTGGCCCTGACGCCCTTCGAAATTGCGGTTGGAGGTGGAGGCACAGCGCTCACCTGGCTCCAGACGGTCGGCGTTCATGGCCAGGCACATCGAGCAGCCCGGCTCGCGCCACTCAAAACCGGCTTCGGTAAAGATCTTGTCCAGCCCTTCAGCTTCGGCTTGGCGTTTGACAATGCCTGAGCCGGGCACCACCAACGCCAGCTTGACGTTCTTGGCCACCTTGTGGCCACGCGCCACGGCAGCGGCCGAGCGCAAATCTTCAATGCGTGAGTTGGTGCACGATCCGATGAAGACCTTGTCGATGACAATATCTGTGATAAGGGTATCGGCCTTCAAACCCATGTAGTTCAGAGCACGCTCAATGCCTGCGCGCCTGGTGGCATCGCTTTCGCTGGCCGGATTGGGCACCTTGCCGGTTACGGCAAGCACCTGCTCGGGCGAGGTGCCCCATGTCACCTGCGGCGCAATCTCGGCAGCGTTGATCTCCACTACCGAATCAAAGCGCGCGTCGGCATCCGAGTGCAGGTTCTTCCAGACGGCCGCGGCTTGTGTCCAGTCGTCACCCTTGGGGGCGTACTGCCTGCCTTCCAGGTAGGCAATGGTCTTTTCGTCCACGGCCACAATGCCTGCGCGGGCTCCGGCCTCAATCGCCAGATTGCACAGCGTCATGCGCCCTTCCATCGAGAGCCCACGGATTGCCGAACCCGCAAACTCGATGCAGTAGCCTGTGCCGCCGGCGGTGCCGATGCGGCCGATCACGGCCAGCGCCACGTCCTTGGCTCCCACCCCGACTCCGAGCGCACCCTCGACCTTGACCTGCATGGCCTTGGACTTCTTTTGCACCAGCGTCTGGGTGGCCAGCACATGCTCCACTTCCGAGGTGCCAATGCCGTGCGCCAGTGCGCCAAAAGCGCCATGCGTGGCGGTGTGGCTGTCGCCGCAAACCACCGTCATGCCCGGCAGGATGGCGCCGTTTTCCGGGGCAATCACGTGAATGATGCCCTGGTTTTTGTGCTTGAACGGGAAATACACCAAGGCACCAAACTCCAGGATGTTGGTGTGCAGCGTATCAACCTGCAATTTGGAGACGGGGTCCGTGATGCCCAAATCCCAGTCCTTGGTGGGCGTGTTGTGGTCGGGTACGGCAACGATGGATTCGCTGCGCCACACCTTGCGCTGTGCCAGGCGCAGCCCCTCAAAGGCTTGCGGGCTGGTCACTTCGTGCATGAGATGGCGGTCGATGTAGAGCAGGCAGGTGCCGTCCTCTTCCTGACGGACCACATGCGGATCCCATAACTTGTCGTAAAGCGTCTTGCCGGTCATGGCGTGTCCCCAAAAAGATGTGTGGAAGAAAACCAAACCCTTTCCAAGCGCCAAATCGGCAGAATTGAGCGCCAGAACGGGTGCGAGGCGCAATCCTAAAGACTATGCAGTACCATAACAAGTCTATTATTTATACTAGTATTATAAATAACACCTTAGCAAAACATGACTACCGACCTGCTCACACGGCGCAAGGAACTGGGTGAGTTTTTGAAGGTGCTGCGCGAGCGCTGCGTGCCCGAGGCCTTTGGGTTCCCCGGGGGGCAGCGGCGTCGGGCGCGTGGTCTGCGCAGAGAGGAAGTCGCGCAACTGGCCGCCATCAGCCCGACCTGGTACACCTGGATCGAGCAGGGGCGCGAGGTCAATGTGTCGGCCGAAGCACTGGGGCGGCTCTCAGGCGCACTCAAGCTGACGCGCTCGGAGCGTGCCTATTTGTTCGAGATGGCAGGGCGGCGCGTATCCGACGAGGCCGAGGCGTCGGACACCGCCGTTCCAGACCTTCTGGTAGCGATGCTGGGCGACATTGCCACACCGGCCTACCTGATGGGGCCGTATTGGGATCTGCTGGCCTGGAACCCGCCGGCCAGTGCGCTGTTTATCGGCTGGCTGGACGTGACACAGCGCAACCAACCCAACCTGCTGCGCTACGTCTTTCTGGACCCGTCGGCGCGCACTCTTATTGACGATTGGGAAGTGCGCGCGCGCCGCATCGCTGCCGAATTCCGTGCCGATTGCCGTACCCGCTTTGAAGAGCCCGCGCTGCAACAACTGGTGGCTGAACTCACGGCTGGAAGCGCCGAATTTGGTCGCTTCTGGAAGCAGCACGATGTACTTGAACGCCAGGGCGGGCCGCGCAACTTCCGCCATCCGTCGCGCGGTCTGATCAGCTACCAGCAAGTCACGCTGCATCCAGTGGAGCAGACGCAACTCAAACTGGTGATTCTCAAGCCAATGCCGGATCATGGGCCTTGAATTCCCTCGAGAAAAGGCGTCAGCGATAGCTTGGGACCCGACGGCGACCAGCTTAGCCGGTCAGTTTGCGTCAGCGACTTCCTGATCACGCAGCAACTTGAACTCGATCGAATCGACCAGCGCCTGCCAGCTGGCATCAATGATGTTGGTAGAGACGCCGATGGTAGTCCACTGGGCACTGGCGTCCGAGCTCTCGATCAGCACCCGGACCTTGGCCGCAGAGGCCTTGTCAGAATCCAGTACGCGCACTTTGTAGTCAATCAGGTTCATTTCGCGCAAGCGCGGGTAGAAGCGCTCGAGTGCCTTGCGCACGGCTCGATCGAGCGCGTTGACCGGTCCATCTCCCTCGGCAGCAGCAATTTCTTCCTGCCCGTCTACTGTAATCTTGATGAGCGCATTGGAGTTGTTGGGCGAGCTTGATGGTGCGTTGACAATCACCTGGAACTCACGCATCGAGAAGAACGGTTGGTGCATGCCAAGCAACTTGCGGACAACAAGCTCGAAAGAACTCTCGGCGCTTTCGAACTGATAGCCCTCGTGCTCCAGTTCCTTAAGCCGGTCGACAATCGCCTGGGTCGCCGGTGAGTCCTTGGTCAGCGTCGCGTCGAGTTCGCGAATACGCTTGAGCAACATGCTGCGCCCGGCGACCTCGCTCATCAGGATGCGGCGCGAGTTGCCCACCTGCTCGGGATCAATGTGCTCGTAGGACACGGGGTTCTTGTGGACAGCGTCAATGTGCATGCCGCCCTTGTGGGCGAAAGCGTCGCTGCCCACATAGGCCGCCTTATCGTTGGGAGGCATGTTGGCAACTTCGCTGACGAAGCGCGCCGTGCTGGTCAGGTGCACCAGGCTACCCGAGGGCAAGCAGGATTTGCCCAGCTTTAGTTCGAGATTGGGAATGATGGCGCATAAATTGGCGTTGCCGCAGCGTTCACCAATGCCGTTGATGGTGCCCTGGACCTGGGTGGCGCCGGCTTGCACCGCCACGACTGAATTGGCCACCGCCATCTCGCAATCGTTGTGACAATGGATACCGATCGCGCAATCCGGAAAACGTTCGACAACCTGGCTGGTAACCTCGGCAATGAGGTGGGGAAAGTTGCCACCGTTGGTATCACACAGGCACAGACATTCGGCACCTGCCTGGGCTGCAGTAGCGAGTGTCGCCATTGCGTAGTTCGCATCGGCCTTGTAGCCATCGAAGAAGTGTTCAGCATCAAAAACCACCTCTTTACCCTGGCCCACTAGATACCGGATCGTGTCGCCGATCATCGACAGGTTTTCTTCCAGCGTGGTGCGCAGAATCGAGGTCACCTGATAGTTCCAGCTCTTACCGAAGATGGCGACGGCCGGAGTGCCTGCACTCAGTAGGGATCGCAAGCCTTCATCGTCCTCCACCCGAATGCCGACCTTGCGCGTGCTGCCAAACGCAATGACACGGCTGTGCTGCAGCTTGAGCTGGCTGAGCCGCTGAAAAAAGGCCAGATCCTTGGGGTTCGAGCCTGGATTGCCGGCCTCGATGTAAGCGACTCCGAGTGCATCGAGTTGGAGGACGATTTTTACTTTGTCTTCGACCGAATAGGAGATTCCTTGTGCTTGTGCGCCATCTCTCAGAGTTGAGTCGTAAATCTGGATCAAATTCATTCGGTGTACCGTAATAGGGCGTTTACCGATAAGCATAAAGCACAAACCGGCCGATTGAGGGATAACATCGTTGCCAATGCGGATCCACTAATTCCGGTCCAGATCAAGTTCTGCGATTGGCGAAGTCGATTTGTTCACCGCAAAGCCGCCTTGGATATGGGCATGTGCGTGCCATCGGGAGCACAGCCCTGGCACGCAGAGATCCAGAACGCAGCAACTTTCGAATCGAAAAAACTTTCGATTGTTGATGCGCAGGAGCTACCATCCGTCCTGTGCCAACTTTTACGGTGCCACAGGGGCCACGCCTGAGAGACAACATGCATTCAGAAGCACACAATAGTTGCGACGAGAAACAGCAGGTTGAGGTAATACAGCGGATTGGCCGCGTTGGCTATTGGGAATACGATGCCCAGACGCGCAAGATATATGTACCATCCACATCACTTGATCTGCTGCATTTGATTTCTGGAATGCCTGCAAGCTCTGCGAACTCGCTGCTTGACGTTCTCAGCGGCATCGAACGCAGGCGTTTGCAGACAACGCTGGACCATGCAGCCACGAGGAGGCTTGATTTCAATGTCGAGTTCAAAGTCGACAACCCTACGGTCGAGGGTGCCACCATGTTAGTTCGTGGTGCCCCGCTTGTAGGCGCGTCGTCCGCCTCGAAACTGGCCGGGACATTTCATGATATTTCACGTGAAAAGAGAATAGAAAGCGAACGCGAAGAAGTCATTACCCAACTGCAGTCGCTGCTCGACGTATTACCTCAAGGTGTCAGCGTCATTGACAAAGACCTTCGACTGATCCTTTGGAACCGTCGCTTTCATGAAATCCTGGGCTTTCCGCAAAGCCTGGTTCACCGGTACGCACTTTTCGAGGATTTCATACGGTACAACGCGCAGCGTGGTGAATATGGTCCAGGCAACCCGGAAGATCAGGTTCAGGCGCAGGTAACACTTGCTCGCAAGTTTGAAGCACACCGGTTTGAGCGAAACCTGACCGGCGGTAGAACCGTGCAAATTGAGGGATTTCCATTCAAATTTGGCGGTGCGATTTACGGATTTGTGACAATTTACTCTGATGTAACTGAGGCCAAGAGAATAGAACATCAATTGATCCGCCAGCGCGACGTAATGAAGACCGTGATCGACAACTTTCCTGGCGCGATTTCGTTGTTCGATGCTGACCTGAAGATGGCTGCCTGCAACGAGCAGTTCAAGCTGTTGCTAGACCTGCCGGAGCACCTCTTTGCAAAGAGTGCAGTCCATTTTGAGGACTTCATCCGTTTCAACGCCAATCGCGGAGAGTACGGCCCCGGCGATGCGGAGCAGTTAACAACACAGATAACCGAGCGTGCGCGAAACTTTACAGCCCACAGACTTGAGCGCGAACGCCCGGGGGGTCAATGGCTGGAAATTCGCGGGACACCGATACCGAGTGGCGGATTTGTGACGAGCTACATCGACATAACCGAACGCAAGAGAGCTGAGGAGCGAATTCGCGTTCTCGCACTTCAAGACACCCTGACCGGACTACCCAACCGCCTCCATCTAAACGATCAGATAGAACAAGCTCTTGAGCGAGCATCAGATAGCACTCGACAATTTGCACTTCTCTTTTTGGATCTGGACGGTTTCAAGCGAGTTAACGATAGCTATGGGCATGACATCGGCGATGTGTTGCTGATTCACGTGGCCAGACTGCTCCACAGGTCTGTTCATGAGACCGATGTTGTGGCTCGTTTGGGAGGAGACGAGTTTGTTGTACTTCTCCACGACATCGCGGACAAAGCGTCGGTTTCCTCGATCGCCGAAAAGATCGTTGGTGCCATTGGTATGCCATGCACACTGGCGGGCATTGAAGTCAAGATTGGTGCCTCGGTCGGCATAGCAATTTACCCAGAAAATGGCAGTTCGCGGGAGGAACTTCTCAAGGTTGCCGACCATGCCATGTATGCTGCGAAAAGCAATGGCAAAGGAAATTACCGGTTCAGCGAATAGGCAAAATACTGGCCTGAGTGCCGTGAAAAACATTCGCGCCGTGCGCAAGCAGCACATGATCCACAACAGCTACCTCCCCACTATGGAGATTGACGCGCAAACCCATACTGTGCGCGCCGATGGCCAACTGCTTTCCTGCGAACCCGCGTTGAAGTTGCCCATGGCACAACGCTACTTCCTGTTCTGAGTTCAGTCGTTCATGAAAGCCCGTGCAATCCAGAGGGTCAGACCCACCCTTGGCGACGTGCAGTGCCTTGCGATGGCCGCACTGGTGCTGTGTGCAACTGCAGGAGTGGCCGCGCCCGATGAAGAACTGCTCGGCAAGGCCACCGGCTATCCGGTCGCCTCCAATCTGGCGCAGGCGTTTCAGGAGCCCTACCGCGTGGGCTCGTTCAGCGCCATGGACCGTATTGCGCCGCACTGCACAATCGAACCCGCCACTGCGCCTTTGCAGTTCGACAAAGCGGCCGCCGAACCTGCGTTTCGCTACCGGTATGAGGGCAAGACCCTGACCCTGGACGATTACCTGCAGCGCCAGCGTGCCACGGCCCTGCTGGTGCTCAAAGACGGTCAGATCATGGCCGAGCGCTACAACTACGACCGCAAACCCGACGACCGCTTCCTGTCCAACTCCATGGCCAAGACCATTGTGGCGCTGGCCGTGGGACGGGCGCTGGAAGATGGCAAGGTCCGTTCGCTGGACGATGCCGCCGCCACTTACGCGCCGCAACTGGAAGGCACGCTGTATGGCCAGACCAAGATCATCCATCTGCTGCACATGGCCTCGGGTGCCCGCTTTGTGGAGGACTACTCGGGCAAGGACGACCTGGCGCGCTTTAACCAGACCTCGCGCCGGCTGGGCGCCGCAGCGGCAGCCAAAGTGATCACCGAGCGCGAAGCGCCCGAGGGAGAGCGCTTCAACTACGCCAGTGCCGAAACGCAGATGCTGGCGCTGGTGCTGCGTGGGGCCACCGGCCAAAGCCTGTGCCAGTACGTCAGCGAAAAATTATGGAAGCCCCTGGGTGCCGAGTCACGTGCCACCTGGTTGACCAACCCGGCAGACGGAGTCGAATTGGCTTCCGGTAATTTCAACGCCACCGCACGCGACTATGCGCGTCTGGGCTGGTTGATGGCCAACGACGGCCAGCGCGACGGGCAAGCCGTGATGGCGCGCGACTACCTGCTGCGCATGACCGAGGCTCAGCAGCAACCCGAACAGTTTCGCCCGGGCCGGATGCAAAACAAGGGCTCGACCTACCTGGGCTACGGACTGCAAGTCTGGTTACTGCCCGGAACGCATAGACGCTTTGTGCTTTTTGGCATATTCGGACAAGCCATCATGGTGGACCCGGAACTCAAGCTGGTGGTGGTGCACATGGCGGCCGGCAAGGACGCATCGGGCGATGCCAGCGGCACCCACATGGGACAGGAGCGCGATGCGCTGTGGCGCGGCATCGTGGCCCACTACGGGCACTGGTAGGGGTCCATTCCATGCTCCAGGTATCCCGATGCATCCCCCTGGGTAAAGGGCTGGCAAATGTCTTGCTCAAGCGCGCAAGCACGGTTGAACTCGACTGGGATGTGCGCCAGAAGAGCCGCTTCGAAGCAAACGACTCGCTGGGGCGGCATCTGTGCAGCGCACGGAACTCCGTTTGATCTGATCCGTGCCACCTACCATCTGGGCAACCGCCATGCTTAACAGCAGCCTGATGCAGCTCATGTGGCTGGCCTCGCCGGCCCTCCCCATTGGCGGATTTTCCTACTCGGAATGCATGGAAACTGCCGTAGATACTGCGCGGGCTGCTACAGAAAGCGAAGCATCGGATTGGCTTGTGGACCAGCTCCACCTGAGCCTGGCGCGCTCCGAACTGCCGGTGGTGGCACTGGCCATAGCGGCCTGGCGCGCCAACGATGCTGCGCGCATTGCTGCGCTGGCGGCTCAATCGCCCACTTACCCGGTGGCATTTGCGCTGGCCGCCAGTGCCACACAGGCCGAGGTGCGCGCCTGCCTGCTGGCCTTTGCCTTTGGCTGGGCCAAGAACATGGTGCAGGCGGCCATCAAGTCGGTGCCGCTGGGTCAAAGCGCGGGGCAGCGCATCC
>CAIPGC010000213.1 GCA_903864505.1 uncultured beta proteobacterium | reverse complement strand
CCGTTTCACCTGTCATGGCTGCCACGAGCACACTCCGGGCAATACGCTGGCCGAACACCGCGAGGAAGGCATCCGGGATCTTGAGAACTGCGTGAAATGCCACCGCAGTGCGCAAGGCAAGCCGGAGGGCAGCGGCGATGAGGGAGACGACTGACGGCTCCCGTGGCTACACTTTGCCATGGTCAGCCTCCCTTCCCCCTTTCTGACGCGTCAATCGCGCCGCTGATGCAGCGTCGCAACTTTATTCGGGCGGGCGCGGCAGGTGTGCTGGCCGGCTGCACTCCGAAGGGCGAACTGTCTCACATCACCGGCGGTTTTGCCGGTGTCGATGCCGAACGCGGCCACGGGTTGCGGGCCACGTTGCAGGCGGGCAAGGGCTGGCCCCAACCGGCCAAGACGATTTCCACGCAGGTGCTGATTGCCGGTGGCGGTGTGGCGGGGCTGGCCGCGGCGCGTGCGCTGCGCCTGCGTGGCGTGGACGACTACGCGCTGCTCGAACTCGAAGACGAAGCCGGGGGCAATGCACGTGGCGCCATGCTGGGCGGCATCGCCTGCCCGCTGGGCGCGCACTACCTGCCCGTGCCGGGTGACGACGCACCCGAGGTGCAGGATCTGTTGGAGGAATTCGGTCTGCGCCGCCGCGTGGCGGGCCGCTGGCAGATTGACGAGCGCCACCTCTGCCACAGTCCGCAGGAGCGTCTGTTCTTTAACGGTGACTGGCAGGAGGGCCTGCTGCCGGTGCAGGATGTGGGGCAGGAAACACTGGTGCAGTACCGGCGCTTTGCCGTACTGATGGAGCAGGCACGCAAGGCCGCACGCTGGACAATTCCAATAAGAATTGAGCCGTCAGCCCCCGTACAACGTGCGTTGACCGCTATCACTTTCAGAGCGTATCTGGATCAGCATGGTCTCACCGATGCGCATCTGCGCTGGTATCTGGACTACTGTTGTCGCGATGACTACGGCGCGGGACTGGCCACGGTGTCGGCCTGGGCGGGGATGCACTACTTTGCCAGCCGCCACGGCTTTCATGCGCCAGGGGGCGAGAGTGCCGAGCGCGAGGGATTGTTGACCTGGCCGGAGGGAAACGCCTGGCTGACACGTCGTCTGGCGGCACCGCTGGGGGATCGTCTGCGCGGTGGACGGATCGTGCTGCGCATTGCCAGCACGCGCAGCGGGGTCGAGGTCGATGCGCTCAATACCGCCACCCATAGCGTGGAGCGCTGGCAGGCACAGCGTGCCATCGTGGCGCTGCCCCTGCATGTGGCCACCCGCGTCGTGGAAAACCCGCCGGACTTTCTGGTGGACGCAGCACAGCGCGTGGTCCACGCGCCCTGGCTGGTGGCCAACCTGCACCTCACGCAGCCCTTGCACGACCGTCCTGGTGCGGCACCAAGCTGGGACAACGTTTTGTACGGCGACGACCGCATCGCGCCCGGTCTGGGCTATGTGGATGCCATGCACCAGAGCCTGCAGGCATTGCCGGGTGCCACAGTGCTGACCTATTACCGCGCCCTGGGCGATGCGCCCGGTGGGTCCCAGGCCGCTCGGCAGGTGCTGCTGCACAAGCCCTGGGCGGCGTGGCGTGACGAAATCGTGGCCGAGTTGTCGGCAGCGCACCCGGAACTGGGCTCCAAAGTCAACCAGCTCGACATCACCCGCTACGGGCATGCGATGGCCATACCGGTACCCAGATCCAATGGTCAAATTGGCCTGTGGCCACCGTGGAATGAGCGTGAGACGCTCTCAAAAAAAGAGCAAAGGCCGGGTCGACGGACACTTGCCTGGCAGCGCCTAAGTTTCGCCCACAGTGACTGGGCGGGCTACTCTGTGTTTGAAGAAGCCTTTACGGCCGGGCACACGGCTGGGAGCTAGCCCCCACCCATCACCTGCGCCACGGTCTGGCGGATCAACACCAGTGTGGACTGCTGGGTCAGCGTGGCCGGGCGCAGTGAACTGGTGGCCAGCGACACCTTGGTGCGCAGCACTGGATCGGTAATCGGGCGCACCGAAAACACCGCGGGGCGGTTCGAGCTCGTCACCGCATTGCGCGACAGCACGGCACAACCCGCCCCATCGGCCACCAGATCGAGTATGGCTGAGACGCCGTCGATTTCCAGCGCGATTTTGGGGCGGCAACCAATGTTGGCCATTTCCGACTCGATGTGCATGCGAATGGCATTGGGCCGGCTCGGAATGACCAGCGGCAGCAGCGATACCTGTTGCAACGAAATGGGTGTGGGTGCCAACTGGTGGAATGCAGCGGATGGTTGCAGCTGCACCAGCAGCAGTTCCTCTTCGAGCAGCGGCGCGATATCGACCTCGACCGAGGGCTGCGCGTTGTAGAGAACGGCAATGTCGAGTCGCCCGTTGAGCAGCGACTCGTGCATCGCCACCGATAGCCCTTCACTGATGGAAATGGTTGCGTCAGGCATCTCCCTGCGAAATGCCCGCGTCAGCGGCACAGTCAGCACCCGCGCCAGACTGCTGGGCAAACCCACGGCCACCCTTCCGGCGAGCGAGCCGCGTACCCGCCCCAACTCTTCGCGCGCCCGCTCCACCTGGTGCAGAATGCCGCGGCCATGCGCGAGCAACAGCTTGCCGGCCTCGGTAGGAACCGCGCCGCGCCCGTTGCGGGTGAGCAGGCTTTGGTGCAACTCTACTTCCAGCAGACGCACCTGCCGGCTCAGCGCGGGCTGGGCAATGTCCAGCGCATTGGCGGCACGGGTGAAACTGCCCAGTTCGGCGACGCGTACAAAGTATTCGAGTTGCTTGAGGTCCATGTCCAGTTGGAGTGAATGGTGAAGGACTGATTATGCGGATGCCTGCTGTGCCGGGAAACGCCAGCCGGCTTTAAGACCGGTCGAATCCAGACGTGCGCGGTAGTGGGCCGAGCGCAGGCTATACGATTGGCACACAATCTGCCCTGCATGGCAATTACGTTCAACATCAACTAAGGAGATCAAGGCATGTCAGACATCTCGATGCTCATCAATGGCGTCAACACGGCAGCGGGAAACGGTGCGTACTTTGAGCGCTGCAACCCTTTGGATGCAAGCGTAGCCACCCGGGCTCCGGCGATGACCATCGACGATGCCAAGGCCGTTGTCGATGCGGCTGCAACAGCCTTTCAGACGTGGAGCCGTACCGGGCCGGGTGAGCGGCGTGCCTTGCTGTTGAAAGCCGCTGACGCGCTGGAGGCAATGACCCCGCAATTCATTGAAGCGGTAGCAGCGGAGACGGGCGCTACTGCGATGTGGGCGGGCTTTAACGTGATGCTGGCTGCAGGCATGATTCGCGAGGCCGCAGCGCTGACCACACAAATAGCCGGTGAGGTTATTCCATCCAATGTACCCGGCAGTCTCGCCATGGGGGTACGCCAACCGGCCGGTGTGGTGCTTGGAATGGCACCCTGGAATGCTCCGATTATTCTGGGGGTGCGTGCCGTTGCCACTGCGCTGGCTTGTGGCAACACCGTGGTGTTTAAAGGATCCGAAAGCTGTCCGCATACCCACCGACTCATCGTTGATGCATTTCAGAGCGCAGGTTTGCCACCGGGAGTGCTGAACTATGTCACTAACGCACCAGCCGATGCGGCAACGGTTGTGGAGGCAATCGTTGCTCATCGCGCGGTACGCAGGGTGAATTTCACCGGGTCCACCAAGGTCGGGAAACTCATTGCCCTGACCTGCGCCAAGTACTTGAAGCCGGTGGTGCTCGAACTCGGTGGCAAGGCCCCGATGGTGATTCTCGACGATGCCAACATCGAAGATGCCGTGAATGGGGCCGCGTTTGGATGTTTTGCCAACAGCGGGCAAATTTGCATGTCTACCGAGCGCATCATTGTCGACGAAACCATTGCCGAAGCATTTGTCTCAAAATTTGTAGCCAAGGCAAGTGCCTTGCCGTTGGGCGATCCGCGTCTGCCCAGCCCGGTGGTTCTTGGGTCAGTCATCGGAATGAATACGGTCACGCACTGCAACGCCTTGATCGACGACGCAGTTTCCAAGGGCGCCAGGCTCCTGTGCGGTGGAAAGGCCAGCAGCACGCTCATGCCTGCTACCGTGCTGGACCATGTGACGGCGCAAATGCGCATTTACCACGAAGAGACCTTCGGCCCGGTCAAGTGCATCGTGCGGGTGAACGGCGTAGAGGAAGCGCTCGCCTGCGCCAACGACAACGAGTACGGCCTGTCTGCGGCAGTGTTCGGCGCTGATATTGCGCGCGCGCTGAATGTGGCGCACCGGATTGAATCAGGCATTTGCCATGTCAATGGTCCGACCGTTCATGACGAACCACAAATGCCATTCGGGGGCGTCAAAGGCAGCGGAATGGGGCGCTTTGGCGGCAAGGCTGGAATTGCTGAATTTACCGACCTGAGGTGGATCACGATTCAAACGACACCCCGCCATTACCCGTTCTAACCAAGTCCATCGCCACCCAATGAGAACCATCGACGACAAATTTGCTTTGCTTGCGACCGACAATGCACCTGGACAGGAAGCGCGTTTGCAAGCGGCAGACCTTGGTCCTGTGCTGCGCGGCGGCCCGATTGAAGGCAAACCGGTTGATTTTTCGCATGGCGATGTGGACGCGTTCGAACCCACTCCCGGTGCATTCGAGGCCTTTAGCGCGGGGGTTGAAGCAGGTGGGGAACAAGCCTACACCGTGTACCGCGGCAAAGAGAACATCCGCGACCATCTGGCCACCAAACTCGCCGAGTTCACTGGCGCACCGGTCTCCTCCGAACACGGTCTCATCATCACCCCAGGTTCGCAGGGCGCGCTGTTCCTGGCCATAGCATCGTGTGTATCGGCCGGCGACAGGGTTGCGATTGTGCAACCCGACTATTTCGCCAACCGCAAGCTGGTTCAATTTTTCGGTGCCGAGATCGTACCGATTCAGCTGACCTACCTTGCGGCAACGGAGCATGCCGGCCTGGATTTGAGCCAGCTCGAAGATGCTTTCAGGGCGGGTGCGAAGGTGTTTGTCTTCTCCAATCCGAACAACCCGGCGGGTGTGATTTACTCCGAGAACGAAATCAGCAGCATCGCGCGGCTTGCCCAGAGCTACGCAGCCACGGTGGTCGTTGATCAGCTCTATTCCCGCCTCGTTTTTCCGGGCAACCGGTATACGCATCTGCGCGCTGACCTCGACGCCCCGGACAATTTGCTCACCATCCTCGGCCCCTCCAAGACCGAGTCGCTCAGCGGCTATCGCGTCGGCGTTGCGTTCGGGTTGCCTGCCCTCATAGAGCGCATGGAAAAACTTCAGGCGATCGTTTCCTTGCGCGCCGGCGGCTACAGCCAGTCGGTGCTGCGAACCTGGTTTGCCGAGCCGGCTGGGTGGCTGCAGCAACGGGTTGACCTGCATCTGCAAATCCGGGACGCATTGCTGGCCAGGCTCTGCGCGGTTGAAGGTCTGGCTGCGCGTACCCCGCAAGCGGGTAGCTATCTATTTCCGCGCCTGCCAGAACTCGTAGTGCCGGCAGCGACCTTTGTCACCATCCTGCGCCACCAGGGCGGCATCACGGTCACGCCGGGCGCTGAATTTGGTCCCCATTCAACCGACAGTATCCGTCTTAACTTCTCACAGGACCGTGCCGCGGCGGTTCAGGCCATCGATCGAATCTGCACCCTGATCGAACGCTATCGGAGATGAAGTCACAAGCCCTTGAACGCGGGTGTGGTCTTTCCATAAAATGCCTCAATACCGGTTCTGAAGTCCTGCGTCTGCGCGCACGACTTGAACGCGGCCGTCTCCATTGCAAGCTGGGTCGCAAAGTCATGGTCGAATGAGGCCCGCATAAGTCGCTTCATGGCTCCATAGGCCAGCGTGGGTCCTGCCGCGAGTCGCTTTGCCAGGGCATTGACTTCTGCCTCGAGTTGATCGGCCGCAAGCACGCGGTTTACCAGTCCCAGGCGCTCCGCGTCGGCGCTCGTGAGAGTCTCCCCAAGCATGGCAATCTGGAGTGCGCGGCGCACGCCCACCAGTCGCGGCAAGGCCCAGGATGCACCCGCATCGCAACTGGCACCGAGGTTGATGTAGGCCAGATTGAAACGCGTGTCTTGCGCAACCAGCACAAAATCTGCCTGCAGCATCAGACTCAGCCCCGCGCCGGTGGCCAAACCATGGATCTGGGCGATGACAGGAGCGTCGATGGATGTCATCAACTCCAGCGCCTCATTGAGCGGCACCAGCAGATCCGCAGCGCCCTGGACCGGATTGCCACGCAAGGTCGCAAGGTCGCCGCCGGCCATGAAGGCTCGGCCCGAACCACGCAATACCAGCGCGCGCAGGGTGGGGTCTTTCGCCAACTCCCGCATCGCGTCCAGAAAGGCTCTCGCCATGGGAACATCGATCGCGTTGAGCGCTTGTGGGCGGTTAAAAGTCAGGGTCGCGATCGCTCCATCGCGCTGGAGCAGGACCGGTGTTTGCGTGTTCTGAGAGGGCGACATGAAATTCCTTCGTTGCGGCCCCACCGCCAGCAGCGGGAGCGCATGGGTCCATGGCAGTTTAATGGTAAAGGGCTTCTATTTCTGCCGCGTAGGCTTTGTAAATGCTGGAGCGCCGCACCTTCATGGTGGCGGTAACCTCCCCGTCATCGTGGTCCAGCTCTTTGGTGAGCAGGTGGAACTTGCGGATCTGCGAGACCTGGGCCAGGCGCTGGTTGCCTTGCGTGATTTCGGCATCGATCAGTTCACGCACCTTGGGGTGCTCGACCAGCGATCGGAAATGCGTGAACGGGATGCTCTGAGCCTCGGCCCACTTGCCGACGGTATCGTAATCAATCATCACCAGCGCGCCGACAAACCTTCGCCCGTCCGCAACGATGACGCACTCCTTGATGTACGGGCTGCTCTTCATCGTGTTCTCGATCTCCGACGGTGTCAGGTTCTTGCCACCTGCGGTGATCATGATGTCCTTCAACCGGTCCACGATCTTGAGCTGTCCCTGCACTTCACGCACGACATCGCCCGTGTGCAGCCAACCGTCCTGAATGCTACTGGCAGTGGCCTCGGGATTCTTGTAGTAGCCGGCAAATACCATGTCGCCGCGCATCTGGAATTCGCCCGCCTCGCCAATTCGCCACTCCACCCCATGCGTGGGCGTACCTACGGTTCCTATGATGACCTCATCGATCGGGTGTCCTGTGACCATGCCGGTGGACTCGGTCAATCCATACACCTCCACCAGCGGCACCCCCAGCACACGGAAGAAGCGCACGACATCGGGCGGGATCGGTGCGGCGCCGGTGAGTGCCACCGTGGCACTACGCAGGCCGATGAAGTTTTGCAGCGCCCTGAAGATGGTCCAGTACGCAACCAGGAATTTCAACCGCTCAGCCAGACTCCATTGAGCGCGTGACTTTTCAGCCAGCGGCTTGCACGCGGCAAAAGCCCAAGCGAACAGGGCTCTGCGAATGCCACCGGCTTCCTGCATCTTGATACTGATGGAGGCGTGCATTTTTTCCCAGATACGCGGCACGCCCAGAAACATGGTGGGAGCGACTTCACGCAGATCTTCCTGCACGGTACGAATCGACTCGCCAAAGTTGACCTGGGAACCGATGTAGATCGGACAGAAGGTGGTGAGCATTTGCTCGGCGACATGGCAAAGAGGCAGGTAAGAGAGGTGGGTGGTTTCCTGCGAAAGGCGCAGTCGCTCCACGATCCCGGGAACAGCGCCACGGATGTTGCGGTAAGAAATCATTGCACCCTTGGGTTTGCCGGTGGAGCCCGAGGTGTAAATCATCAAACCCAGATCGCCGAGTGTTTGCCGCCCGAGCGCGTCGTCAATCAGAGCCTGGTGGCCGGTGCTCGCGCCCAGCTTCTCGACCTCGTCAAACGTGGCGATCAGACCGCGTGCCTGAGGGGAGAAACTGCGCAGACCCTTGGTTTCCATGACCACGATCTTGCGCAGGCGGGGCAACTGGTTCAGTGTTTCGAGTACTTTGTCGGTCTGCTCCTGGTCTTCGCAGACCATGATTTCGATATCGGCGTGGCCCACCACATAGGCGACCTCGGACGCGGGGCTGGTGGGGTACACGCCCACCGTCACCGCACCGACCAAACCGGCGCCCATTTGTGCCAGCACCCATTCGATGCGATTCTCTGAAATCACCCCCACGTGGCCACCCGCAGGCAGTCCCAAACCCCGCAGACCCAAACCAAAATGGCAGGCACGGCGGTAGTAGTCTGCCCACGAGAATGGCTGCCAGATGCCGAAGTCCTTTTGCCGGATAGCAATGCGCTCTGGGCTGTGGCGAGCATGTTCGCGCAGCATTTGCGGCAGCGTGAGGTTTGGAAGGGTGGTGGATGCGTGCATGTTCAGGAAAGCCAACGCTTGCGGCGTTTGTAGTGTTTTATGTCGCGGAAGCTGCGCGTTTCGCCGCCGCCACCCATCCCCAGGTAGAACTCGCGGACATCGGGGTCCGAGGCCAGTCGCTCGGCACTACCATCAATCACAATCTTGCCGTTTTCCATGATGTAGCCGCTGTGCGCCACCGCCAGCGCCACCGTTGCGTTTTGCTCTACCAGCAACATCGACACGCCACGCTCTGCATTGATGCGCGCGATGATGCCAAAGATATCTTCGACCAACTTCGGCGACAGTCCCAGTGACGGCTCGTCGAGCAGGATCAGTTCGGGCTGTGCAATCAGTGCGCGGCCAATAGCCAGCATCTGCTGCTCGCCTCCGGACAAGTAACCCGCAAGCCCCGTGCGCCGCTCATGAAGACGCGGGAAGTAGGTGTAGACCAGATCGAAGTCCGGCTTTGCATCGGGTCGACCGGTCAGTGCATAGGTGGCGGCGATCAGGTTCTCCTCAATCGTGAGGTCCTCAAATACGCGCCGACCTTCCATCACATGGCTCACGCCCTGGCGCACCAGCTGCTGCGGCTCCTGGCGCGTGGTGGGCGCGCCATTGAACAGAATGCTGCCACTTTTGAGTTCTCCGTCTTCGAGTGCCAGCAACCCTGAAATGGCCTTAAGCGTGGTGGACTTGCCGGCCCCGTTGCTACCCAACAGGGCCACAATCTGGCCGCGTGGCACGGCCAGGGACAGGCCGCGCAAGGCCTGCACCACCTTGTTGTAGATGACCTCGATGTTGTTGACTTCGAGGACGTGGTCCGTGCCGGGCAAGGTCATTGTGTGGTTAGAGTGAAATCCAGTCCGAGGCCGCAACCATTTTTTGAGCTTTCATGTCAGCCTTGTAAACACGGCCTACCGGGATGGAGTTGCCCTTGATGGTGATTGGCACGCCGATCAGACCACCCGTATCGAAGTCCTTGATGCTGTTGAGCGCCGCCTTCAGGTTCTTGCCGGTGAGCTCCTTCTTGGCCTCCAGTGTTCGCTTGGCAGATTCGACGAAAAGCATTGCGGCCAGGAAGCCCTGAATGTAGGCCGTGCTCTGGTACTCGGGTCGCATCTGGCGGATCTTGTCGAGCATGGGCGCCTTGGCCGATGTGTCGTAGTAATAGCGGTAAGGCATCACGCCCATAAAGCCTTCACCTGCCTCACCCATCTTCATGACGGTGGAACTGTCCATGGTCCAGAAGGTTCCCATCCACTTGGTGGTCATGCCCTGCTGCTTGCCCTGGGTGATGAACTCGGGAATGGGTGCCAGGATGTATCCGTGAAAAATCGTGTAGTCGGGCGCGGCGCGGCGCAACTTGATGACTTCACCCGACACGTCCACGCTGCCAGCCTGGGTCATGATCTTGATGGCTACCGTCAGGCCCAGCTTCTTGGCCAGGGCCTCGCTGCTGTCGATGGGGTCGCGGCCGAATTCGGAGTCGGAATAGACAAAGGCCACCTTGGCACCGGGCTTTTCTTTGGCGATGTGGTTGAGCAAGATGCCAAACATCTCGGTGTAGTCCGGCCCCACCAGGAACTGATTGGGGTATTTGACCGGGTCGTTCAACTCGGTCGCAAAGGATGCGCCGGCCATCATGATGTTTCCGTTGCGTTCCAACTCGGGGTTGATGGTCTTGGAGAAGCCGGTGGAGTCACCGTAGTAGAGGTTGACTTTGTTCTGGCTGGTGATCTTCTTGAAGGCGGCAACGGAAACGTCCACTTTATAGCCCGTGTCTTCCGGGACGTATCTGACCTTGTGGCCCTTGACGCCACCCGCATCGTTGATGATCTTGACGTAGTCGGCGATGCCGGCATTGACGCCAACGCCAGCGAAGGAAAACACCCCGGTCATGGGGATGGAACCACCGATCACGATTTCATCGCCGCTGGCCTGAGCGTGTGCGGTCAGTGGTGCAACGAGCGAGGCACCGGCGGCGAGCAGCAGGGAACGGCGGCGCTGGGAAGTCAGGGAATCTTTCATACGGGTCTCCTAAGTTTCAATTTACGTTCTAAAGACCTGTGCTTGCATCCGCGCTAATTGCGAAAGGGCCACAGGTGGAAAAAACGGCGAATGCGCCGCCACACTTCTGCGAGCCCATGCGGCTCGAATACCAGAAAACCGATGATCAACAGACCAAATATGATGGTGCGCACGGGCGACAAAAACACCGTGAACTCGGTGCTGTTGGGCAGCAGGTCGAACACGAGTTTGAGAAGTTCCGGGACCATGGTCATAAAAACCGCACCCAGAATGCCGCCCAGGATAGTGCCCATACCGCCCACGATGATGGCTGCCAGGAAGAAGATCGACATCAACAGCGGAAAGCTCTCGGGCGTAACGACCCGGAAGAAATACGCCCACAGTCCGCCTGCCACGCCGGCATAGAAAGACGACAAACCAAACGACAGCAGTTTGTAGCGCAACAGGGGAATGCCCAGCACCTCGGCCGAAATGTCACGGTCCCTGATGGCGATGAAGGCGCGGCCGATCCGGGTACGAAACAGGTTGGCCGAGCCCAGCAGCATGAGGATGGTGATGGGAACGATGACCCAATAGAGGCGAAAAGAGGTATCGAGCGGCAGATCAAACAGGCGCGCCGGTGTCAGGCTCAGGCCACCGGTTCCACCGGCAATGCTCAGGTTGGCAAAGAGGAAGTGCGTGATGAAGGAAGCTGCAATGGTGGCGATGGCCAGATACAGGCCCTTGACCCGCAGTGATGGAATACCCACGATGATTCCGCCGAGCATGGCGACAAGGCCACCCGCAAGAATATTGAGCAGAAATGGAGTGCCCGCCCTGGATTGCAGGATGGCAACGGTGTAGGCCCCCAGCCCCATGAAGGCAGCCTGGCCCAGGCTGACCAGGCCGGTATATCCGGTCAGAATGTTGAGCCCGGTGGCACTGGCGACATTGATGCTGACCAGGCAGGCCAGGTACAGCCAGTACTCGCTGGCCATGAAGGGGAACAGCACCAGCAAGGCCGCCGCCACGCCCAGCCACACCTTCTGCGTGCGCGAGTCGAACAGCGCCGCGTCGGCAACGTAGGATTCCTTGAGCGTGCCGATTCTCATCAGAGTCTCTCAATCTCGTGGGTGCCGAACAGGCCATAGGGGCGAACCATCAGGATGACCACCAGCACAATGAAAGTTGCCAGAAGCTTGTATTCGCCGCCCAGAAAGGCCCCCGCCAGCGCCTCCACCAATCCGATGAACAGCCCCCCCACCAGCGCACCGAGCACGCTGTCGAGTCCGCCCACGATCACCACCACCAGCACCGAAAGTCCGAAAACGCCCATGCTCGAGGAAATGCCGCCAATGGATCCCACGATGATTCCCGAGACGGCTGCAATCATGGCCGACACCACCCAGGCCAGCGAGTAAACGCGCGGTACATTGATTCCCATGGAGTAGGCGGCAGCCTGGTCCGATGCGGTAGCCCGCAGCGCCACGCCACCGCGCCAGAAGCGAAACACCAGCAGCACTGCCGCGATAAAGATGATTGCAATCACCGCGCCCCAAAACACCTTGGGTGCCAGAAAAGCCTCGCCAATGATGATCGGCTGCGTCGGCATGAAATCGGGCAGGCGCCGCTGGTCCGCGCTCCAGATCATCTCCACCAGCCCCACCAGCACGGAGCCCAAGCCGACGGTCACCATGAAGACGGAAATCGGTGGCTCACCTAACAGCGGGCGGATCATGGTGCGTTCGATCAACGCGCCCAGCACGCCGGAGCCGAGCACGGCCGCAGGAATTGCCAGCCACAGCGGCAGCGCAAGCGTGGCAGAGAAAGTGAAGAACAGGTAGGCCCCGACCATGAGCATTTCGCCAATGGCAATATTTACGACCCTTGTGGCCTTGTAGACCATCACGAATGCAAGCGCCGCCAGGGCGTACAAGCCACCACCGGCGATGCCGGTCAGGCTTACTTCGAACAGATAGGCCCAGTCCATCAGGACACTCCCGTGGCAGCGCTGGAGGCGGTGCTCGCGGCGCTGAGTTTGCGACGCAGGTCTGCCACATCACCGGAGCCGAGGTAGGCGCGAATGACTTCAGGGTTGCCCTGAACGCTGGCAGGTGTGCCCTGAGCAATTACCTGCCCAAAATTGAGTACCACCACATGGTCGGACAGATCCATCACCAGGCCCATGTCGTGCTCCACCATCAGAACCGTTACGCCCCATTCTTCCCGTACATCGAGAATGAAACGCGCCATGTCTTCAGTCTCTTCGCGGTTCATGCCGGCTACGGGCTCGTCAAGCATGAGAATTTGGGGCTGCATGGCAAGGGCGCGGGCCATCTCCACACGCTTTTGCAGTCCGTACGACAGCGCCGAAACCGGCGCGTGCCGGATGTGGTCGATCTCGAGAAAGTCGATGATGCGCTCTTCGATATCAGCCCGCAGTTGGGCCTCTTCGCGGCGTGCGCGCCCGACGTAGAAGAGCGCGTCAAATACGTTGGTCTTGAGATGGGCATGACGGCCCAGCTTGATGTTGTCGAGGACCGTCATCCCGCGAAACAGCGCAATATTCTGAAAACTCCGCCCCAGCCCCAGTTTGGCTCGGAGTGGCGCAGCAAGCGTGGTGATGTCCTGGCCCCGGAAGTGCACCTTCCCGCTGGAAGGCTGGTAGAAACCTGAAATGGTGTTGAACAGCGAGGTCTTGCCCGCACCATTGGGACCGATCACGGCGGTGATGGAGCCCTTCGCCACATCAAAGCCCACCCCCGTGAGCGCACGCACCCCGCCAAATGCCAAAGTGACACCGTCCACCTGCAGCAATGGCGGTTTCGGGGTGGGTCCTGCTTCAGGCGCGATGCTCATCTGCGTGTCTACTTCGGGTTTGTGCGTAGCGAAAAAAACCTACTTACGGGTAAAGTACTTACTTACAAGTAATGTAAGTTCCTTTTGCCCGCCCCTCTATCAGGTTATTCCCTAGGTGCTCCACCATGACAACGAAAGCAACTGCGCTCAAAGCGTCATCCACGGCAGGCACCGTGTCGCCATGGTCGCCGCTTTCGGTGCGTGAGCAGCAGCGCCAAACCAAGCGCAACGCCGTATTGCAAGTGGCTGCCCAAATGTTCAATGAGCGCGGTTTTCACGCCACGTCACTGGACGATGTGGCCGCCAGACTCAACGTAAGCAAGCCCACTCTTTACTACTACGTAAAGAACAAGGAGGAGATCCTGTTTGAATGTGTGCGCGCCGGCCTGCTCATGATGCAGACGGGCATTGCCGAGACAAGCCGCAGCGGCGGCACCGCCATCGAGCAACTGCAGGCTTGTATGCGCACCTACGGTCGCATTGTGACGATGGACTTTGGCATGTGCCTGATTCGTATCGGTGAGGATCCGCTGCCCCCTGAGAGGCGAAAACAGTTGCGCCGCGAGAAGGCGGCGATTGACCTGGAGTTTCGGCGTTTGATCACGGCCGGGGTGGCCGAGGGTTCACTGGTTCCCTGCAATCCGAAAATCACGGCATTCGCGATTGCGGGTGCTTTGAGCTGGATTGGCCGATGGTACCAACCGGGTGGGGAATATTCAGCAGAGGAGGTAGTTGAGCGCGTAATGGAACCGCTGCTGCGCAGTCTGCTCAGTCCCGCCAATCCTTCGAGCTGACTGCGCTTTGGGTTGTTGAGACGGGGTTTTGGTCCGCAGCTGACATTGTCACTTCACGCGGACGCGCTACGATGCCATGTGCTGGTTGATGGCCAACGCGGCGGCTGCAAAGGACGCCGCCAAGCCCTGCGCCAGTGCGGTGCAGGCAACTGCATCGCCGGCGTTGCCGGCGGTTTCGATGGACTGACACAGTTCGCCCAATGCCAGTGCGCCCACGCTGCGGGCGGCTGATTTGAGGGTGTGGGCAACGCCCGCGGCCACTTCCGTGCCGCCGGTTGTCGCCGCCGTGTCGATGGTTGCTACCTGCACTTTCGCGTTTATCAAGAACTTTTCCATCAGGCGCTTGTGCATGGCCGGGTTGTGGCCCACCAGATTGCTGAGCGTGTCGGGGTTCCAGATGGGTAGAGAGTCGCCGTCATTGCGAAGAGCGTCTGCGGCGAGCGTTTCGCTGGCAATGGTGCCTTCGGCCTGGGGCATCCACTTGGCCAGCATCGACTGCAGTTCGTTCAAGCGCAGCGGTTTGGACAAATAGTCGTCCATGCCCCGCTCGCGGCAGCGTTGCGCTTCGCCTTGCATGGCGTTGGCGGTGATGGCGATGATCGGGAGGCGCACCCCGGTGGGCTGTGTTGCGCGAATCGTCTGGGTCAGCTCAAAGCCGTCCATATTGGGCATGTGGCAGTCGGTCAGCAGCAGCGCGTAGCGGTCTGGCTGAGTCTCGTTCGTGGACCGACCGTCACGCCACATCTGCAAGGCCAGCGCGCCATCGTTGCCGATTTCGCAGGCATAGCCCAACAGGTGCAGTTGTTCGCGCATGACGTCCCGGTTGGTCTCGTTGTCCTCGGCAATCAAGATCAGGCGGCCAGTTTGCGCGGCCTCCTGCACGCTGGGGGCTTGTGCTCTTGGCAAACTTCGCCGATCGATCGCGTCGGATGCATTGGTCTGGAGTGCCCAGCCACTGGGGGCAGACGCTGCCTGCAGCGGGAACTCGACGACAAACTCGGAGCCCACACCGGGCGCGCTGGTCACCATGATGCGCCCGTGCATCATCTCCACCAGCCGCTGGGCAATGGACAGGCCCAGGCCCGTGCCACCGAATTTGCGCGCCGTAGTGGCATCGGCCTGCGTAAAGGGCTGAAACAGCCTGGCCACCACGTCCTTGCTCATGCCAATGCCGTTGTCAATGATGGAGAACTGCACGCAGGCCACGCCATCAGGGCGCAGCATGGGTTGCACCTGCAGCATGACCCGTCCTACCCCCTTGGGGATGAACTTGAGGGCATTGCCCAGCAAATTGAACAAAATCTGGCGCAAGCGCGTCGGGTCCGACAAAATCCAGGTCGGTAGCATCGGGTCTACCAACAGCGCGATCTGCGCGTCCTTGGCTTCCGCCACGCTCAGCATCAGCTGTGTCACACCTTCGGTCACCTCGCGCAGGTGGGTCGGGATGCTTTCGACCTCGAGCTTGCCCGCCTCGATTTTTGAAAAATCCAGAATGTCGTTCAGGATGTTCAGCAGCGTCATGGACGATGCTTGGATGGTGTCGAGCATGCGCGCCTGCTCGGGCAGCAGCGAGGTTTGCTGCAGGATGTCGACCATGCCGATCACGCCGTTCATGGGCGTGCGGATCTCGTGGCTCATATTGGCCAGGAACTCTGATTTGCTGCGGTTGGCGGCAATGGCAGATTCCTCGGCGAGTTTGGCAGCGGCAGCGCTGTCCTGTACCTCGGCGGTCTTTTGAGTGACCAGGTCTTCCAGGTGGTCACGGTAACTTGCGAGTTCGGTGTCTTTGTTTTTGGCCTCCGTGATATCCCAGCTCACCCCCACCATGCGCAAGGCATTGCCGTGCGAATCGCGGATTACATCGGCGTTGACCTTCAGATGGCGAATGTCGCCGTTCGGGTGCACCACCCTGAATTGAGTGTCAAACGCATGCATGCCGGCGATGGCCCTTTGGGTGTTGACCAATTCTGCTTCCAGATCGTCCGGGTGCATGCCGGTCTGCCAGGCATCAATCGCCCCTGAAAAGTGTTCACGCCTGAGCCCATAGAGTTTCAACATGACTTCGTCCCAGATCAGCGTGTTGGTTTGCAGGTTCCAATCCCAAATGCCAATGCCGCCCGAGCGCGTGGCAACCTGCAAGCGCTCCTCGCTTTGGCGCAGTTCCTGCTCAATGCGCTTGCGCCGGGAAATGTCGGTCCGAATTGCCACGTACATGGTTGGTTTGCCGTCGTTGCCCATAAAGGGGGTCACGGTGGTCAGTACCCAATACAGACTCCCGTCTTTGGCGCGGTTACACACCTCGGCCTGCCAGGGCTGGCCGCGGCCAAGCCGGCGGTACATTTTCTTGAAGAAGCCTTTGGGGTGGGTGCCCGAGTTGAGCAGGCTGTGGTCTTGCCCCAGCAGTTCCTCGCGCGAGTAACCGCTGATCTGGCAAAACTTGTCGTTCGCCGAAAGAATGCGCCCCTGCACGTCGGCCGTTGCCACAATGGCGTGCTGGTCCAGCGCGGCCAGCGTGTTCTTCAACTCCTGGCTGAGGCTGGCCTGGCTGCTGTCCAGCGCACGATTGGTGCGCCGTGCAGCATCAATGACGCTGGCCAGTGTCATGCCCACCAGCGACAGGATGAGCGAGTAGGACCAGTAACCGGTAAGGCGGCCCATGGACACGGAGCTGTGGAAAAAGCCGGTGCCCGAGACAATGCCGCTGACGCCCATGGCGGCCACCAGCAGCAAGGCCAGTGCGGTGCCGCGTTGCCCGGTGCGGATGGCGGCCCAGGCAATGAAAAGAAACATCCAGTAGCCCTGGCCCAGCTCGTCCAGCACCAGGTGCTGGTTCATGGGAAGTAGGTCGTGTCCCGCATCCAGAAAAACGATCTCCCCTGCCAGCAGCGTGCAGCCCAGTATGAGCAACCCCTCGGCAATCTGCCTGGGCCCGGGCCGGCTGCGGTGGTGCGCCACGGCGGGCCACCACAGCAGCAGCAGCGGTGTCATCAAAACGACGCCCAGTGCGTCCCCCATCACCCAGTCCCGCACCAGGCTCGGGTAGCCATTGGCATCGACGACCCCGCTCAACCACAAACTGGCGCCACCGATGACGGCGCTGACCGACGAGCCGGCTACACCACCCCAGACCCACACCAGGGCGCAATCGCGCAGCGAGCGCAGACGGATGTCAAACATGGGCTGGCGGCGAATCAGCCAGCTGCCCGTCAGTGCCGCCAGCGTCACGCCGCAGGTGTTGAGCGCAGCCACCCACAGCAGGTCGCCAAGCAACAGGTTGACCAGTAACGAGCCGAACGCAACCGCCACGGCATAGCGCACGCCCCCAAGCAGCACGGCCGCCAGCGCCACTCCGCTGGCCAGATAGAAAACGCTGACTTCGTTGACCGGAGAAAAATAGTGGCGCGTCAGCCAGGAAGTGAAGGCGTAAGCCGCGGCCACACCCAGCAGGCGCAGTACGTCGGCGGGAGCTTTCCGGCGTTCAGACTCATTCATGGTTTGAGGCCCTAGCGCCCGTGGAATCTGCGTGTACAGCTACTTGTTTGATAGCAGATTGGACTAATTCCGGCGTCTCCGCAACGATGCCACCCAGCAGGGTTCGCTGCGATTCATCGTGATCGACCAGAAGAATGGTGTGGGTTGGCATGGTGAGCGCTAATTTGCGACCAGAACCTCAGCCAGAATTGCAATCGGCACCGGCTTGGCATATGCCCCCAACATTTTGAGGCCGTCATTGAGAGCTACTTCTTGGGCAATAGCCATCATGGAGATATCCTGTCCACTGACCAGGATGATGCCGCCCTGGTAGCCCTGCTTGGTCAACTCCCCCAAAAATTCGAGGCCGTCCATATCGGGCATGAAGATGTCACAGATCAAAAAATCCGGGGGACGTGCCAGCGTGGCCAGGGTGCGCAGTCCGACGCGCCCATTGCTGGCGGTATGGATGTCGGTAATCCCGAACGTCATCAGCATCTCTGAAAAGAGATCCTGGCTGAATGTGTCGTCGTCAACGATCAAAACCAATTTCGATGCGTTGGACGAAGCTGTTTCCTGTTGTGTGACCTTAATATCTATCCCCTGACGTGTGACGAGTGCCAGAGCCGTGTAATGCTGCAGCACATCCCGCCAGCATATGATGACACCAAACGGCGAGTCCATCCCTATATGAGTAACCCAAGCATGAAAACCACCACCGCACCCAGCAGTCGCAGCGCACTCAAGGTGCTGCTGGTGGACGATGACTCATTTCAATTGGAGATGATCTCCGGCGTTCTGCAAGGGCTGGGGGTGACCGCTATTACTCAGGCCCCCAGTGGCGCGCAGGCCCTGCAAATGCTCTCCGGCAAGCACGATTTTAAACTGGTGCTGCTTGATTTGCACATGCCGGGCATGGACGGTTTCAAGTTTATGGAGTCGCTGGCCAAGCTGGAGTACGCGGGGGCCCTGATTATCGTGTCGGGTCAAAGCGACGACGTAATGCACGCCGCCAGTTTGGTCGCCAAACTGCGTCGTTTCACTTTGCTCGGCACGGTGCCCAAGCCGGTGAGCCGGACCGCCCTGTCTGCGCTGATTTCCAAGCTGGGCTAGGCCGCACGCAGTTCCAGCGTCGGTGTTGAAATCCCTGATGCGTTGCAAAACGCATAGGGGCATTAGAGCGCACGCAAGCCGTATTTGACCCCGGTCGAAGAAGCAAACTCGGCTACTGACCCCGCAATGGTTGCCTGACCAGCTATCAATTCAGGAATAAGCCCCCCGATCTTGGCGTCACTTCCCTACCCCGGCGACCCCTGGGGCGCATCGGACTCTGGCCGGAATTGGCTGTGTTTAACCCAATAAATTAATAAAAATTAATAAAAAATAGTAAAAAATGATTCTATACGGTCAAATGTATTAAACTCTCAGCAAAGTGAGAAAGCAAATGAACAGCCTTCGAAAGAACCCGCATGGACGTCTCTAAGTATTCGGTCCTGGTCGTGGATGACTTTGCGACCATGCGCCGCATCGTGTCCAACCTGCTGCGCGAGGCCGGTTTTGAGCAACTTGCCGAGGCAGAAGACGGGGTCGAGGCCTTGCGCAAGCTGGAAAGCAGCAATTTCCAGTTCGTCGTGAGCGACTGGAATATGCCAAAAATGACCGGCCTTGAGTTGCTCAAGTCGGTGCGCAATTCAGACCAACTCAAGCATTTGCCGTTCCTGCTGGTGACCGCCGAGGCCCGCAAGGAAAACATTATCGAAGCGGCCCAAGCCGGGGCCGACGGATACATCGTCAAGCCTTTTACCAGCGCCACCCTGAAAGACAAGGTGGAAGCGATCTTTAAACGCAAAGGACTTCTATGAACGCCACCGCCATCAATGCAGAGCAGGCCTTTAAAGAACTTGGGCAAATCACCCGCACCCTGCATGCGGCCATGAGTGAGCTTGGCCTGACGCAGGGGCTGGTCGAAATCACCCACGAAATCCCCGATGCCCGGGACCGCCTCACCCACGTCGGCCAGATGACCGAACTGGCTGCCACCCGCGTGCTCGACCTGATTGACGTTGCACAGCCGGCCTGCCACAGCTTCAAGACCGGCAGCCAATCCATGGCCACAGAAATTGAGTCCATACGTAAACGCGCCCAGGGACGTGCTGGCGAAGTCGACGAAGTGTTGGCGGTGGCGCAAATGTTCAGCGCCGAGGCCGCAAGCTTTGCCGATGCCCAAAACGCGGTCCTGAGCGACATCATGATGACGCAGGACTTTCAGGACCTGTCAGGCCAGGTGATCAAGAAAGTCATTGCCATCATCAGCCAGACCGAGCAGCAACTGCTGAGCTTGTTGATGCACAGTGCGCCCGAGCACCTGGGTATTGAGCGAACGTCAGTCGGGCTGGCCGGACCTCAAGTACCCGCCAAGGCGCTACAGCAAGACGACGTGGACAGCATGCTGGCGTCCCTCGGCTTTTAAACACCGCATTTCACTCAACCCTCAGGAAACAAGGAATACCATGGCTAAAACAATTATGGTCGTTGACGACTCCGCTTCCATGCGTCAGGTGCTGGGCATCGCCCTGCAAGGTGCAGGCTACGATGTTCTCCAGAGCTGTGATGGGGTCGATGCGCTGTCCAAACTCAAGGGCCAGAAGGTGAACCTGATCATCAGCGACGTCAATATGCCCAACATGGACGGCATCAGCTTCCTGAAAGCTGTCAAGCAGATTCCAGCGTACAAATTCACTCCCGTCATAATGCTCACCACGGTATCGGCAGAGGCAAACAAAGCCGAAGGCCGTGCCGCTGGCGCCCGGGCTTGGGTCAGCAAGCCATTTGCACCGCAACAACTGGTGGATGCCGTGCAGCGACTTTGCCTGCCCTGACTACCGCTAAATAAGAAGCGACTGCGCGCACAAGCTCATGAATCTGTCAATCAAGTGGAAGCTGGCATTGCTGGTGGGAAGTTTGCTCATTGCGCTTGCTACCGTGGGCATGCTTGGCTACCGGGCAACCATGCATCTGGGCAAGCATGTCGACGAAGTTGGCAAAAATCGACTGCCATCGGTTCAAGCACTGCTCAATATCAGCGATGGTCAGTTAAGTTTACGTGCCAGCTGGCTGGAAACCGCCTGGCTAAAGCATGGGGATGCCGATGTAAACGAAAAAATTCGAAGTATTGTTGAACGCCAGAAAAGCGCTTCTGCCCGCATAGAACGTGACGTAAGTCTGTTTTCCTCGCTGGCCAAGACCAGCGAGGAATCCGTGCTGTGGCAGCAGTTTCAAGCCGACCGGGCCCTGCTGGTGCCTGCGAGCGCCAGGATGGATGCTCTGATTGAAGGCATGCTCAAGGGCCATTTGCAAGCCAAGCATGACGCATTGCTGCTTGAGCTCAAGGCTGAAATAGAGGCCATGCGCCCCCTGTTCTTGCAAACCCAGGCGCGCCTGGCCCAGGTCATTGAATTCAACCGCAAGGTATCGGACCAAGTGGTCGCGACCAGCGTCGACGACATTGCCGCGGTCCAGCGCGAGCTTCAGGCAATGACACTGCTGGCGATGGCACTGGCGGCGGTATTCTCGACCCTCATTGCAAAAGAGATTCACGCAGGAGCCGATCAGCGCAGGGCGGGGGCGTCCCAGGTGCGCAAGCTGTCGCAACTGGTCGAGCAAAACCCGGACAGCATCCTCATCGCCAATCTGCAGGGTCAAATCGAGTACGTGAACGACAGCTTTGTGCGCATCAGCGGTTACAGCCGTGGCGAATTGATCGGAAAGAATCCGCGAGTCCTCCAATCTGGCAAGACACCGAACGAGACCTACCATGCCATGTGGTCGTCACTGCGCCAGGGCTTGGCCTGGTCGGGCGAGTTTTGCAACCGGCGCAAAGACGGCTCCGAATATTTCGAGTTCGCCATCATCAGTCCGATCCGCGACACCGATGGCAGCATCAGCCACTATTGCGCGATCAAGGAGGACGTTACCGAAAAGAAACGCCTGGGCCAGGAACTCGACCAGCACCGCCATCGTCTGGAGGAATTGGTTGCCCTGCGCACCGCGGAACTGGTGGTGGAGCGTGATCGGACCGAGGCGGCGGCGCGCATCAAAGGCGATTTTCTGTCGAACATGAGCCACGAAATTCGCACCCCCATCAATGCGGTAATGGGCTTTGCCAACCTGTGCCTGCAACAGGACTTGTCGGCGCGCTCGCGCGACTACGTCAACAAAATCAGCGTCTCGGCAGAGTCGCTACTGGGCATTGTCAATGATGTGCTGGACGTGTCCAAAATGGAAGCCGGAAAGCTGGAGATGGAATGCATAGCGTTTGACTTTGGCGAGGTGCTGGAGCGGGTGAGCAACCTGTTCAAGCTCAAGGCGGCAGAAAAGGGCGTTGAGTTGGCCATTGGCAGCGCGCCGCAGGTGCCTGAGCGCCTGTTGGGTGACCCGTTTCGTCTGGGGCAAGTGCTGATTAACCTGATGAGCAATGCACTCAAGTTCACCGATACCGGCAGCATCAGCCTGCTGGTCGAAACCCTTGCCAGCGAGGACGACGCTGTCACTCTGCGCTTTGAAGTGCGTGACACGGGCGTGGGTATGACACCGCAGCAATTGAGCACCCTGTTTACCGCCTTCACCCAAGCCGACAACTCTGTCACCCGCAAATATGGCGGCACCGGCCTGGGGCTGTCCATCAGCAAGCAGTTGGTTGAACGCATGCAAGGACAAATCCATGTAGAGAGCGATGCCGGTGTGGGTACCTGCTTTAGCTTCACCGCCCGCTTCGGCCTGGCTGGAGACAACTTGTCCGAGGAGTCAAGCCCGCTGGGGCTCAATGGCAAGCGCATGCTGATCGTGGAAGACAACGACGCTATGCGCATCCTGCTCAGTCGCAACGCGGCTGACTTTGGCTGCGCGATTGAAGCGCTTGACTCGGGCGAGGCCGCACTGGCGCGGCTGCAAGACGGTGCCCAGTTTGACCTCATGCTGATGGACTGGCACCTGCCCGGCCTCGACGGCCTGGCCATTGCGCGCAACTTGCGCGCCGTGGGCAACCCGATCCCGATCATCCTGATCAGTGGCAGCGAGCCCGAGGTGGCCCGTGCCCTGACCGGAAAGGGTGATATTCAGGCCTTTCTGCCCAAGCCCCTGACGCGCTCCACGCTCTACGACACCATGCTCAATGTGCTTTCGGGGCACGCTACCCAGGTCAGGATCAGAGTACAGCCCCCGGCCGCGCCCGACCTGAGCGGGCGTCGCATCCTGCTGGTAGATGACAACGATTTCAACCGCGAAATTGGTCTGGCCCAGCTTGAAATGACCGGCGCCAGCGTGGACACCGCCGAGAACGGTGCGCTGGCCGTTGCCGCTGTGGGACAGCAGGCCTACGACCTGGTGCTGATGGACATTCAAATGCCGGTCATGGACGGCTACAGCGCGGCGCGCATCCTGCGCACCAGCCATCCAAATTTGCCGATACTGGCTCTGACTGCCCATGCCATGGTGGAAGAAAAGGAGCGCGTGCAGGCCGCCGGCATGAACGACATTTTGACCAAGCCGGTGTTGCCCAAGCTGCTGTATGCAGCGCTGAGCCGCTGGCTTGCGCAGGGGGCGGTCGCGGCACCCTCAAGCGCTGCCACGCTGCCGATGCCGCCAGAGCCGTCGCCTCTGGTCTTTGATTTGGCGACCGCGCTGACACGCGTCAACGGCGACCGCCCCACGCTGGAGCGTTTTTTGCGCCTGTTTCTTGATCGCAACCGGAGTACCGTGGCTGATATGGGCGCAGCGTTGCAGGCAGGAGATGTGGAGTTGGCTCGGCGGCTGGCCCATACGTTCAAGGGCGGCGCTGGTACCATCGGTCTGGTGCGGTTGCAAGACTGTGCCGAAAAGTTGGAGGCGACGCTGGCACGCGCGCTGCAGGGAAAGGCCGACGTGGAACATCAGGCCCAGCAACTTGAGTCCCTGCAGACCGCCTGGACGCAGGCCCGCCAGACGCTGGACTCGCTGCTGACCAGCCCTGCGGCAATGACCGATGCAATTGGAACAGGACCATGAAACTCACGCCGACTGGCCGCATCCTCATCGTTGACGACGACCCCGTCGTCTCGGGGATGCTCGCGGTCTCGCTGACGGCTGCCGGCTACGTCACAACGGAGGTGAACTCCGGCGAGGCCGCCCAGCGCGCGCTGGCGGTGCTGGATGCATCGGAGTTACCCGACATCATTTTTCTGGATGTCGAGATGTGGGATGGAATGGACGGGTTCGAACTCTGCCGACGCCTGAAGGCGAATGACGCAACCCGCAGCATCGCGGTTATTTTTCTCACCAGCAAGAATGAGCCCGCCTATGAGCAACTGGGTTTTGCCATTGGTGCGGTGGACTACATCAGCAAGCCGGTTAGCACACCCATCGTGATGGCGCGAGTGCGCACCCACCTGTTGCTGCGCGCGGCGGCCCAACTCCTGGATGAGCGAAACAACTACCTCGAACAAGAGGTGGCACGGCGCACTGACGAACTGCGGCGCAATCTGGACGAACTGCGCAT
>CAIPGC010000212.1 GCA_903864505.1 uncultured beta proteobacterium | reverse complement strand
TTACGCGGTTACGCGGTTACGCACCCTCCTACGTGATGTGTGCGTGTGCATGCGGGTGCGCATGTGTGCGTGTGCGTGCATGTGTGCGCGAATGCCGCGTAACCGCGTAACCGCGTAACTCGCCTAGAGCCACGTGGGTTTTGTGGTTACGCGGGTGCGTAACTCCATAAACTTTTTATTTGAAAGAAAAGAGAGAGGTAGGAATAGCATGAGATTCACCATCGATCACAACATTCCACAGGTCAAGACGGCAATGCAGGGGATGTCTAGTCAGGTTCCGTTCGCCATGGCTGTGGCATTGAACAAGACTGTCGATCAGGGACGTGTTGAAGTTCAATTGCAGATGGCACGTTCATTCGATCGTCCAACACCCTGGGTCGTCAACTCGGTTCGGACGTATCGAGCCACCAAGACCAATCTAGTAGCGACCGTCGGGTTCAAAGACAGGAACTCATCAGACTTTCGCGGAGAAGATACATGGCGCACCATGATCGCGCCACACGCCCTGGGCGTTAAGCGCCACTTCAAGCAGATGGAAGCGCGGCTGCTCAAGATGGGATTGATCCCGGCTGGCTACAACGCCGTACCCGGGGCGGCTGCCAAGCTCGATGGGTACGGAAACATGAGCCAGGGCCAGATCAGCCAACTACTCAACGTGCTTGGCACCTACACCGAGGGTGGCTACAACACCGCAGGCAACACCAAAGGGCGGGACCGTCTGGCCAAGGGGAATGTCAAGAAAGGCATCTATGGATTCGAATACTTTGTGAGTTATGGAAACATCGGAAGGACCAACTTCACAGTGAAAAACGGAAGGGCAGTCAAAGAGCAAATCTCAAAGAACCACCTGCTGCCCGGCGTATATCAACGAGTGTCCACGCCGTGGGGCAGCAGCCTCAAGCCGATTCTGATCTTTGTAAAACAGGTCAACTACAAGATCCGCCTGGACTTCTTCGGCATCGTGCAAAAGGTTGTTGATCGTGACTTCACTTCCAACTTCAACGAAGCATTTGATCAAGCGGTGCGCACTGCGCGGCCCAACTGATCGATACACCGTCCATGAACACGACGCCATCCATGCTCGCCTTCCCACCCACAGCCACGCACCCCCCCGTCTTGGGTCCTTCCACAGCGCCAGAGCACACGGGCAATTACAACCGCGTCTTTTTGCTAGAAAGTGGGTTTAGTAAAAGTCCGGTTTGCAGTCCGATGGCGGGAGTCTAGTCCGGCATGGCTGTCCAGCTCATCACAAAATCGGCGTATGCGCGGCTTCGCGGATGCGATGAAAAGGCGGTGCGCAAGGCTGTCAACGAAGGACGCATCAGTGCGATCGAAGGCAAGATCGACCCAGCGGTAGCGGACATTCAATGGGCGCAGAACACCCGGGCCCGGATCCCGCAGAACGCCGCCGCAGCCGCACCAGTAGGCCAACTGACGATCAACGTGAGCGGGGAGGGCGCTGCGATGCCTGACGCCGCGAACGATAAGCCTGCAGCGGATCCGAGTTACATGCAGTTCCGCATGCGCCGCGAAGAGGCTGACGCCCAGATCGCCGAGATGAACGCGGCCAAGATGCGCGGCACGATGTTGATGCGCCAGGACGTCGACCGCGCCATGTTCGAAATCGGCCGCGAGCTGCGCGATCGGCTCACAGCATGCGCCAGGCGCATTGCCTCAGAGGTTGCATCGATCCCGACTGCCGAGGGCTGCGAAGCCGTTGTCGATCGCGAGCACCGCATCGTGCTGGAACTGTTGGTGACAGGCCTGCGCGAGAAGATTGGCCTGGCCATGCCGGAGATTGCATGAGCGACATGCACAGCGGCTACCAGGCAGTGCTCGACGCGATGGCACGCGGCCTGGAGCCTGACCCCAACCTCACCGTGCATGAGTGGGCTGACCGCTTCATGGTCATCCCCAAGAGCACCGGCAGCAATGAGGCCGGTCCCTACCGTACAGCGCGCACACCGCACGCCCGCGAAGTGATGCTGGCGCTTAGTGACAACCACCCGTGCAAGCGCGTGGCCGTCATGGGCGCGTCGCAAATGCTCAAGACGCAGGTCGGCCTGAACTGGTTCATGGCCAGCGTGCACCAGTCGCCCAGCAACTTCCTGTGGCTGGTGCCCACCGGAAAGCTGCAGAAGCGCGCAGCCTCGCGGATCGACAAGACCATTGCCGCCATTCCCGAGATCGCCATGCGCGTGGCCAAGCCGCACAGCCGCGATGCCAACAATAACAATGACATCAAGGAATACACCGGTGGCGCACTCTACCTGGCCACCGCCGGCGCGGCAGCCAACCTGTCAGAACTGTCAGTGCGCCGCGTGTTGTTCGATGAGATCGACCGCGCCAAAGAAAATGTGGGCGGCGAGGGTGACCCTGCCGAATTGGCAGAAGCGCGCCAGACCACATTCGAGCGCAACCGCAAGGCGTACTACCCCAGTTCACCCACCATAGAGGGTGAGTCCGTCATCGAGTCGCTGTACCGCCGTGGCACACAACGCGAAGCCCTGGCAGAGTGCATCCATTGCGGTCACGCACAACCACTCGACTTCTTCGATAGCAATGGAAACCCAAGGTTGATCGTCAGCGACGACGGCCAGCGTGCCATGTACCCGTGCTGCGAATGCGGAGGCCTGCATGAAGAGGGCGACAAGACCCGCATGTTCGCCAACGGCTTGTGGTCCGAAGGCCTGCCTGGCGATGGCGAGACAGAGAGCTTCACGATCAGCGCCATGTTCCTGCCCTACGGCTGGATCCCGTGGATCTCGCTCGTGCGCCAGTACAACATGGCCAAGGCCAAGCTCGAAGAGGGCAGCGAAGAAGCCATGATCGTGTTCTACAACACGCGCCTGGCTCGCTGCTGGACCCGCTCGAAAGAGTCCACCCGGTACGAGCAACTGATGAACCGCGCTGAGCCCTACAAGCTCGGCACTATTCCCGCTGGCGGTCTGGTTCTCACCGCTTCGATTGATTGCCAGGCCTATCGGCTTGAAATGAAGGTCATCGCCTGGGGTGAGGGCATGGAATGCTGGGTCATCGACTATCAAGTCATCCATGGAGCTCCGTCCGAGCAGGCCACTTGGGATAAAGCCGACGAACTACTCAAGGGCCGGTACCGCCATGCCAGCGGCCAGATGCTCAACATCTCAGCCACCTTCATCAATGCGGATGGCAAGGGCGGCACTGCCCAAGACGTCTACAACTACTGCGCATCACGCCGTCGCCGCAACATCTACTCGGTGAAGGGCCACAGTCGCCCGGGCCGGCCCATTCTCAGCAGCAAGCCCACCCTGGTGGATATAAATTGGCGCGGCAAAATCGAAAAGCAGGGTGCTCAGCTATGGTTTGTGGGACCCGACACCTGCAAGGACTATCTACAAGCCCGTTGGAATAGAACTATTGGGCCTGGCGCCGTTCACTTCCCGTCCGACCTGCCAGAAAGCTACTATAAAGGCCTGACCGCCGAGTACCGCACCTACGGCTACAAGCGCGGCCGCAAGGTCAGCTGGTGGGAAAAGAAAAAGGGCGAAGCCAACGAACCGCTCGATCTGATGGTTTACAACCTGGGCGCTGCGTACTACCTGGGCCTGCAAAAGAAAACCGAACACGGCTGGGCATCGCTGCGCGATCGCCTGATGCCGGCGCAGGGCGATCTGCTGAACCCAGTGCAGACATCTGGACCCACCGATAGCGAACCCACACCGCTACGCCCTGACAATTTCGACACGCCGGTGATTAACAGGCCTGTCGCTGCAGCTCTGGATACGCCACCCCCACCACCAGTCCAGCCCGCCAAAGTCTACAGCGGCAAAATTTCCCTAGGCGCCGGATCCCGGCGTGGCGATTGATGAGCCGTGAAGACAACGCCGATCGCGAGATCGACATTGTCCAGGTCATCCTGGAGCTGGTATCCACCGCCACCAGTGACCTCACACCCGAGAAGTCACGCGACATCGAGCAGATCGTCAGAACCCGCTACGGCGGCCTGCGCCTGCGCATTGTCAAACGCAAGAAGCATCCCACGCCAGAGCGCCGCGAAGAGATCACCCGCATTGCACTCGCACCGGAGCTGGCCTCTGTTCCTACCGACGAAATAGCACAGACCAACGGTATCAGCCGGCGCACCTTGTACAGGTACCTTAAGCGCGGCACCAACTAAGTTGTGCCAATTTGCCCTATTTTTTTTTGATGCAGGTTCCTAGACTGCGTCCACTATGGCAGGAATCACACTTGAACAAGCCCAGGCCCAGCTCGATCTTTATCTGGCTGCAGAAGTCAAAGTACTCGCTGGCCAGAAGTACGAAATAGCAGGGCGCACGCTGCAGCGCGCCAATCTCGCAGAGATCCAGGCAGGCATCAGCACCTGGAACGATCGCGTCCGACAACTCAGCTTGCGTGCCACTGGCCGCGGGCGCACCCGCACCGTCGTCGTCGGCGGCTGACCATGAAACGACCCAACCCAAACTTTGAACCCACACTCATAGAGCGCGCCCTGTCGTATGTGGCACCTCAAAAGGCACAGATCATGTTGCGCGACCGGCTCAAATTTGAAGCTACCGCAGTGATGGGCCGGGGATTTGGCGGCTACATCGGGGCCCGCCGAGACCGCAGCGCTACCGCTGACTGGAATCCGGGTGGCGGATCGCCAGCGGTAGACGTCCTGCCAGACTTACCCATGCTGCGCGACCGCAGCCGCGACCAGATGCGCAATGCACCCGTGGCGCTGGGCGCACTCAACACCGACGTACTGCACGTCGTCGGCACCGGCCTGAGCTACACCCCCGCCATCGATGCGCAGCGCCTGGGGCTGACTGAAGAACAAGCACAGGACTGGATGCAGAACACCAAGTGGCGCTTCAAGGCCTGGGCCGAATCTCCCGACTGCGACTACCGCCGCCAGCTCGACTTTTACAGCCTTACCGAACTTGCCTACCGCGCCTGGAAAGAAAGCGGTGACTCCTTTGTACTTACGCCCATCGTCTCACGCAACGGTGAAGATGCACTTGCTCTGCAAGTCATCGAGGCCGATCGCGTCAGCAACCCGCGCGGCCAGCAGCAAAGCGACACGTTGCAGGACGGCATTGAAATGGATGCCGACGGCGTACCCATTGCCGTCCACATATCCAAAAACCACCCAGGCGACTGGCGCGGCACCAATGAATGGGAACGACGCGAATTGCGCGGCCCCAAGACCGGCCGGCGCAACGTGCTGCACCTGTTCGACATGCTGCGCCCTGGACAGGTGCGCGGCGTGCCGTGGATTGCACCCATCATCGAGCCGCTCAAGCAGTTGGGCAAATGGAGCGACGCTGAACTCAATGCCGCCGTGGTCGCCAGCATCTTCGTCACCTTCATGGAGATGGACGCTGAGGCATTTCAGGACCTCTACGACGACGAATCTGCCGGCCGCATCATCAACAACGCACAAAAGTGGTCGGGTAATATGGAAAGCGGCAAGGCCGTCAACCTGCTGCCCGGTGAAAAAGCCAACACCCAAACACCTGGTCGACCCAACCCCGAGTTCGACCCGTTCTGGAACGCCATGGTGCGCCAGATCGGCATGGCGCTGGGCATGCCCATTGAAGTACTCACCATGCACTTCCAAAGCAGCTACACCGCAGCCCGCGGCGCGCTGCTCATGGCCTGGCGCAACTTCAACCAGCGCCGCGACAAGATGGCCAAGCTGTTTTGCCAGCCGGTGCTGGAACTCTGGTTGTCCAACGAAGTGTCTCAGGGCCGCATAGCCTGCCCTGGCTTCTTTGCCGACCGCGCCATCCGCGCCGCCTGGTGCGCATCCATGTGGACCGGCGACGGCCCGGGCTCCGTTGATCCACTGAAAGAAGTTACCGCTGCAGAGAAGCGTGTGGACATGGAAATCAGCACGCTGCAGGCCGAATCCATCCTGCACGACGGGCAAGACTGGGAAGCCAAGCACCGCCAGCGCACCAAAGAAGTCGCGTTGCAAAAGCGCGACGGCACAGCGCCGGCGGCCGCACCCGGCACCGCACCGGTCAATGCCGACCCCAGCGTGGATCCGAATGCAGATCCCAATGCCGACCCCAACGCACCAGCCGACAAAACCGACGATCCAGCCAACGACCAGCAGGACGATAACGCCGCTGAATTGCAGCGCCGGCTGCGCCGCTGAAAAAGTTGTGCCAATTTGCCCTATTTTTTTTGTTCTGGAATTTCTACAGTCAGCACACTTCTTCACCAAGACACACAAGAGCACACCATTCAACGCCATGAACATCTAAACCAACCATGAAACTCATAGACCTCATCACCGCACCCTGGGCCCTGGCGCCCGAGAAGCTGCGCGAGATCCAGGCAATCTACGCCACGCACCTGCGCGGCGAGAAAATTGACGTTGATGCCATTGAGGCCAGGCTCGGTCGCCCGCTGGCAAACGACCAACAAGACTACCAAATCCGCGAAGGCGGTGTGGCCGTGCTTTCCCTTGAAGGCGTCATGGCACCCAAGGCCAACCTCTTCATGCGCGTCAGCGGCGGCGTGTCCACCCAGCTGGCCAACACACAAATTGAGTCTGCCATCGCCGACCCGCGCGTCACCGCCCTGGTGCTGGCCATCGACTCCCCTGGCGGCTCCGTTTTTGGCACACCCGAGCTGGCCGCCACCGTGCGCGAACTCTCAGCCATCAAACCCATCGTCACCGTTACCGACGCCACCCTGGCCAGCGCTGCGTACTGGGTTGGCGCTGCAGCCAACGGCATTTACATCAGCGGGCCCACCGTGCAAGTGGGCTCCATTGGCGTTGTGGCCAGCCACCGTTACGACCCCAAGGCCTCCGGCACCGTGACTGAGATCACCGCCGGCAAATACAAGCGCATCGCCAGCGACACCGGCCCACTGTCGCCCGAAGGCCTGGCCTATCTGCAGGGCCACGTCGACCATCTGTACTCCGTGTTTGTCGATGCGGTCGCCAACTATCGTGGCACCACCCCAGAATCCGTTTTGTCCAACATGGCTGACGGCCGCATCTTCATTGGCCAGCAGGCCATAGACAACGGCCTGGTCGATGGCTATTCCACCGTCGATGCCATGGTGCTGCAGCTTGCCGCCAACCCTGCCAAATTTGCCCGCCGCAGCAAAGCCAACTTTGCTACAGGCCAGTCGCCTAAGTCTCCTGCAGCGTCCGCCGGTGTGCAGACGTCTGCCAACTCCCCAGAGCCGGTGCTGCTCGAACCCTCCCCAACCGCAAACACAAGGACCACCATGGACCGCTCAACTCTTGAGCAACAGCATCCCGCGCTGTTTGCTCTGCTCCAGACAGAATTCATGGCTGCCGGCGCCAGCGCCGAACGCAGCCGCATCCAGGCCGTTGAATCCGCCCTGATTCCCGGCCACGAAGCCCTCATTGCCACGCTCAAGTTCGACGGCAAGAGCAGCGGTGGCGACGCCGCACTCGCCGTCAACCAGGCCGAACGCGCACTGCGCACCAGCCAGGGCGCAGCTGCCAATGCCGACGCACCCAAGCCCGTGGCCAACACCCCGGCGCCCACAGTAGATGTCGGCGCTGCAGCGCAGGCCGCTGCAGAAAAGCAACGCATCGAAGCCCTGCCAGTGGAAGAACGCTGCAAAGCTGAATGGGAAGCCAGCGCCACGGTGCGCACCGAGTTCGCCAGCCTGGCTGACTACACCGCGCTCGTCAAAGCAGAGCAGGCCGGCAAGGTCCGCGTGCTTGGCAAGAAGGCTGCGTAAGCAGTACCCACCAACCTCTCAACTCTCTGGAAACCATCATGAAAAAGTCTTACCTCCTGACCGCCGTACTGGCCGTCTTCGCGTTGGCTTCGGCCTTCATTCCCCAGGTGGCGCAAGCCGCGCAGCAAGTCATTGCCTTTGTCGGTGCCGACAACCTGGCCATGTTCAGCATGCTGGGCACTACGCTCGCTGCCAACCTGCCGCGCGCCTTTGAACTTGGCGAGCGCAATCACTTGCCTGTCATCGCATCTGACATCATCTACGAAGGCGCTGCTGTGGGCCTGGTTGCTGCGACCGGCCATGCCCGACCGCTCACTGCTGTTGACCGATTTGCTGGTTTTGCAATCGCCCAGGCCGACAACTCCGCAGGCGCTGCGGCGGCCATCAATGTTGAAGTTGGCGAATGCGGCTTGATTGAACTCACCGTCACCGGCGTCGTCATTACCGATGTGGGACAGCCCGTTTACGCCACAGACGACAACACCTTCACCATGCTGCCTGTCGGCGGTGCCTTTGTCGGCTTCATCAAGCGGTTTGTGTCCACCGGCGTAGCGGTAGTCGACTTCGATGCCGACTGCTACCGCGACCCCTGGGCTGCTTTCACAGTACGCGAGAGCGTTGCCGCCCCGTTGACGCTGGACATTGAAGACAACGGCAAAGCCTTCTTCGTGACGGCAGACGCCGGCGTGATCACGCTGCCCGCTGTAGCTACCCCGGTCAACTGCGCCATCGTCAATGCTGGCGCATTCGGCACCGTGCTGGTCAGCGTCAGCCCGAATGCAAACGACAAGATTCGCGGCCCCAACCTGGCCGGCACCAACGACAAAGATCTGCTCAACACCAAAGCCACGGCCAAGCGCGGCGACTTTGTCACGCTGGCAGTCGGCGATGCAGATGGTGGCCTTGTAGCCTCCATGCGCGGCACCTGGGCCACCGAGGCTTAAGCACCAGCGCCATTTGTTGACACCCCACAAACCCCAATTTTTCAAGGACCACCATCATGGACCAAAGCACTCTCTCCAGCCGCGCCATCCGCGGCATGTACTTTGCCCGGCTCGAAACCAATGCCGGGCTGCCCTGGGTCGCAGGCCTCTCCAATATGTTCGGCTCAGACCAGTCGAGCGAAACCTACGCCTTCCTGGGCCAGTCCCCGGGCTTTCGTGAATGGATCGGCGGCCGCCAGGCCAAGGGTCTGGCCAGCAACGCCATGGCGATCACCAACAAGCATTACGAGTCCACGCTCGAAATTGCTGTCAAGGACGCCCGGCGCGACAAAACCGGCCAGATCCAGGCTCGTGTGCAAGAGTTTGCAGACCGCAGCGTCACCCATTGGGCCAGCATGCTCAGCACGCTGCTCATCAACGGCGCCAGCACCGTGTGTTACGACGGCAAATACTACTTTGCCACCGACCACACCGAGGGAGCCTCCGGCACGCAGAGCAATTCCATCTCCGTGGACATCTCGGCCTTGCCCGCCAACGTGCACGGCACCGCCACCGCGCCGTCGGTCGAAGAATTCCAACAAGCGCTGCTCAGCGGTATTGCCCAAATCCTGTCGTTCAAAGACGACCGCGGCGAACCGATGAATGAAAACGCCAAAGATTTCATCGTCAAGGTGCCGGTCAGCATGTACCTCACCGCGGCTGCCGCCGTGTCTGCCGTCACCACGGCCGCGCTGCAGCAGAACCTCAACGCCAACCTCATCGCTGGCCTGAACATCAACGTGGTCATGAACCCACGTCTGTCCACATGGACCGACAAGTTCAGCGTGCATCGCGTAGACAGCCCCATCAAGGGCCTGATCTGCCAGGAAGAAAAAGGCACCGAGCTTAAGGTGAAAGCCGAGGGCTCCGAGTACGAGTTCGACAACGACGCCTGGCAGTTCGGTCTGGACAGCTGGCGCAATGTGGGCTACGGCTACTGGCAGCGCGCCTGCCTGGTCACCCTCGCGTAAGCCAGGACCTGCTCGCCATGAAGTACACCACCGTCGCGGTACTCACGCTGCCAGCAGGCGCCGTCCTGGGGCTCACCGAGGCCCAGGCCAGCACCCGCGCGCATGTGCTGCAGTGTGTGCCAGCCCGCAAGGGCTGGTACACCACCACCGCGGCGGTGCAGTTCAAGATTGGCGAAGAGATCCAGATCGATGGCAACTTGCCTCCCGTCCTGGCGCACGCGGTGCAGGCTACAGCCAAGCCGCGGCGCGCTGCTGACACAGAGCAAAGCTGATCCATGGCATCCGCAGAAGACATCTCGGTATTCTTTGACACTGACGAGTTTGCAGTCAATGCAACCCTCGATCATGTTGAGGTGCGGGTGATCTTCGACAACGGATTCACACAGGGTTCGGTTGGTTTATCCGGCATGTCCAGCAGCCAGCCAAGCATGACCCTGGCCAGCGCTCAGGTCCCGGCCAATCCGGTCGGGCTTGGTGCATCGGTCAACGGCTCTGAGTACTTGGTTGCAGCACACGAACCCGATGGCACAGGCCTGAGCCGTCTTATCCTGGAGACCGCATGAGCACCGCCTTTGCCACCCTCCAGGCCTCCTTGCTGGCAGCGATCGTTGCCACACCGTCACTGGCCGGCGGCCGCGTCAGCGTCAATCGCATGCGACCAATACCAGCTGGTCAAGACACAGCCATTGTGCTGCGCCTGGAAGCGGCAGAGGGCCACGAGTTCGTTATCGACAGTATCGACTGGAACAGCACCTACGTTGTTGAGTGTTATGCCCGAGGCAGCGCCGGCGCAGACCCGGAATCCGCCGTCGACACCTTGCTTCTTGACACCTGGGCCCGACTGGCTGCACTCGATTTTTCCCAAATCGGTGCCGCCGTCACGGTAGATCCAAAAATCCAGTGGCAGTACGACGAGACAGATACCCCCATCGTCTGTGCCGTCATCCACCTCAGCGCTCAGCACACCACCACCAGCGCATCGCTGGCCCCACGGAGCTAGAACCATGCCCACACCAAAGATGCAAACCCTGGCGCAACCCACACCAGAAAACACCCCCATACCCGGTGGCGGCCGCTGGCGCTGGAGCGATGCGCTTCCCGGCTGGATCGAGGTATTGGAGTCTGGCACGCCCGAGCCGGCAACCGCGCCCATTCAAGAACCCGCCAACAACCTCGCAACCGAAACCAACCCGGAGTAAACCATCATGTCACGCCTAGCCAAACGCACCGTAGTCCTCGCCAAAGTCGAAACCACCAGTGGTACCGACTCCACTCCAACCGGAGCATCCAACGCCATCCAGGTTATGGACCTATCCATTACCCCGCTGGATGCAAAAAATGTCGATACCAACTTTCTTACCAGCTACTTTGGCGGCGCTGCGCAGTTGGTGGGTACCGCCTCGGTCAAGTGCTCATTCAGTGTTCTGCTGGCCGGCGCCGGCGCAGCAGCCACCGCACCCGCCTGGGGCGCACTGCTGCTCGGCTGCGCGAATGCGGAAACTACAGGCCTGCTCACGCCCAACCGCGTTGAGTATCTACCCGCTACCGACTCACTCAAGACTCTGACCATCTACTATTACGACGACGGCCTCCTGCACAAATTGCTTGGCTGTTTTGGCAACGCCAAACTCTCCGCCAAGTCGGGTGAAGCACCTAAACTCACCTTTGACTTTGTCGGCCTCGACGGCGGCGTCTCTGCCACTGCAAACGCCACCGCTGTGCTCACCGCCTGGAAGACGCCCCCGGCCGTTACCAAAGCCAACATCACCGACATCAACCTTGGCTGCACCTACGCCACAGGCGCCCTGTCTGGCGGCACCAGTTACAACAGTACCGGCCTGGCGCTGGACTGGGGCAATAGCGTTTCCTTTGCACCCATGCTTACCACTGAAGAAGTGGTACTTGCAGACCGCGACATGACCGGCTCCGTCAGCCTTGAACTCAGCGCCGCCCAAGAAGTCACCATGCTGACCTCGGTCAAAGCCAATACGCTGCAAAGCATCGGCTTTGTCATTGGCGCCAGCACCGGCAACAAAATCATGTTGCATATGCCCAACGTCCAACTCATCAACCCGAAAAAAGAAGAGTTCAACGGCAAACGCATCATCGGTTTTGACATGCGCGTACTGCCCTCCAGCGGCAACGACGAGTTGCGCATCGTCAGCCTGTAAAACCCATCCGCGCTGCGGGGCACCAGCCTGCGGCGCGGCCACCCCTTCATTTCAACCCTCATCCAACCATGTACACCCTCGCCATCGAAGACATTGTCGAAGTCCCGGTCAAGTTCACCCTCAAGGTGCGAAAAGTCAACAAGCAGTTTGCATTCACCCTGCTGTGCACACGTCTGGAACAAGAAGAAATTGCCAGTCGCATGCAAGAGTTGGAGTTCAAGTTCAAAGACTTCATGCAATCCCCGGAGCTTGTCAGTGGTTGGGAAGACCAGCGCCTGGTGCTCGGAGATGACGGCCAACCCGCTGCGTTTAGCGCAGAAGCACTCTCCATGCTGCTCAAGACCCAGGGTGTGGCCAAAGTGTGCTTCGACGCTTACACGCGGGAGTGTGGCGCAAAAGAAAAAAACTAGCTCAGGTCGCGCGTGTGCAAGCGCGTGGCCAGCTCTACATCCCCACAGCAGGTAAGCCCGATGAACCGCAAGAAGAATTTGATGAAGCCCTTGCGGCCCTGGGCTTGCAACAGGTCCAGGATGAAGGCGCCTGTGGCGGATCACCAGACCAAAAATGTTACCTCTGGCCCTGCAATTTCCCCACCTTCAAACTCTGGCAATGCTTGCAAACCCAGTGGCGTGTGGGCGGCATGGGCGGCAGAACCGGCCTGGAGTACGCCAGCGTCTGCGCCTACATGCGAGACATCGCCCGCATCAAACCCAAGCACTGGGCACAACTGTTTTCCGGTCTGCAAGCCATGGAACGCGCAGCGCTCCTGGTCTGGGCAGAACAAAGTGATTAAGGACTAGCCCGCCATGGCCAACAACGACATCAAATACCGCCTGGCCATGGAAGGTGCTTCGGTCGTCTCTTCAGACCTCGATCGGGTCCGCGCGAGTTTGACTTCGCTGGAGGGTGCATCAACTCTGGCAGGCAATGCCTTTGCGACCTTGGCAGGCTATATGACTGCAGACGCGGTGTTGCAGCATACCAAAAGCATCATTGATTCTGCTGACGCTGTAAATGATCTCTCGCAAAGCCTTGGCATTGCTGTCAAAGACCTCGCTAAATACCAGCTTGCCTCAGCGCAAAGCGGCACCACGCTAGAAGCCATCGCCAAAGGTGTCAAAGGCTTGTCAGGCGTCATGATGGATCATGGCACCGAACTCAAAAAGCTCGGAATTACAGCCACCACCACAGACGGCGC
>CAIPGC010000211.1 GCA_903864505.1 uncultured beta proteobacterium | reverse complement strand
GGCTGAATTTGGATCCATTCCGCGGAAAAGCGAGGGAAGAAGTAATGATCAGCACTACTTGATGCATAAAAAACATAGGCCCGGAGCAAGTCCGGGCCTTGTTTCATCTATCGCAGCATTCACGTTTTGTTTTTACTATGGGTAGAAACATGGGTAGATTCCGGAAAACCTTTGGAAACCCGTATGAATACTAGATTACTGGCGGAACAGGCGGGATTCGAACCCGCGGAGGGTGTTACCCCTCGCACGCTTTCCAGGCGTGTGACTTAAACCGCTCATCCACCGTTCCACAGGCGTGGATTTTAACCCCGTATTCTTGATGATCCGTTGGCACCAACAAAAAAGGCACCCCGCAAGGTGCCTGATTTGTGTCGGACCTAAAACGGTCTGAACGCAGCGCGAAATTTAGCGAATAACCGCCAGAGTTTCGAGCTTGCCAGCACGCACGGTTTTCAGTGTCAATGCACCGTTCTTGATGTCGCCCTTTTCGTCAAAGGAAATGGGACCGGTTACACCCTTATAGTCGGCGGTAGCAGCCAGCACAGGCAAATACTTCACTGGATCTGAGGAGTTTGCCTTAACCATCGAAGCAACCATGATTTTCACAGCGTCATACACATAGGGTGCATACACTTGCACGTCTGCGTTGTACTTGGCCTTGAACTTGGTCTTGAACTCTTCCATGCCTGCTTTGGCTTCACCTTCTACGCCACCTGCTTCAGCGCAGAAGACCTGGTCATCTGCAATCGCATCGCCACCGAGTTTGACCAACTCTGTCGAGCAGATGCCGTCACCGCCCATGAACTTGGCTTTGATACCCAGCGACTTCATCTGCTTGAGCATCGGTCCAGCAACAGCGTCCATTCCGCCGAAAAACACCACGTCAGGCTTCTTGCCCTTGATGGTGGTCAGGATGGAGTTGAAATCGGTAGCCTTGTCCGTGGTGAACTCTTTAGCCACCACTTTACCGCCCGCGCCTTCAACGGCTTTGGTGAATTCTTCAGCCACGCCTTGACCGTACGCCGTACGGTCATCAATTACAGCGATGGACTTGCCCTTAAGGGTACCCACAGCGTACTTGCCGAGCGTGCCACCGAGTTGTGCATCGTCAGCCACCAGACGAAAAGCCGTCTTGAAGCCCTGGCGGGTGTATTTGGGGTTGGTAGCCGAGGGAGAAATCTGGGGAATGCCCGCATCACTGTAGATCTTGGATGCAGGGATGGTGGTGCCGGAATTCAGGTGACCGACCACACCAGCAACTTTCGCATCTGCGAGTTTCTGCGCAACTGCGGTGCCTTGCTTGGGATCGGCAGCATCGTCTTCAGCCATCAATTCCAAGGTCACTTTCTTGCCATCGATCGTCACGCCAGCAGCGTTGAGCTCTTCGACAGCCATCCGAGCGCCGTTTTCGTTGTCTTTGCCAAGGTGGGCAATGGCACCACTGGTCGGGCCAACGTGGCCAATTTTCACCACCGCTGCAGCTGCAGCGGCTGGTGCAGGAGCCGGTGCTGGAGCCGCTGGCGCTGCCGCCTCTTCTTTCTTACCGCAAGCCACCAGCAGAGCTGCCGCAGCCAATACCGTCAAAGTACTTTTTACCTTGAATTGCATAAAAACTCCAAAATTAAGGACAAAAAAAAGCAACGTGAATTAATTATTCCACACCCGACACGATAACCGAGATTTGAACGATCTGGAATAGGGAACCTCCCAGGGGCGGAAAAATGTATTGAAAATGATTGCCTCCGCTATTCGAATTTGCCCCCGTTCAAGGATAGGTGGCTTACTAAGGCAGCACAAACTGCCGCCTCGATCTCATCGCGCAAAGCTGGCATCAGGGCATTCAACTGTTCTTTAACCATAAACTCCACTGCGGAACTCAAACGTTCTTCCAACAGCGGATCCAAATCCTTCCAGACACGCTCTACAAGCACGCTTTGCTCAATTACCTTCTGAGCCGGCGGTAGTCTGGGCCTGACAACGTGCGTGAGCGTGGGGAGAACCCGAGCCGAATTCTTGACCGAATTCATGTACCCTCGCCGCTCACAGTCAGGTCGTGACGAACAATCTGGAAACCACGCTCTACGTACAACTTCCAACGCTTGCGGGCCAACACCCGGTCTGCCTCATCCGAACTCACGACCTCAATAATTCGGGTGTAGTTTTCAACGCCCGCTGGAATGGCATCGAACAAGTTGACCAGTACCCTGCCCTGCACACCCGACCCTTGCAGCACAGAGGTCAACCAAACGGGCGACATCGCCTCAACGCAGGCGGGGGAGCCTTCGCACGAGTGCGCAACAAAATCGGTGGGAGACAACGCCCACAAACCAGCGTCCAAACGAAGTTGCACCTGTGCATCAGCCGCAACAGTGACTTTGGCACCCGCGTTTACGGCTTTGCGCAACAACCGACAGCTGTATGCCACTTTGTCAGGAGCACCAAAATGAAAAGCAACTTCAGTCACTTGCTGTGCGCCCGTTTCAACAAAAATTCAAGTAACAAGCCCACGGGCCTTCCCGTGGCACCTTTTTGCCCACCACTTTTCCAGGCTGTTCCCGCAATATCCAAATGCGCCCACGAAAATCTTTCGGTAAACCGCTGCAGAAATTTGGCGGCTGTGATGGCTCCACCAGCGCGCCCCCCGACGTTGGCGACATCCGCAAAGTTGGTTTTTAGCCCTTCAGCATATTCTTCATCAAGCGGCATTCGCCAGCAAATATCTTGCGACGTTTCACCCGCTGCCAGCAACTCGGCCCCCAACTCTTCATCGCTTGCAAAAAGTCCACTGCGCACCCCTCCCAAGGCCACCACGCAAGCGCCCGTTAGTGTCGCGATGTCAATGACCGCAGAAGGCTTGAACCGCTCAGCATAAGTAAGTGCATCGCACAGCACCAAACGCCCCTCTGCATCGGTATTGAGAATCTCGATGGTTTGGCCACTCATGCTGGTAACCACGTCTCCCGGTTTAACGGCGCGCCCGGACAGCAGGTTCTCGCACGCCGGAATCAATCCCACGACGTTGACCGTGGGTTTGAGCAAGGCCAGCGCCCGAAATACCCCAATCACACTAGCAGCACCCGACATGTCGAACTTCATCTCGTCCATCTCCGGTGCAGGCTTGATGGAAATACCGCCGCTGTCAAACGTAATTCCCTTGCCCACCAATACAATCGGTGCAACCGATTTCGCCGTTCCCGCATACCGAAGCACAACGAAACGCAAAGGCTGCTCAGAACCCTGCGCTACCGCCATAAAGGCACCCATGCCCAATTTGGCGACGTCCTTTGGACCTAACACCTCGCACTGAATCTTGGCGTGCTTTGCCAGTTCTTTCGCTGCCTCTGCCAGCAGCGTGGGAGTCGCATGGTTGGCAGCTCGGTTGGCCCACTCCTTGGCCATTTCGACTCCTTTCACAGTCGCGACAGTGCATTCAAAAGTAGCCCGAAGTTCGGACGCATTGGTCGCCGCAATTGAAACTTTCTGTAGAGTGCGGCCCTCGGGCTTGGACATTCCGTAGGTGAACGCATAGCTCGCATCCGCCACTGCCAGCACCGCAGCACGAACAGCATCCTCTTTGGCAGGTCCTGCAAAGCACACCACCATCCTCTTCAACCCGGCCGACTTAACGCTCGCAACAGCCGCCAGAACCGCAGTACGCACCTGCCGTGCGGCGCCGTCGCCTATTCCTGCCAACACCAAGCGAATTGCATGAACTTGCGTCGGTCTATACAGCGTAAGAGGCTTCCCGGGTTTGGACTCCAAGTCACCCGACTTAAGCACTTGGCCGACCAATTCAGACAAGTCATCCTTCGCGGCCTGGAAGGATTGTGGTACCAACACCAGCAAAACGTCGCATTTTGCATCTGACGCCGCGACCAACCCCATGGAATCGAGTTCAAAGTTCATAATTCAAGCTTTCCTTTGCACCAATGTTATTCCATTCTTCCATTCGCAAAGAACTCGCGCGCAGTTTTGGAGCCACTCTGGTAGTCGTGGTGACAGTGGTCGTTACCATGACCCTGATCCGCACGCTGGGAGAGGCATCCCGGGGCAACTTCAACCCCGCAGACGTGATGATTGTCATGGGCTACACCGTGCTCTCAGATATGCCGACCATTTTGTCCATGTGTCTTTTTATTGCAATTCTGAGCGTACTGACTCGCATGTTTCGTGACAGTGAAATGGTGATATGGTTTGGAAGCGGACGTGGGCTGGTTTCTTTGATCAAGCCTCTCTTTCGTTTTGCCTGGCCCATTTGGATCATCGTTTTTGCGCTGGCGTTTTTCATCCTTCCGTGGGCCTTTGGGCGCATTGAAGACTACCGAGACAGGTACGAAAAAAGAGGTGACTTGGCGCGCATAGAGCCTGGACAGTTTCAGGAGTCAGCGAGCGGGGACCGCGTTTTTTTCATAGAGAAAAGTACCTCCGGCGATCAAAGCGGCAACAACGTTTTCATTGCCACCAATGAACAGGGCAAAGAGACCATTACTTCTGCCCAAAGCGGGAAGATCGAAAACATTGGATCCGACCGGTACCTGGTTCTGCAAAATGGACAGCGGCTTGAAAAGAGCAACACCAATCGTAATATGACCGTGAGTGTCTACACCACGTACGGTGCGCGCGTTGGCTCTGATGATCAGTCAGCCCGAAGCTATGCCCCAACCCATGCACTTGGTTCGCTGGAGTTATTGAAAACTCCCAGCAATCAGCATTGGGCTGAACTGGCGTGGCGCGCCGGCTTGACGCTCGCTGCGGTCAACTTTGTGGTCATCGGTCTGGCCACGGCAGGTGTTAACCCGCGAGCGGGTCGGTCTGCTAATCTGGGGTTCGCATTCATGGCCTTTGTCGTTTACTTCAATCTGCTCGTGCTGGGCAGGAGTTGGATCGCATCGGGCCTAGTGCATTTTGCGGCGTTCTTGGTAGCGCTGCATGGAGGCGCCTTGGTATTGGGATTACTGGTGCTGATGAAGCGTCACGCTAACTGGGCATTTCGTTGGCCGGCAAAACACAAGCGCGCCACCCCGCTTGCCGGACCAAGCCGATGAAAACCATTCGCCGCCTCTTTTATGGCGAGATGGTGATCGCGGTCGTACTGGTTACCCTGGGTTTTGTTGCACTATTTGTCTTTTTTGATTTTGTCGGTGAGTTGCAGTCGGTTGGCAAGAGTGACAGTTCCGGATACGAAGTGCCTCACGCGCTTCTGTATGTGGCCCTCATGATCCCAAGTCACATGTACGAACTGCTTCCAATCACGGTTCTGATTGGAACCATTTTTGTCATGGCGAGATTTGCGCAGAGTTCCGAGTTCACTATCCTGCGAACCAGTGGACTGGGGCCCTGGCGCGCGTTACGCACTCTGTTAGTCCTGGGTTTGGGGTTTGTGTTATTTACCTTTGCCATCGGTGACTACGTATCACCATTTTCTGACAAGACGGCCCAGTTGCTCAAATCACGCTTTCAGGGGCGCATTACCGTTGGTAAGACCGGTGCCTGGCTGAAGGAAAAGCAGCTCTTTGGTCACTTTGCGGTGAACGTCGGGGCGCTGGCGCCGGATGCCAGCATGCGCGATGTGCGAATATTTGAGTTCGACAACCACGGCTATTTGGTATCCATGACTCAAAGTCAGTCCGCCAGCTTTGCAAAGGAAGATGCATGGCAATTGGAAACGGTCGAGCGCACTGAGTTCAGCAATACTGAGGCCCAGGCCACGCAGGCAAACCGCACGGTTCTGGACACTTTTCGCTGGCCGACCCAGATCAGCGCTGAAATGGTGGCCGCCGCAGTTTTACGACCCGAACGCATGAGCACCATCGATCTTTTTCAATACATGCGCCATCTGGAAGCCAACGGGCAATCCGCGCAAAAATACGAGATCCAGTTTTGGAAGAAGGTGTTTTACCCTCTGAGTTGCCTGGTGATGGTGGTACTGGCACTGCCATTTGCCTACCTGCACTTTCGCGCCGGTAGCATCACTACCTATGTGTTTGGCGGCGTGATGGCGGGAATCAGCTTTGTGCTGTTGAACAACGTGCTTGGGGACTTGGGCGCTCTGCACGGATGGCAACCCTGGTTTACTGCGGCGTTGCCGGGCTTAATCTATTCCTTCGCGTCGTTGACAGCATTCCTGTGGTTGGTCTTGCGACGATAGCTGCGGTCAGGAATAGGGTGTGCGGCATAATGAATCTCATCTTTAGTTGAAATTTGATATGAACCTACACCAATTCCGCTTTGTTCAGGAAGCCGCCCGACGCAATCTCAATTTGACTGAAGCGGCAAAAGCCCTGCACACCTCACAACCAGGGGTATCAAAAGCCATCATTGAGTTGGAAGAAGAACTTGGTGTGGACATCTTTGCCCGTCACGGCAAACGACTCAAACGCATTACAGAACCCGGACAGCACGTACTCAAGAGCATAGAACTCATCCTGCGCGAAGTGAGCAACCTCAAGCGCATTGGCGAGCAATACAGTGCGCAGGACAGCGGCACGCTCTCTATCGCCACCACCCACACCCAAGCGCGCTACGTGCTCCCGGAACGGGTGGCACAACTGCGCAGCGCGTACCCCAAGGTGAACATCAGCCTGCACCAGGGTGCCCCTGACCAGGTGGCACGCATGGTGATCGATGAAGTGGCAGAAATAGGAATCGCTACCGAATCCCTGGCCGACTATGCCGAACTGGTCACTCTGCCATGTTACGAGTGGCAACACATGCTGGTATTGCCGACCGACCATCCGCTGGTTCGCAAGGACCGCATCACATTGGAGGACGTAGCCCAGGAACCCCTCATCACGTACCACCCTTCCTTCACAGGCAGGACCAAGATCAACCTTGCTTTTGCGGCACGCAAACTGGAGCCACGCATTGCGTTAGAAGCCATTGACTCGGACGTGATCAAGACCTATGTCCGTCTGGGTTTAGGCGTTGGCATTGCGGCTGAAATGGCGGTACGCGACGTGATCGATGATTCGGGCAAAAGTGGATTGGTGGTGCGACCGGCAGGGCACCTCTTTGGGCAGAACGTGGCGCGCGTCGCATTCAAGCGCAGCGCCTATCTGCGTAATTTTGTTTATACCTTTGCGGAACTATTGAGTGACCGCCTCAACCGCAAGCTGATTGCCCGCGCAATGGACGGTCATGTTGAAAATTACGAATTCTGAAGTCCGGCAGTCTCAATCGACAAACAGCGTCGCTGGAACTTCCAGGTAACTGCGAATGGCCTGAACAAATTTTGCCGCATCCAGGCCATCGACCACCCGGTGGTCAAAGGACGACGACAGATTCATCATTTTGCGCACGACGACTGCACCGCGCAACACCACAGGGCGATCCACCATGCGGTTCACTCCTACAATGGCAACCTCGGGATGGTTGATCACTGGCGTAGTGACGATCCCTCCCAACGCCCCCAGACTCGTAATGGTGATGGTCGAACCGGTCAGTTCTTCCCGCGTGGCTCGCCCGCTGCGTGCCGCTTGTGCCACCCGCCCAATCTCGGCTGAGTTCGCCCAGAGGTCGTTAGCCTGTGCGCGGCGCAGTACCGGCACCATGAGCCCGTTATCGGTCTGCGTGGCGATGCCCAAGTGCACGTCTCCATAACGCGTCACCACACCGACGTCGTCATCAAAGCGCGCGTTCATCTGCGGAAAGTTTCGCAAAGCCAGCACCATAGCGGCCACCAGCAAAGGCAAAAATGTCAATCGACCCCGCGTATTGCCCCATTGCACATTCAGTCGCTCGCGCAGGACCTCGATTTCGGTTACATCCACCTCTTCAACGTAGGTGAAATGCGGAATTCGCCGTTTGGAATCCTGCATCTTCATGGCAATCTTGCGGCGCAATCCAATCACCGGGATGCTCACATCCTGGACTTCACGGCCACTGCCTTGCGCGCACACAGCAACCGATGGCGGTAGCGGCCCACGCGTCGCATCCGGTTGGCTTGCAGCAAAGGCTTGCACATCTGCATGGGTTATCCTTCCAGCTGTTCCGGTGGCGGTGACCAGTGCCAGATTCACCCCCAACTCCCATGCACTACGACGCACGGCCGGTGAAGCGATCGGGCGAACGTCTTGAGCGCGCACAGACTGCTCCAAACGGCAACGAGCCACATCGGGAACCGTGTCCATGTTCGAAACCACTGGCATGTGCTGCACGGTTTGCGTGCCGGACGCTAGGGCAACCCTGGAGCTTGGAGGGGGTTGATCCTTTGCATTGCCCGCTCCTTGCACTTCCAGTCGGACCAATTCCGAGCCAACCGCAACGGTCTGGCCAATCGTGCCGCCCACGGAAATTACTATCCCCGCCACGGGTGAAGGAACTTCGACTGTGGCCTTGTCCGTCATAACATCGGCCAGCACCTGGTCCAACGCGACTGTGTCGCCTGCCTTGACATGCCAGGCCACCAGTTCTACTTCGGCAATGCCTTCACCGATGTCGGGGGTCTTGATAATGTAAGTGGCCATCATGCCTCCACGGCGCGCTGGAACGCAGCACCCACGCGCGCCGGTCCTGGAAAATAGGTCCACTCTTGCGCGTGCGGATAGGGCGTGTCCCACCCGGTGACACGTTCTATCGGTGCTTCAAGGTGGTAAAAACAATGTTCCTGCACCAGCGACAGCAGTTCTGCGCCAAAGCCACAGGTGCGCGTGGCTTCGTGCACCACGACGCAGCGACGAGTTTTTTTCACCGATGCCACGATCGTTTCCAGGTCCAGCGGCCAAAGGCTGCGCAGGTCAATAATTTCGGCGTCCACTCCGGTTTCTTGCGCAGCGGCCTCACACACATACACCATCGTGCCGTAGGCAAGGACCGTCAGTTGGTTGCCGGGTCGGTACACGCTAGCCGACTCCAGCGGCACCGTGTAATAACCCTCGGGCACCTCACCCATCGCGTGCTTAGACCAGGGCACGACGGGTCTTTCATGGTGACCATCAAACGGTCCGTTGTACAGCCTCTTTGGCTCCAGAAATATCACAGGATCGTCGTTTTCAATGGAAGCTATCAGCAGTCCCTTGGCATCGTAGGGGTTGGACGGCATTACTGTTCGCAGGCCACAGACCTGCGTGAACAACGCCTCCGGACTTTGGCTGTGCGTTTGCCCGCCATAGATGCCCCCCCCGCAAGGCATGCGGATGGTGATGGGTGCAGTGAACTCGCCGGCTGAACGGTACCGTAAACGGGCCGCTTCCGACACGATCTGGTCCGAGGCCGGATAGAAATAATCGGCAAACTGGATCTCAGGGACCGGACGTAAACCGTATGCGCCCATACCCACGGCGGCACCGACGATGCCACCCTCCGATATCGGAGCATCAAACACACGCGATTTACCGTACTTTTTCTGCAGCCCTTCGGTACAGCGAAACACGCCGCCAAAATACCCCACGTCCTGACCAAACACGACGACGTTGGAGTCACGCTCTAGCATCACATCCATCGCCGAACGTAGCGCCTGAATCATGGTCATCGGGGAAGTCTTCACTTCATTCACATTCAGCGCGCTCATGCTCGCACCTCCACTTGTTTTAGTTGTTCACGCAGATGGGGCGGCATAACCTTGTACACATCCTCAAACATCGATGCCGCGTTGGGAATATGGCCGTCGAGCAAAGTTCCAAACGACTCCGCTTCCTTCTGGGCTGTGGAGATTTCCAGTTCCAATTCCGACCGGAGCTGCTCGTGCTCCTTCTCGGACCATACACCGAGTTGCATCAGGTGCTTCTTCAATCGCTCAATCGGGTCCCCCAATGGAAAGTGGCTCCAATCGTCCGCGGGTCGGTACTTGCTGGGATCATCAGACGTTGAATGGGGGCCCGCGCGATAGGTCACCCACTCGATCAGCGTGGGGCCGAGGTTGCTACGGGCACGCTGCGCAGCCCACTGCGATGCCGCATAAACCGCCAGGAAATCGTTTCCGTCCACACGCAGCGATGGAATCCCGCAACCATTGCCACGCGCCGCAAAGGTGGTGCCTTCCCCGCCCGCAATGGCCTGAAATGTAGAAATGGCCCACTGGTTGTTGACGACGTTCAGGATGACAGGTGCTCGGTACACATGGGCAAATGTCAGTGCAGTGTGAAAGTCGGACTCGGCTGTCGCGCCATCACCAATCCAGGCTGAAGAAATCTTGGTGTCGTTCTTGATGGCCGACGCCATTGCCCACCCCACTGCCTGTATGAACTGCGTCGCCAAATTGCCCGAGATTGAGAAGAATCCTGCTCGCCGCACCGAGTACATGACCGGCAGTTGCCTGCCCTTGAGGGGGTCACGTTCGTTGGACATCAGCTGACAGATCAGTTCTACCAGCGGGACATCGCGCGCCATTAACAGACTCTGCTGACGGTAGGTTGGGAAGCACATGTCTCCGTCGGAAAGCGCGATGGCATGGGCCGAACCGATCGCCTCCTCGCCAAGACTTTGCATGTAAAAGGACAGCTTCTTTTGTCGCTGCGCCATCAGCATACGGGCATCAAAAATGCGGGTTTTCACCATGTTGCGCAGCCCCTTGCGCAACACAGTAGGCTCCACCTCACTGGCCCACGGACCCACGGCCTTGCCGTCATCGTCAAGCACGCGAACCAGGCTGAACGCGAGGTCGCTGGTTTGCGCCGGATTCACGTTCAGTGGAGGTTTTCGCACTGCACCAGCGGGCGACAAGTGAAGATAGGAAAAATTGGTCTCATGGCCGGGTCGGGCTGAAGGCTCCGGCACGTGCAACTGCAATGGTTGGCGTGTCTTCATGGGCGTGTCTCCTGCAAGATTGTGTCCTGCTTGAATGGTCGCTGATTTGAATCCGGTGCACAACGGGTAGCCACGTACCGGCCTAAAATTGCGGCATCGTGCGGGATCGCCGCGCTTTACCGACCCGACTATCGTAACGGATTCCTCCACAAAAATGAACCCACTTCAATCAAGGCTACCCGCCGTCGGCACCACAATTTTTTCGGTTATGTCAGCGCTGGCCGCACAGCACAAGGCGGTCAATCTTGGCCAGGGATTTCCGGATTTCGCTTGCGACCCCGCCTTGCTGGAGCAGGTGACCCTGGCCATGCAAGCAGGGCACAACCAGTATCCGCCGATGCCAGGGGTGGCAGCACTGCGGGAAGCAATTGCTACAAAACTAGAAGCGCTCTACGCACGTCAGTACAGGGCTGCAGATGAAATTACCATTACAGCAGGGGCCACCCAGGCGATCATCACCACCATCCTGGCCATTGTCCATCCGGGCGATGAGGTGATCGTTCTGGACCCTTGCTATGACAGTTATGTGCCCAATATCGCACTGGCAGGTGGCTCAGCGGTACGCGTCGCACTCACCCCTGGGACCTTCCGCCCCGACTTTGCGGCAATCAGCGCGGTCATTACTCCCAGAACCCGCGCCATCATCATCAACACGCCACACAACCCCAGCGCTACCATCTGGTCCGCGCAGGACATGCGCAAGCTGCAGGATCTTCTGGCCCCTACCAACGTGCTGCTGATTAGCGACGAGGTTTATGAGCACATGGTGTTTGACGAGGCGTTTCATGAGAGTGCAGCGCGCTACCCTGGCCTGGCAGAGCGCGCATTCATCGTGTCGAGCTTTGGCAAGACCTACCATGTCACGGGCTGGAAAGTTGGCTATGTAGCGGCTCCGGCGGCACTGATGGCGGAGTTTCGCAAGGTGCATCAGTTCAATGTTTTCACGGTGAACACCCCCATGCAATACGGGTTGGCCGGTTTCATGGCCAATCCGGCACCGTACCTGACGTTGCCCGCCTTCTACCAGCGCAAGCGCGACCTGTTCCGCGATGGACTGACCCAGACGCGGTTCAAGCTCTTACCCTGTGAGGGAAGCTACTTTCAGTGCGTCGATATCTCGGAGGTGAGCGACCTGAGTGAGGCCGATTTCTGCCAGTGGCTCACGAAAGAGGTCGGCGTGGCCGCAATTCCCTTGTCGGCCTTTTATGGTAATGGCTGTGACCAGCGGGTGATACGTTTTTGCTTCGCCAAGCAGGACGAGACCTTGCTTGAAGCACTCCAGCGCTTGAAAAAGCTATAAAAACGAGAGCTACTCGCGCTTGCACTGCATGGGATTTCAGGCTTTAAGGCGTTTTTCAATACCGGCTCGCCCACCAGGTCCCGTCATCATGACCAATGCGGTGCCAGCAGTAATTATGTGCTCGTCTGGCGGGTTAAACACCCAAGCTCCATTGGTGTGGGTAGCCATGACCAGATAGTCGCGCGACTTGGGTAACAGATGTGCAAGCAGCGTGTCACGCAGGGTGGCCGGTGCAATGACTTCTTCGACGCGCAAGCCTTCATCGCTGTGCAGCATCTGGTCCATAAAGTTGACCACGTGGGGGCGCACCATGACCGAGGCAATACGCATGCCGCCAGCAAAGTCGGGCGAAACAATCTCGTCTGCGCCGGCGCGGCGCGCCTTGTTCGAGTTGCGGATGTCATGCAGACGCACCACCACCCGCGCCTTGGGTTGGAGCATCTTGACCGAGAGCGAAATCATCAGGTTGTGGCTGTCGTCGCCGGTGACCGCAAACACACCGGCGGCATTAGAAAGCCCTGCCTTGTACAGAGCCACATCATCGGACGCGTCATCGTGCACGTACAGGGCCGTTGGGTGGTACTCCAGCCAGTTGTCCAGCACTTCGCGGCTGCTCTCGATCACCACAAACGTGCGATGGGTCTTGAACAATTCGCTCGCGACATTGGAGCCTACCCGCCCAATGCCGCACACAATGTAGTGGCCAGTCAGCTTGGCAATTTCTTTTTCCATGCGCTTATTCCTCAGATTTGCATTGAGATCGGAATCAATCAAGAAGGCCACGAAGGTCGAAAACAGGTAGCTCATGCTGCCGATTCCAATGATGGCGATGAACACGGTGAACAGCCGTCCCATGGGGTGGGTGCTGAGGTCGACCACTTCACCATAGCCAATGGTGGCGATGGTGATAAAGGTCATGTAGAAACTGTCCACCCAGGTGGCCGTCGGGCTACCGATATACCAGTAACCCACGGTTCCTGCCGCAGTAACTCCTAACAGCAGCAGCGAGCCATAGATAAGCCCGGTGAAGTGCCTGCTACGAAGTACTTTTTTCAAACTGCCTCGCGTTGATTGTGTTTTGTCGCCAAATTGTACCGAGTGAAGCTAGTGCGCGCGGATGTAAAACCAACATGCTGTCAGGCACACCAATGCTGCTTTATCACATACTCTTGCAAGTACCGAGAAAATCGAGCCGCGGCCGGAGACAGTGGGCGGTCGCGACGCGTGAAGACAAAAAACTTTCGCCTCACCACGGGGTTGAGCAGGGGCCGGCTTTGCAACTGGTGCAAGCGAATCAGGCTGTCCGCGTAGGGCAAGCAGGTCGTCACTCCCAGCCCGGCACTCACCATGGCAAATGCAGTGGTCATAAAGGCCACCTCATTGGCCGGATTGAGCGCTTCATCGTGCAGGGATTCATGCAAATCGACCCGCAGGCGGTGCGTAAACTCTCCCTTGAGTGCAATGACAGGAAAGCGCAGGGCGTCATCCCAAGTAACGTTTGTTTTTGTGTTCAATGGGTGGTCAGAGCGGAACACCACTACAAACGGTATTTCAAACAAGGTCTTTGCTTCGATATCTGCAGAGGATTCGCGTTCCGGCCCGATGCCAAAATCAACCTCGCCACTGTGCACCTTAGACTGCACGTGCTCCACCATGCAGTCGAGCAAGCGGATTTCAATATCCGGATGCTGCTGCCCAAAGCTGGAGATTACTTCCGGCAGAACCGATGCCGACAGGAGTTGAGGCGCCGCAATGCGGACCAATCCGCGCTTGAGGGCTTTGAGGTCGCTGATAGTTTCAAGCGCGCCATCCAGATCCTGCAGCAGACGCGCCACCAGCGGATAAAACTCGCGCCCCACTTCCGACAGACTGACCTTGCGCGTGCTGCGGTTGACCACCTGGACACCCAGCGCCAGTTCCAGTTCCTTGATCAAGCCACTGAGCGCCGACTGGGTCACGTGCAGGTTCACCGCCGCATCGGTAAAGCTGCTGGTCTGTGCCAGCGCAACAAAGGCACGGAGTTGGCGCAAAGTGATATTCATTAGATATTCAACTAAATTCATCAGAAAAATCTGCTTGAATCATAGATCAATCTCCTCTGTAATGGGGTCCACTGCCGCGCCAATGCATCAATACCTGGAGAACACCATGCAGATCAAAAAAATACACCACGTCGCCTACCGCTGTATCAACGCCAAGGAAACAGTGCAGTGGTACGAAAAGCACCTGAACATGAACTTTGTGCTTGCCATCGCGGAAGACGAGGTGCCGTCGACCAAGGCACCCGACCCTTACATGCATGTCTTCATCGATGCCGGCGGCGGCAACATTCTGGCGTTCTTCGAACTTCCCAATAGCCCGGCCATGGACCGCGACCGCAATACGCCAGCCTGGACGCAGCATCTGGCCTTTGAAGTGAGCACCATGGATGAACTGCTTGCGATCAAAGCGCGTCTCGAAGCAGCCGGCATTGAAGTTGTGGGTGTGACGGATCACACGATCTTTCAATCCATCTATTTCTTCGACCCCAGCGGACACCGCCTGGAACTCGCGTGCAACACCTCGACTCCCGCCATGTTGAAGGCTCTGGACGACGTCAAGTGGGACATGATTAACGAGTGGGAGCGCACCAAGAAAGCACCAAAACACGCGGCCTGGATGCACAACGGCAAAGGCTTTGTCGCTGCCTGAGGCATCGAATCTGCCCATGTTTGCGTCACTCACCCGCTGGTTCACACGATCCCTGGAAGTCTGCATTGTCCTGTGCCTGACCTGTATGGCGACAATGGTGTTCGGAAATGTTGTGCTGCGCTACGGGTTTAATTCGGGCATCGCATTTTCAGAGGAAATATCGCGTTTGTTGTTTGTATGGCTGACCTTTCTCGGCACCATACTTGCATCGCGCGAGCATGCGCATCTGGGGGTGGACTCGCTGGTGCGGCGATTGCCACATGCTGCACGCCAGGCCTGCGTACTGGTCTCTGGTGTGTTGATGATTGTGATGTGCGGGCTGTTGTTCTGGGGTAGCCTGAAGCAGGCCGAAATCAATCTCGACAACGCCATGCCGGTGTCCGGCATTCCCTACGCGTCGGTCTATGGCGCCGGTATGGCCGCCGCGCTAGGCCTGATTGTCAGCATTTTTTACAATATTTTTCAGGCACTGGTGCATGGCGACCAACTGGAAAATTTGGTAATGGTCCAACACACCGACGACATGATTCAGGATGCGTTGTCCGATGTGGGCGCCCGGCAATCACACCCTGCAGGGCCTCCGGCATGACGCTCACCGTGTTTTTGTGCTCCCTGATTGCAGCCATGGCGCTGGGCATGCCTATCGCCTTTGCACTACTGGTCTGCGGCGCTGCGCTAATGGTGTTCATGAACCAGTTCGATGCCCAGATTCTGGCGCAAAACGTCATTGCCGGCACCGACAACTTTGTACTGATGGCCGTGCCGTTTTTCATTTTAGCGGGTGAGTTCATGAATGCCGGTGGTCTGTCGCGCCGCATCGTGGACATGGCAAATGCCTGGGTGGGCCACATTCGTGGCGGTCTGGGTTATGTCACCATCATCTCGGCATTGATCCTGGCCAGCCTGTCGGGCTCTGCAGTGGCAGATACTGCGGCCCTGGCTGCACTGCTCATTCCCATGATGCGTGATGCGGGCTACAACACGGCGCGCTCCGCCGGCTTGGTTGCATCGGCAGGCATCATCGCACCGGTCATTCCGCCCTCGATCGGTTTCATCATCTTTGGCGTGGTCGGTGGTGTGTCCATCACCAAGCTGTTTGTGGCGGGCATCTTTCCCGGTCTGCTGATGGCATTGTCACTGGTAGTGACCTGGTGGTGGGTTTCGCGTCGCGATGCCTTTGAGGTGGCGGACCGCCTGAACCTGCGCCAGCGTCTGCAAACCATGGGTGCCGGCATCTGGGCACTGGTACTTCCCCTGATCATCGTTGTAGGCCTCAAGGGCGGCGTTTTCACTCCCACCGAGGCCGGCGTGGTGGCGGCCTTTTACGCCCTCTTTGTTGGTACCTTGGTCTATCGCGAACTGACGCCGGTAAAGATCTATCACGCGCTGCTGCTCACCGCCAAGACCACCGCCGTAGTGATGTTTCTGGTGGCTGCCGCGTTTGTATCGGCCTACCTGATTACGGTCGCAGACATCCCCAGCCAGCTCAAGACCATTTTTATGCCGTTTATGGAAAGCCCCAAGCTGTTGATGGCGGTAATGATGGTGGTGGTAGTAATCATTGGCACGGCGCTGGACTTCATTCCCAGTGTGCTGATTCTTACACCGGTGATGCTGCCCATTTGCAAAGAAGCCGGTATTGACCCGGTGTATTTTGGGGTACTGTTCATCATGAACAACGCCATTGGCATGATCACACCACCTGTTGGCGTGGTGCTGAATGTGGCCGCCGGGGTTGGAAAAGTCAGCATGGAAGACGTGATCCGCGGCGTCTGGCCCTTCATGCTCGCCGAAACCGCGCTCTTATTCTTGCTGGTACTGTTCCCGGAGTTGGTTCTGATTCCCATGCAATGGTTCCGCTAGAGCAGCCCGCAATCGTTCACCATGATTTTTCGATCAACCAAAAGGAGACAAACACATGATTACCACCAAACGCAAACTCATTTCGCTGGCACTGGGTCTGCTCGGCAGTACCCTGATCACGGGCGGCGCCTGGGCGCAGACCGTCAACGCCAAGTTCAGCGTAACCCTGCCTGAGAAGTCGCACCAGGGTCAGGGCGCTGCACGCTTTGCTGACCTGGTCAACCAGAAGACCAAGGGCCGCATCCAGATCAAGGTGTATTTCAACGCATCACTGGGCAACGACGTTCAGGTAACCTCATCCCTGCAAGGCGGCACCATTGAATTCGCCTTGCCCCAGACAAGCACACTCACCGGCATGATCAAGGAGTTTGAGATTCTGGACTTTCCGTTCCTGTTCGCCAACGAACAGGAGGCTGAGAAGGTGCTCGATGGCGTGACCGGCCAAAAGCTCTTGGACAAGTTACCGGCAAAAGGGCTGGTCGGTCTTGCTTATTGGGAAAACGGATTCTTCAACGCCACCAACAGCAGGCAACCAATCCATAAATGGGAGGACTTTCAGGGTCTGAAGTTCCGCGCCGTACAGGCCAAGATTTCACAGGAAACTGTGAAGGCCTTGGGTGCCAACCCTGTCCCGTTGGCTGTGCCGGAACTGTACACCGCGCTGGAAACCCACACCATAGACGGTCAGGGCACACCATCGGCCGTCATTGCTGCTCTCAAGCTCAACGAAGTACAAAAGTACTTGTCCCTGACCAAGCATTCGTACGGCGCATTTCTGCCATTGGTGTCAAAGAAATTCTGGGAAACATTGCCTCCTGCTGACCAAGGCATCCTGCACGAAGCGGCGGTGGAAGCACGCAGTTTCCAGCGCGCCGTCGCGCGTGAACAGGCCAAGAGCGCAGAAACTGCAATGGCCTCCAAAGGACTGTTGGTCAACGACATCACGCCAGTCGAGCGCAAGCGCATGCGTGAACAGGTCAAGCCCGTGTGGGAGATGTTCTCTAAAGATGTCGGTGCGGACCTCGTCAATGAAGTAATCACGCAACTATCGGCCAAGTGAAATTTATAGCGAGCAAGGAACGCCCACTGTGATGGTATTGAATGAAACGCATGACACCAGGCTCGCAAGCTGGGTTCCATCCGCCAACACGCCCGACACCGACTTCCCTATCCAGAACCTGCCCTATGGCGTATTCAGGCGCAAGGGCAGTGCCGAGGAATTTCGCGTGGGAGTTGCCATTGGTGATGAGATTCTGGATGTAACCGCTGCGTTTGACTCCGGCATCTTCACGGAGCAGTCCGATGCTGCAGCTAACAGCTGCCGTGCATCCACGCTGAATGGATTCATGGCGATGGGCCCGCCCGCCTGGTCAACGCTACGTCTGGCGCTTTCGCGAGCCTTGCGCGACGGTTCGGCTGCCCAATCCGTACTGGGCAACTGCCTGGTGCCGCGGGGGGAAGCAGAGTTTGCGGTTCCAGCCCACATTGGCGACTACACCGACTTCTACACTTCGGTCCACCATGCCACCAATATCGGCCGACTGCTGCGTCCCGACAATCCGCTGCTGCCCAACTACAAGTGGATTCCGATTGGCTACCATGGCCGATCTTCCTCGATTGGCATATCGGGTCAAGCAGTGCGCCGTCCGGTAAGCCAGGTCATGCGGCCAGGTGCAACCGAGCCGGTGCTTGCTCCGAGCGCGCGACTGGACTATGAATTGGAGATCGGCATCTTCATGGGAACGGGCAATGCGCTGGGTATGCCGATTCCAATCACACAGGCGGAACAGCATGTGTTTGGCCTGTGTCTGTTCAATGACTGGTCGGCACGCGATGTCCAAGGCTGGGAGTACCAACCTCTGGGGCCTTTTCTCTCCAAGAACTTCGCCAGTACCGTGTCGCCCTGGGTGGTAACCATGGAAGCCCTGGCGCCTTTTCGCCAACCCTGGAGCCGCGCGGCAGGCGACCCGCCACCTCTGGCGTACCTGGATGCACCAGGGTTGCGCGCGAACGGTGCCATCGGTATCGAGTTGGATGTCTTTATCCGCAGCGAGTTCATGCGCGCGCAGGGCATGCAGGAGCACCGGCTCTCCCGCAGCAACTTCCGCGATGCCTACTGGTCGGTCTCGCAAATGGTTGCGCACCACACGGTCAACGGCTGCAACCTGCAAAGCGGCGACCTTCTGGGCAGTGGCACGCAATCCGGCCCCACCGTGCAAGAGGCGGGATCGCTGATGGAACTGTCCATGGGTGGCAAGCTGCCATTGACGCTGCCCAGCGGTGAAAGCCGCACCTTTCTTGAGGACGGTGACACGGTTATTTTTCGAGGCGCATGCCAAGCAAACGGTGCCACCCGCATCGGTTTTGGTGAAG
>CAIPGC010000210.1 GCA_903864505.1 uncultured beta proteobacterium | reverse complement strand
CTTTCCATGAACTTGCGTCGCGGCAGCGTGCCACTGCGTACGTTGTCGATCAAACCATCCAATTCGTGTTCTTGCATACCAAGTCCCTCGGTTGATGTTGTTGAAGCAAAACAAGGTTTGCATAATACATGTCATGTGCGTCCACAAGAGTCTGCCACCGTAGTGGTTTACCATGCCTTTCCCACCCGCTATGCCCCTCTGCCGCCAGGCGTTTGCTGTGTTGACCATTTTGTTTTGTGCGCTGGGATCGGCCTTCACATCGGAGGCCCTGGCCCTGGCGAAAAGCGACATCCTGCTGGATATCGTGAGCAACTGTGTCGATACGGCCTCGCTTAACTATTGCAACGTGTGCCGCGCTCCCCGCAGCGATGCGGCGTGCGCTCCTGCACGCGAGTGCGGCAAGAGCACCGAAGTGTGGGCGCTCAACGAACAGTACACCGCCATTCGAGACCTCAAGATGTGCGGCTGCCCAGCGGCGTTCGTCCATGGCCTGGCGTTGCCGCGCAAGCCGGTGCGCGGTGTGGAAGACCCGGCGCGGCCAGATGGAATCTGGCAGTTTGCCTGGGACGTGGCCAGTGGCCGGATGAACGGTGCCGACATCGCGCTGGTCGTGAATCCAAGATACCGCCGCAGCCAGGACCAATTGCATGTGCACCTGGTGCGGCTGGACCCCGGCGCCCGGGAACGTCTTGCCCCCCACACGGTGGGGACAGTGCGGCAGTTGCATGAAGTCTGGGACGTTGCGGCGCGGGGAGCGCTCGCCAGGTCGCTGGACGACTACGGAGTGCTGGTAGCACTGGACGACGGCGGCAGCTACCGCGTTGTCATCACGCAGGAGAGTCCGGAATCCCTGTTCACCCTGTGGCGCTGTGACTAGTCGTCTTCGGTGGCAGCGATGCCGGGGAAAAGCACCGCAGTGTAGCCAAACTGAGTGAAGTCGCGCACACGCATGGGATAGAGCAGACCCATCAGGTGGTCGCACTCGTGCTGCACCACCCGCGCATGAAAGCCATCCACAGTCCGATCGATCGGGTCACCGTACTGGTCAAAGCCGGTGTAGCGGATGCGGCTCCAGCGGGGCACCACGGCGCGCAGACCTGGCACTGACAAACAGCCCTCCCAGTCACTCTCTTCCTCTGTGCCGATGGGTGCGACCGTGGGGTTAATCAGTACGGTGGGCGGCACCGCAGGCCGGTCGGGGTAGCGCGGATTGGAGTCGTTGGAGCCGAATATCACCAGTTGCAAATCGACACCAATTTGCGGTGCCGCCAGCCCTGCCCCATTGGCGGCACGCATGGTGTCCAACATGTCGGTGATCAGCAAATGCAGGTCATCGCTGTCAAATTTCGTCACAGGCTGCGCAATCCGCAGCAGTCGAGGGTCACCCATCTTCAGAATCTCATGCACCGCCATCGCGCTCTCCTTGCAACAGGGCCAGCATGGCCGCTTCGTCCAGCACGGGCACCCCGAGTTCCTGGGCCTTTATCAACTTGCCACCGGCATCGGCACCCGCGACAACATAGTCGGTCTTCTTGCTCACCGAACCGGCCACCTTGGCCCCGGCGGACTCCAGGAGGTCCTTGGCCTCATCTCGCGCCAGTGTCGCAAAAGTGCCGGTAAGAACAAAGGTTTTTCCTGCCAGGACGCTGGTTGCCTGAGCTGCTGGTTCACCCTCCTCCCACACCACGCCACAGGCGCGCAGCTGCGCCACCACTTCGCGGTTATGCGCCTGATCGAAAAAGGTGAGGATGCTTTGCGCGACGATCGGGCCTACATCAGTTACGGCCAGCAGTTGTTCCAGCGATGCTGCCATCACTGCGTCGAGCGTGCCGAAATGCCGTGCCAGCGCTTTAGCGGTAGCTTCACCCACATGGCGAATGCCCAGACCAAAGAGGAATCGAGGTAGCGTGGTTTGCTTCGAATTTTGTAGCGCCTCCAGCAGGTTCTGCGCGGACTTTTCGGCCATTCGATCCAGGGCTGCAAGCGCAACCAGCCCCAGCCGGTACAAATCCGGCAGGGTCTTGACAATGCCGGCATCGACCAGCTGGTCGACCAGTTTGTCACCCAAACCTTCTACCTCCACCGCCCGGCGCTGGGCAAAATGCAGGATCGCCTGCTTGCGCTGGGCGCTGCAGAACAGCCCTCCGGTGCAGCGGTAATCGGCCTCGTCCTCTTCGCGAACTGCCGCCGAGCCGCATACCGGGCACCGACGAGGCATGGAGAACTCCAGGCTGCCGAGTTGTCGCTTGCCCAACACCACCGACACCACCTCTGGAATCACATCCCCCGCACGCCGCACCACCACTGTGTCGCCGACGCGCACATCCTTGCGGCGTGCCTCATCTTCGTTATGCAGTGTTGCGTTGGTAACCGTCACGCCCCCGACAAACACCGGTGCCAGTTTGGCCACGGGCGTGAGCTTGCCGGTGCGCCCGACCTGGACCTCGATGCCCAGTACCGTCGTGAACTGCTCCTGCGCCGGGTATTTGTGGGCCACCGCCCAGCGCGGCTCCCGGCTCACGTAACCCAACTGCTGTTGCAGCGACAGGCGGTTGACCTTGTAGACCACGCCGTCAATATCAAATGGAAGTTGATCGCGCAGCGCGCCAATGCGTTCGTAATACGCTACCAAATCAGGAGCGCCCTGCGCAATCTCCACCTGGTCTGCCACTGGAAATCCCCAAGACTTCAAGGTTTGCAGCAAATCGTAATGGGTGCCAAACACCGGGCCCAGCTCCTGCAACCAATTCACTTCTCCAAGTCCGTACGCAAAAAAACTCAGGGGACGGTCTGCGGCAATGGCAGAGTCGAGTTGGCGCACCGCGCCGGCGGCCGCGTTGCGCGGATTGACAAAGGTCTTTGCGCCTTTATCGCCATGCGCGATACGCAGGCGCTGGCGCTCGTTAAGCGCCTCAAAGTCGTCTCGGCGCATATAGACCTCGCCGCGCACTTCCAGCACGGGAGGCACATCCTGCAGCAGTTTCAACGGGATTTGCCCGATGGTTCGGATGTTTTGCGTTACATCCTCACCGGTTTCCCCGTCACCCCGGGTCGCCGCCTGCACCAGCACACCGCGCTCGTAACGCAGGTTCATGGCAAGTCCGTCAAACTTCAGCTCGGCCACATATTCCACCGGGGGATGGTTCTCATGCAACCCCAATTCCTTGCGAATCCGCGTATCGAAATTCAGCGCCCCTGATGCCTGCGCATCGGTCTGCGTGCGTATGCTGAGCATTGGCACCGCGTGGCGGACCGGTGCAAACTGCGCCAGCGGCTTGCCACCCACGCGCTGGGTCGGCGAGTCCACGCTCGCCCAATCCGGGTGTGTGAACTCCAGTGCCTGAAGCTCCTGAAACAGGCGGTCGTACTCGGCATCTGGAACCACTGGCGCGTCCAACACGTAGTACTGGTGTGCATAACTGTGCAGCAGCGCGCGCAGTGCCAAAACCCGGTCCAGTTCCGGATCAGCGTTCGGTGTTGCAGAAGCAGTTTCCCCAAACAAATCGAGGTTGGTCATGGCTGCAGCCCGGCAAGCACGTCAGGAAAAAAGACGCCGCGCCAGGATGGAACCTGCAGCAAGATCGTGCTGCTCCAGGGTGTCGTACAGTCTTTGCAACTCAACGCTGATCTGATCCATCGCCTGTTGGGCCAGTGCCTGGCCCAGGTCATCGGTGACGATGCCATCCATCGTCTGCGCCAGCGCCATCGCCGCCTCGCGCATGCGCTCAAACGGCTGCTCGGCGCGGTCCACCTGCGCCACATCCAAGTGCAGCGCCACATCCCGAATGGCCGATTGCGCCGGGTCTTCCGCCAGCGCCGCCTGCGAGTCAAAACTCAGCACCAGCACCGGCGGCAATCCTTCTACCGAGGCAGGCAGCACCAGTCGCCCCGGGAGCACACCGGCGACAAACCCGAGCCGCGCCGCGCATTGCTGAATGTAGCCCGGACTCCACGACGCGTGTACCGCGCGGATGGTGAATCCCAGTTGCGCATCGTGCGCGCTGGCAAAGTTGTCCAACTCGCGGGCACGGGCCACCTCGTCGAGCATTTCCGGAAACTCGGGTGTGCCATTGATGGCATCGGCAAAAGCCTGGGTTTTCACGACAAATTCTGAATATTCGATTTCGTTGAGCGCCCCAGAGCGGTTGGCCATCTGCACGCCCGCCTGAAAGCCGCCATAGCGCTGTCCAGCAAGCGCTGGTTCCCAGATCAGGGTGGCAAGGTTGTAGCCTTCGATGGCAAACGGTTTGCTGCCGGCACGTCGCGTGGTTGGTAGCGCCGTCAGCGCGGCCTCGCCAGATACTGCAGAGTTGCCCGTATCCAGTGCAATCGTGGCAATTACATCAATCAGGGAATCCATCACAGGACGCTTGGCGACCACCGGCAATGCATAGGGAACGGTGTCGAGGTCGTCATCGGTGAG
>CAIPGC010000209.1 GCA_903864505.1 uncultured beta proteobacterium | reverse complement strand
TCATCTATGTGGTCAAGGGCGAAGACGTGCGCCACTCGCCGCGCGAGAAGCTGGAGTCCGTGCTGAAATGAGAAACATGCCTTCCGTGCTGGTGGTGGAAGACGAGTCCGCCATCGCCGAACTGATTGTGGTGAACTTGCGCCACAACGGATTTCGGCCGATCTGGGCGATGGACAGCACCGGCGCGCAGCGTGAGATCGATGCAGCGGTACCGGACCTGATCTTGCTGGACTGGATGCTGCCCGGGGAGAGTGGCCTCGTGCTGGCCAAACGCTGGCGGGTGCATCCGCGTACCAAGACGGTTCCGATCATCATGCTCACGGCCCGCGGCGATGAAGCCGATCGCGTTGCCGGACTGGACGCTGGGGCTGATGACTATATTGCCAAGCCGTTTTCTACCAAGGAACTATTGGCGAGAATGCGTGCCGTATTACGGCGCCGTGCACCGGAGTCCCTTGGGAAACCGCTGAGCGTGGGAGGCTTGGTGCTGGATCCTGAAACCTACCGGGTGTCGTTTAACGACCAGCCTTTAAAACTGGGCCCGACCGAATTCAAGCTGCTGCATTTCTTCATGGGGCATGCCGAGCGGGTACATAGCAGGGGCCAGTTGCTCGACAAGGTGTGGGGCGACCATGTGTACATTGAAGAGCGCACGGTCGATGTGCATGTCAAGCGATTGCGCGAAGCGCTGGCGCAAGCCGGTGCGATGGTCGAAACCGTGCGCGGCGCAGGCTACCGACTCACGGTAAAACCCGAGACGATGCCGATTCCCTCGGTCTGATTTCTAGTCTTGAACCAATATGTACTGGCGGCTTGTAAGCTTTGTAGTGGGCCAGTGCTTGGCGGCTCTGGCCGGTTGGTGGCTCGCCCCTGATGGGGACGCGGAGGACGGCGCACTCATGGCCATGCTGCTGGCAGCCTATGCGTGGGTACTGCTTGACGCATTGCGCGGGGCACGGCTGATGAGATGGTTGCGCGATGAACCCGAAGCCGAGCCCTCCCTCGGTAGCGGTTTGTGGGGGGAAGCGTCAGACCGCATTCGCCGCCTGATCCGTGCGCAGGAGCGGTTGATCGCACAAAGCGAGAGTCGCTTGCATGACTTTCTAGCAGCTCTGCAGGTATCACCTAACGGAGTGATGCTGCTCGATGAGCAAGGGCGCATTGAATGGTTCAATCAAACTTCGGCGAGCCATTTCGGTCTGAGTACGCCGCGTGACCTGTTGCAGCATGTGGGCAATCTGGTGCGCGAGCCCGGCTTTGTTGCGTATCTGGCCGAGCGCGACTATAGAGCCGGTATCACCATGGCAGGTCGAGAGAACTCCAGCTCCAAGCCGGTCAAGCTGTCGGTGCACATTCACCCCTACGGCGAAGGGCGCAGCCTGCTCTTGTCGCGCGATGTCACTCCGCTGGAGCAGGCCGAGGCCATGCGGCGCGACTTTGTAGCCAACGTTTCGCACGAAATTCGTACCCCGTTGACTGTCCTGGCGGGCTTTGTGGAAACCATGCAGACCTTGCCGCTTGATGAGAACGAGCGACATCGCTACCTGGCACTGATGGCGCAGCAGTCGCAGCGCATGCAGAGTCTGGTCAACGACCTGTTAACTCTGTCGCGACTGGAGGGTAGCCCGCCACCGCCGGTGCAGGAATGGGTATCGGTAAGGGGATTGATGGAGCAGTGCGAGCAGGATGCAAACGACCTGTCCAGCGTCCTTTGGCAACGTCCGCACGATCTGCACGTTGAACTTCAAGGAGAAGCGGAGATTGCAGGTGCTGCCTCCGAGCTCTACAGCGCCATGTTCAACTTGGTGGGCAATGCGGTGCGTTATACGCCAGCTGCGCAGCGTATTGATGTGGCCTGGCGCATGCTGAGCGATGGTGGTGCCCTGTTTTTGGTCAAGGATACCGGAGCGGGCATTGCGCCGGAGCACATTCCCCGCTTGACCGAGCGCTTTTATCGGGTGGACCGCAGCCGCTCGCGTGAAACCGGCGGCACCGGGCTGGGGTTGGCCATCGTCAAGCATGTTTCCCAACGGCATGGTGCTGAGCTGCGCATTGAAAGTGTTCCGGGAAAAGGTTCCACCTTCTCCGTGCAGTTCCCAAGTCATCGGGTGCGCCTGGCACATCGTCCAGATTAGGTGATGGGGAAACTGTTCGCGTCCAGTCCCTTTGTCAAGGCGATCCGATTGACGCTGCACATCATTTACGCATTGGCGCTGGTCGTGATTTATCCCGCGGTGGGACCTCGCAGTCAAGACCGCATGGTGCTGCGATGGTCCCAGCAAGTGTTGAAAATTCTTCAGGTTCGTCGTCAGGTTAGCACACCCGTACCGGCTGCGACGCTGGCGGGTGGCATGCTGGTTGCGAACCACATTTCGTGGCTGGACATGGTCGCAATCAACGCCATCTCACCAGCGCGCTTCGTGGCCAAAGCGCAAGTGGCACAGTGGCCTTTGCTGGGTTGGCTGGTTCGTCGATCCGGCACCTTGTTCATCCAGCGGGAAATCAGACGTGATGTCGCACGGATCAACCAACAGGTGCAGGAAAGGCTGTTGCGAGGTGAGTGCATTGCCTTGTTTCCTGAAGGAACTTCTACCGATGGGACGCAGCCTGTGCATTTCCATTCGTCCCTGCTGCAGAGTGCAATTGACGCTGGCACCCAGGTTTACCCGGTGGCCATTTCGTACCACGATGGAGAAGGACGCGCGGTGCCGGGGGTTGCATTCGATGGGGACATGACTTTCGTGTCGTCTCTAAGGAAAGTTCTGGGCATGACCAATATCAACGTTCGGGTTCAATATCTGCCGGCAGTTACCTGCAGAGCCTTCTCACGCAGAGGTGTCGCCCTGCGCTGTCAGGACTTGGTGAACACTGCATTGCATGGGGTCTGAATTGCAAGCTCCGTGTCTAGCACGGTGCTTGCGTGTACCGGGGCATCGGCGCGATCAGATTTATACTGAATCACTTTTCATCGATGCGCTGCAGCAAGCATTCCAACCGAATTGTGCAGGCAGCGAACAAAACTGGAGACTATAGACATGCCATTGAAGAACTTGATGGTCCATCTGGACCAGGGTGAGCGAACTGAGGCGAGACTTGAATTCGCCACATCCCTTGCGCGCCAACATCAGGCACGACTGCTGGGTGTGTTTGGACAGCGAGCCCATGCACAGCGGGTGGGTGTGGTTTCCACCTGGCCGAGTGAGGAATATGTTGCAGCCCGCGATGCCAGTCAGGCGGCGTTCAAAAATGCGACTGCGGGGTTGGCCCAGGCCGAGTGGCACGATATCAACCGTGGCGGGATTGCGGAAGTATTGAGTCATGTTACAGACTTGGCGCGCCATGCGGATCTGGTGGTACTGGGGCAGCATGACGATCGCGGTAATTCCCTTGTGCCGGAAGACCTGGTGGGCGAAGTGATCCTGAATTCGGGTCGTCCGGTGCTGGTGTTTCCCTACATCGGAGATTTTCCCAGTGTTGGCAAACTTCCGCTGATTGCATGGAGCAATGCGCGCGAAGCGGCGCGTGCGCTCAATGACGCACTGCCCCTGATCCAGAACTGCGATGAAGCCATGATTCTGTCGTTCGCGGCCGGACTCGACGAAGGCAAAGTATCTTGTGGCGCGGTGGCACAACATCTGGATGCGCACGGCATTAAGTCCAAGAGCGATGTCATTCTGGTCGAAGACTTTGGCATCATGGACCTGCTCCTCAACCGGGTGTCAGACCGCGGTGCTGATCTGCTGGTGATGGGTGCGCACGGCCAGATTGGGTTCCCGTTTGTGAGTCGTGGCAATGGAACGCGGTACATCCTGCAGCACATGACCGTCCCGGTGCTGATGTCTAACTGATGTTGCGCTATCTGACGGTTCCGGTCACGCCTTTTGAACAAAATTGCTCGCTGGTCTGGTGCGACCAGACCATGAAGGGCGCGGTGATTGATCCCGGCGGCGATCTGGATCGTTTGCAGGCCGAGGTGAAGCGATTGGGTGTGGCGCTTGAGCAAATCTGGTTGACGCACGCCCACATCGACCACGCGGGCGGTGCGGCAGAACTTGCACGGTCCCTGAGTCTGCCCATCATCGGACCGCACGAGGGCGATCAGTTCTGGATTGATGGCCTGCCACAGCAGGCCAAGATGTTCGGCTTCGCCCATGCGCAGGGGTTTAAACCGACGCGCTGGTTGAAGGACGCAGACACGGTCAGCGTCGGCAATAGTCAACTCGTGGTACGCCATTGTCCAGGCCATACACCGGGCCATGTGGTGTTTTATTCCAGCGAAGCAAAGCGTGCTTTTGTAGGTGATGTTCTGTTTTCGGGGTCCATTGGCCGAACTGATTTTCCGCAGGGTGATCAGGCCACCCTGATTTCCAGCATTCAGCAGCGACTTTGGCCGATGGGAGACGAAACGGTGTTCATCCCGGGGCATGGTCCGGAGAGTACTTTTGGCCGCGAGCGCCTGACCAACCCTTACGTCGCGGACCGCTGATCATTCATGCCAGTTGCGTTTTTACGACCTTTGTCGGTCTGCGCTCTCGCCCTGTTGAGCATGTTCGCCAACGAGGGTAACCCGGTCCACGCTGGTGCGGCCGACACGCCAAGCGTTTTTCTGGAAGACCTGACCTGGACCGAATTGAGCGCGCGTATCGCTGCGGGGGCCACCACAGTGCTGGTGCCCATTGGCGGTACCGAACAGAACGGCCCCCACATGGTGCTGGGCAAACACAATGTGCGCGTGCGTGCAGTGGCTGGCCAGATCGCCCATGCGTTGGGTCATACCATGGTGGCCCCGGTTCTGGCCTATGTTCCTGAGGGCTCCGTGTCCCCGCCCACGGCCCATATGCGGTTCACAGGAACCATTTCAATTCCGGATGCGGCCTTCGAGTCCGTACTCGAAGGTGCGGCTCGCAGTTTCAGGCAGCACGGTTTTCGCGACGTTGTTTTTCTGGGGGACCACGGGGGCTACCAGAAGAATGAAGTGCGTGTGGCGACCAAGTTGAACCGCGAATGGTCGAGCGACCGCGCCACACGGGTCCATGCTTTGGCCCAGTATTACCAGGTGACCCAGACCGAGTTTGTTCATGCGCTGAAGGGGCGGGGCTATTCAAGCGCTGAAATAGGAACCCATGCCGGACTGGCAGACACGTCGCTGGCAATGGCCGTCAATCCTGCACTCGTGCGCTCCGATGTTCTCGCGCCAGGCAAGAGGCTGGGCGCGGCCGAAGGCGTGTATGGGGATCCCCGCCGATCCAATGCGGAGGCAGGCCGGGTCGGACTACAGCAGATAATCGACGCCTCTGTCTTGGCCATTCGTGCCGCGATTCAGTCCCATTAGTTTTTCATTCCCGTAATTTCGTAGAGGAAACATGATTCGTACAAGAGTATTACAGGGGCTGGGCGTAGCTCTGTTTGTTGGGTGCGGGGCGCTGTTGTTGGTGCCCGCGGACATCGGCGCAGTTTCGGCAGTCGATGTGGTGTCTTCGACCGTCGTGACGGTGCCAGGCATGCCGCCGGTATCGGATGCCAGGAACCTGTACGGTAGTACCGCCTCGGCGAATGTGGGCACGGTGGTGAAAGATGATCTCGAACGCATCTATGTGCCCAACCTGCGCGGCAACAATGTCACCGTAATCGACCCAACCACCCTCAAGGTGGTAGACAGGTTCAAGGTGGGAAGAAGTCCGCAGCACGTGGTGCCGTCGTGGGATCTGCGTACCTTGTGGGTCGCCAACAATGCCGAGCGTGGCAATGATGGAAGTCTGACACCGGTCGATCCACGTACCGGAAAACCCGGCAAAAATGTGAAAGTCGATGATCCTTACAACATGTACTTCAGTCCGGACGGGAAATCAGCCATCATCGTCGCCGAGGCGCGCCGACGGCTGGATTTCCGCGACGCACACACCATGGAAATGCAGTACTCGATTGCAGTGCCAGAGTGTGGAGGCATCAACCACGCAGACTTTTCGATCGACGGGCGCTATGCAATATTTACCTGCGAGTTCAACGGCAGCATCGCCAAGATCGACCTGGTGGAGCGCAGGGTGTTGGGATACCTGAAACTGGCGATGCCCAAGATCCG
>CAIPGC010000208.1 GCA_903864505.1 uncultured beta proteobacterium | reverse complement strand
GTCTTTGCCGCTGCTGGCGGCGCTGTTGATCACCAACATGGCACTCGGCGTACTGACACGCGCCGCGCCGCAACTCAATATCTTTGCCATCGGGTTTCCACTCACGATACTGATGGGCTTTGCCGTGCTGATTGTGGCACTGCCATTCCTGGCGCCGGTCATCGAGCGGCAGTTTGCAGACAGTCTGGCGGCCATGCTGCGCCTCGCTGGTGCGCTGCGATAGCGGGAAAGAGCCTTCGTCATCGCGACCCGGCATTGTCATTGCGGGCCCCGACCCGCAATCCAGTGGTGGCGTGGCACTGGATCCCGGATCAAGTCCGGGATGACAATTGCTGCGGCTGGGACCCCGTTAGAGGTAGTTGAATAGCGAAAGCCCGGCCACCTTGACGTAGGTCTGCTGTGCTGCTTGCAGGCTGACCTGCTGTTGCATGAGTTCGGCAGCGGCCTTGGCGTAGTCAACGTCCTGCAGGCGTGAGAGGGTCTGGCTGTACTGTAGCGCCCGGTCTTCGCCGGCATTCTGGATGGCATCCAGCTCTTTCAGGCGTGACCCGGCGGAGGCGCGCACGGCAGACACATTGTCGAGGGCGTTGTCGATATTGCTCATTGCGGCGGCAAGTCCGGTGCTCAATCCGGCGCCGCCAGGGGAGGTTTGCAACAACTGCACTAGATTGTCGATGGTCTTGAACACGTCTTGATAACCGCCAGCAACATTGGGAATGCGTTGAAACACATCACTGCCAGCATCACTCACCGCGAGTTGCTCGGAGGCACTGATCTGGATCAGGCGCTGCCCTTGATCTCCGTTGTAATCGATCGTGCCGGGCGCCGTCTGCGTGAAAGGACGCACCCCACCCTGATAGCCCGAAAACAGGTACTGACCGTTGCCGTCAACCGTGTTGGCGAGTCCTAGCAATTGCTGGTAGCGGCCGCTCAGGTCGGTCGCCAGCATGGCGCGCTCTTTGCTGGAAAGAGCACCATTGCCTGCAGTGACCGAGATGTCCCTGACATCCTGCAACAGCGATGTGATGTTGCCCAGAACCGATTCTTCGAGGGTCAGGCTGTCGCTGGCCGATCCGGCATTGGTGCTGTACTGCGCATTCATCGTCTGGGCCTGCGTCACCTGAAGCGCCTGGGCGGCGCCGATCGGATCGTCGGCCGGCGTGAGGATGCGCCGGCCTGTCGAAATTTGTTGCTGTGCCTGCAGCAACTTTGCGTTTTGCTGCTGCATCGCACTGACGCCTGCCTCGTAAATGGTATTGCTGCTGATACGCATGGAATCTCCTTATCTTGCGAGATCGAGCACCGACTGGAACAGGGTGTTGGCGATCTGCATCAACTTGCCCGAGGCCTGATAGGCCTGCTGGAAACGCAGCAGGTTGGCGGCTTCTTCATCCAGATTCACGCCCGAGAGCGATTGCAGTGACTGCTTGGCTTGGGCAATGACGTTGACTTGTGCCGTCGCCGACATGTCTGTTTGCCTGGCGGTATTGCCGATCTGACTCACCATCTCGCTGTAAGCGCCCCCGAAGGTGATCGTTGCCTGGCTACCCGCGATACTGGCATTCTTGCCCAGGGTATTGCTGGCTTGCAGTGCCCCCAGCGCGAGCGCATTGCGATTGTCTGAGACGCCATTGCTGTTGCGCGAGAGGGTGAACGTATCGCCATTCGATGGTGTCCCGGAGATCGAAAAACTCATGCCATTGAAGCTGATCAGGCTACCGGCTGAATAATTGAAAGGATTGTCTGCGAGCGGGAGTGCGGGTGATGCACCACTGACTGTAAACATCCCGGTCGCTGCTGCGTAGGTGAGCGTCACTGGCACCGCCGGGGCTGGTGGGATGGGCAACGGCGGCAAGTTGCCCACGCTGGAGACGCTTCCGGCGGTAATGGTGGCGTTGCCGCTGTTCGTGAGCGAGGCCGCAGTGCGAATCGGGGCGGCAGCGGCAATGTCTTGCGGACTTTTCACCGCCACCTGGATGCTGCCGCTGGCAAAGCGCGTCGGCTCTATCGTCCAGCTGTCGTTCACTGTGGCGCCAGACGGTAGTGTCAAAGTGAGCCCGTCCTTCGTCATGGTCCCGCTGGTTCCGACGCTAAACGGCGGGACCAGCCAGGTGGTTCCGTCCGAAGTTCGCGTCAGCGCGAAGTTCTCGTTACCACCCGAACTCCCGGTGTATTTGAGGCTGTAGCTGCTGGTCGTGAGCGCCGAGGCATCCTGCAATGTGGCCGAGACGGTGGCGAGAGGAACTGAGTTGTCCGAATTCGGCAACACGGCCGGACCGGCAAAGGAAAAGAAGTCGCTGCCGAGCGTGCCGTTCAGATCCTGCCCAAGGCGGTGCTGCACGTTGAACGATTGCGCCAAGCCAATGGCCACGCGCCCCAGCGCATTTTGAGCGGCATCCAGAGACGTACTTCGAAAACTGAGCACGCCCCCCAACAGCCCGCCCTGGAGGCTGGACTCGGCGAGCGGCGTGATCGAGTTGGCGCTCTTGTACCCCACCGTGATGCGTTCCGGGCTTTCGGCGGAGGGCGTGGCAGCCAGCTCGAACACACGCGCGCCGACCACCAGAGACTGGCCATTGCCGATGAAGATGTTGTAGTTGCCATCGCTGTCTTTGAAGACGGAGGTGTGCACTTCCTGATTGAGTGCTGTGACCAGCGCATCGCGCTGATCGCGCAGATCGTTGGCAGGTTGCCCGTTCGCGCCCTCAGCCGAGGCGATACGCAAGTTGAGATCGCCGACCTGCCTTGCGTAGCCATTGATCGAGTTGACGCTGGTGGTGATGTCTGCATTGATGCCGGTGTTCATCTGCGACATCTGCTGGTCGAAATCCTGGAAGCGTGCGGTCAGGGTGTTGGCAGCAGACAGCAGCGCCTGGCGCGAAGGCACCGACTCCGCATGGGCGGCGACATCGCTAACGCCATTGAAGAAATTGGAGAGTGCAGGCGCTAACCCCGCGCTGGGGTCGCTGAACATATTGCTGAGCTGTTTGATCTGGACGTTGTATGCGTCCAACTGGCTGCCCTGCGTCTGCGCCAGCGTGAGTTGGCCCGACAGCGTGTCGTTGTAAAGGCGTCGCACCGTGACGAGGCTGACGCCCTGCCCGAGAAAACCGGCACCACCGGATCGCGGGATGCTGGCAACCTGAACGACCTCCTGGCGGCTGTACCCCGGTGTTGACGCGTTGCTGATGTTATGACCGGTCGTGATCAGCCCCGCCTGCGCCGCGTTCATGCCGCTGATGCCGATACCGAATACGCCCACTTAGCTGCTCCTTGCGACCACGTCGCTTGCATGTATTAGCGACCGTTCGGTCAAAAGATGGATGGCTGAACAAGTCATATTTGTTTCCCCTCAAGTAGTCAGGGTCTGCCGCAGACTCGCACCGTTGAGGACTTTTGTAAGCTTTTCGGCGTACCGGGGATCGGT
>CAIPGC010000207.1 GCA_903864505.1 uncultured beta proteobacterium | reverse complement strand
TATTACTCCCGACTGCAGGCTGATGGCCTGTTGCAGACGGTCCATGAATTGATAGTGGTGACGAATTAGCTCAGCAGACAGGACACCGTCCCTCGCCCCAATCAATCTTGCATCGGTATCCGCAGCATAGCCATCGAGTTGTGCCATTTGATCCCTGGCAAAGCCGAGATTGCGATTCATGTGTGCCACGGCCCTGGCGGCCTCATCCCGTTGCCGCGTGGCAAGCTCAATGGCAAGTCGAATACTCTTGTGTTGTGACATATATCAACCACACTCAAACTACGTCCGCCACAACCTGTTGCAGCGAAGTGGCATAAGCCATGTCATCAAGTACCGTTTCCGCGGAAGCCGACTCGTACATATCCTGCTGCAAAAACTCCTGCATGGAGGAATGCAATGCAATCGCATCGTCAAGTGCCGGATCCGATCCATGGGAATATGCGCCAATCTGGACCAAGTCACGTCCGCGTTCATATTTGGAATAAATCGCCCTAAATCGGCGCGCCAATTCAAAATGATCGCGCGAAACAACGTTGTGCATCACGCGCGACGCAGATTGCTCCACATCGATGGCAGGGTAATGGCCCGACTCAGCCAATGTACGCGACAACACAATATGTCCATCCAAAATAGCCCGCGCTGCATCGGCAATGGGGTCTTGCTGGTCGTCCCCCTCAGACAGCACTGTGTAAAACGCGGTGATGGAGCCCACACCGTTCAGTCCGTTTCCGCTTCGTTCCACCAGTTGGGGCAGCTTGGCAAAACATGATGGCGGATACCCCTTTGTGGCAGGCGGCTCTCCAATGGCCAATGCGATTTCACGCTGCGCCATGGCATAGCGTGTCAATGAATCCATCAAAAGCAAAACATGCTTGCCTTGGTCTCTGAAATTTTCCGCAATTGCAGTTGCGTAAGAGGCCCCCTGCATTCTCAATAATGGCGGCGCATCAGCCGGCGCGGCCACCACCACTGAGCGTGAACGACCCTGCGCGCCAAGTATGTCTTCAATGAACTCCTTGACTTCGCGACCCCGTTCACCGATGAGCCCCACCACAATCACGTCCGCCTGTGTATAGCGCGCCATCATCCCTAACAGCACACTTTTACCGACTCCTGAGCCAGAAAATAGCCCGATGCGCTGACCACGCCCTACAGTTAGCAATGCGTTGATGGCTCGAACGCCTGTGTCCAGCGGCTCACGCACCGGATCGCGGTCCATGGCATTGATGGGCTTGCGGTCCATCGTCTTCGGATGAACATCAACAATCGGGCCCATTTTGTCCATCGGATTGCCCTGTGAATCCACCACACGACCTAACAATCCGTCCCCCAGCGGCAGGCGCAGCATTCCCTCATTGGCGATGTCCACTTCCATTGGCAATTCTCCGAGACGAGGCACAGGAACATATGCCGCAGCGGGCGCGACGCCGGCTCCACTTGACAATCCATGGACATCTCCAGCCGGCATTAGAAAAGCGCGATCACCTGCAAACCCAACCACTTCCGCCAGCACCGGCTGGCGTGCTCGCATCGAAACAACGCACTGCGACCCCACTGGGACCCGAATACCACTGGCCTCCAGCACCAAGCCAGTCAGACGCGTTAACGTGCCGCGCACCTCCAAAGAACTCGCATGACCCACTCGGGCGTGCGCAACATCCAAATAGCTGCGCCATTTCTCACCGGCGCTAGCGGACATCATCAGCAACCTCCCAGGAGGACTCAAGTCCAAGGCTTGCCACAACTCGTGTCCAGCGTTTTTCAACCGTTCCGTCAACAACTGTGCCCGCCGACTCCACTACGCACCCGCCCCGTGTTACTGCAGCGTCGGCAACGAGAGTGAGTGACAGATAAGAGAACTCCTGACGCAGGACTTCCGCAAGGACATCCATGTCAAGGGGGTGCATGCGGACCACCGCAGCCTTGCTATCAACCACCAGCATTCCCAAAGCTTCCCGAATTACGGGCTGCAATGCATTCGGGTTGGTGGCTAGTTCGTGTCGTAAAACCTGTCGTGCGAGTTCACACGCAAGCTCAAGGATGCCCTTGGCCATTTCCTGCTCAGAGTCGGCAATTTGTGTCTGGGCAACCGCGAACAGTTGGCCGAAGTTTCGTGCAGCCTCCTGCCCTTGGTTGGCCACGAAATCATTGATTTGGCGCTGCCCCTCCAAAGTGGCTGTTGCATGCCCTTGGGCATAACCTTCTGAATACCCTTCAGAGTACCCCGCCTGTCGCACCTGTTCGGACTTGGTCTGCTCCTGGGCCAACTCTTGCGCCTTCAATTTGGCAGCAAATCGGATAGAGGCCTGATCTACCGCCGCGAAATTCCAGTCGGCCACAACGCCAAGTTCTTCGCCCGGAATAAATCTGCCTTGTGTTCTTGTCATCAGATCATGGCGTCGTCGCCACCTCCACCGCCAATAACAATCTGGCCTTCGTCTGCCAGGCGGCGAACCGTCTTGAGAATTTCTTTCTGTTGCGCCTCCACTTCGGACAGGCGCATGGGACCACGCGACTCCAAGTCCTCCCGCAAAGTTGCTGCCGCGCGCGATGACATATTCGCCAGGATCTTCTCCTTGAGCTCGGGCTGCGCCCCCTTGAGTGCAACAATGAGCACGTCCGACGAGACTTCTTTGAGAACCATTTGTATGGCTTTGTCATCGAGTTTAATGACATCGTCAAAGACAAACATCTTGTCCATGATTTTCTGAGCCAAGTCTGCATCATGGCTTCGAATCGATTCGATGACGGTTCCTTCTATGGCTGTACCCATCAAATTGATCATTTCGGCAGCCGTCTTGACACCGCCCAATGACGACTTACGAATCTTGTCTCCACCGGCAAGTACTTTGAACAGCACTTCGTTAAGGTCCTTCAATGCGGTCGGCTGAATTCCTTCCATCGTCGCAATGCGAAGCATCACTTCGTTGCGCTGACGTTCTGACAAATTCTTAAGAACGTCTGCAGCCTGGTCGTAATCCAGGTGCACCAGGATGGCGGCCACAATTTGCGGGTGCTCATTTCGCAACAATTCTGCAACGGAGAGTGGGTCCATCCATTTCAAGCTTTCAATGCCAGAAACGTCGCCCCCCTGCAAAATGCGGTCGATCAAAAGTGCCGCCTTGTCGTCGCCCAGTGCCAGTTTCAGAACGGAACGAACATAGTCACCCGAGTTGGAAACAAGCAAACTCTGCGAGGCGGCAACGCCGGTAAACTTCCCGACAACCTCATCCACCCGTTCCCTGGAAATTTGAGTCGTCTTGGCAATCGCCTCGCCAAGCTTCTGCACTTCCTTGGGGGACAGGTGCTTGAATACCTCCGATGCCTCAGCCTCCCCCAGAGACATCATCAGGATGGCAGCGTCTTGGAGTCCGTCATCGTTTGTCATGGTGTTATTTTGCGCCGAACCTTAGGCGGGCACCTCGCCATTAATCCACGCTTTGACAATGTTGGCCACTGCGGCTGGGTTGTCGCGGGTGAGCTTGCGAGCATCCTCGAGCATCAACTCGCCCGCGCTCGCCTGGGCCGGCTCACTAATGTGCCTAGGGGCGACAAGCTGCGGCCGTTCTGGTTGATCGGCCTCAACCGCATTGATCTGATTGCCTTTCTCTTCAACTCTCGCCACTCCGGCTTTCCCAGGCTGCCCCAAGCCTTTCATCGCCGGCCGAATCACTCCCAGCAAAACCAGAGCAGCCAGCCCCAGCGTTCCAAGGGGCCACGCAAGGCTACGGATGAGGTCCATCACATCTGGTTGACGCCACAAAGGCACATCCAAAACATCGATTTTCTCTGGGGCAAAAGCGGCATTCACCAGGTTGACAGAGTCACCACGGTCCTTGCTAAATCCAACCGTTTCCCGCACCAGGGCAGTCATCTTCTCCAACTGAACGTCCGTTAGCGGGGAACTGGTGGTCTTACCCTTGGCATCGGTAACTGACTGGTTGTTCACCACAACTGCCGCATTGATGCGTTTTATCACCCCGGTGGCACCCTTGACAACACGCACCGTCTTGTCCACCTCGTAGTTCACAATCGATTCACGCTTGCTCGCACCCCCTTGGGTTTGGCCGCTTGCCGACAACGGCTGCGCTGCACCATTCACAGGTGCAGAGGACTGTCCCGGAGGCTGGTTGGTCGTCGCGCCAGGCACACCCGACGGAACCGCGTTGGTCGATGCCGCGCCATTGGTGCTCTCTACCGTTTGTTGGCTTCGAATAGCACTGGTGTCTGGACTTTGATTGGGCTTATGCGACTCAGTAGTGGATTCAGTTTGCGAGAAATCGAGCTCCGCAGTCACCTGCGCCTTGACATTCTGCTTGCCGACGATGGGCTCTAGAATGTCCAAGATTCGGCGACTGTACTGTTGCTCAATTTGCTGCACATATTGAAGCTGCTCCACGTCCCCCCCAAGGGTGCCGCCCGATCCGTCGGGCGGTGTAGACAGCAACTTACCCGTGTCGTCCAGCACGCTGACCGAAGTGGGGTTCATTTCCGGAACGCTAGAAGCTACCAGGTGCACAATGCCGGCTAGTTGATTGCGGTCCAGGGTTCGTCCGGGATGAAGCCCCAGCAAAACGGAAGCGGATGGCTTCTGTTGCTCCCGGAAAAACCCGTTCTGATTAGGCAGTGCCAAATGAACCCGGGCACTCTGGACGGAAGAAAGCGCCTGAATGGAGCGTGTTAATTCTCCCTCCAGCCCGCGTTGAAATGTCAAACGCTCCTGGAACTGGGTCATACCAAAGCGGTTGGCCTCCATCATCTCAAACCCATTCACCGACCCTTTTGGCAAACCAAGGGATGCCAGCTTCAGTCGCACGTCATGGACGCGATCGGCAGGAACCAGAATTGCACCACCGCCCTCGGTGTACTTATATGGCACATTCAACGTACTCAGCTGTGCAATGACCGCGCCACCGTCCTTGTCTGTCAGGCTGGCATACAGCACCCGCCACTCCGCCTGGCGCCCCATCACCAACCCGACGATACCGATGGCCACAAACAGCACGACCCCTAAGGCCAAGCGCAACCGCTGCCCCTGGTCAAGACTAGCCAATCGCTGACCGAGGGTTGGGTTCAATGGAATGGTGGCAACTGCTGACATCTTGCTTTCCAATGCAGTGGGGCGCAGATCGCCTCACGAATGGTCTTGATTATTCGACCCACTCCCGAAAACATTAGGGCAATAAGCACCGGCTTTACCCGCCAATTCAAAATAGTACCGAGTCCGCTGTGGCAATAGCATTCCCCCAAGCCCGATTTCACCGAAAGACCGCCATGGACCTCAAGCTCAGCCCCATATCAATGCCGAACTCGGTTCGCCCGAGCGCAGGTATTCGCCCGGCAGGATCTGCTAGTACGCAGGGTGTTGGTGGTGGGTTTTCCGGGGCATTGAAAAGTGCGTTGAACTCCGTCAGCGCCGCGCAAAGCGATGCCACCCGCCTGCAACAGGAAATACAAATGGAGAACCCGAAAGTAAGCTTGGAAGAAACCATGGTGGCCATTCAAAAGGCACAAATTGGCTTTCAGGCAACGTTGCACGTTAGAAACCGGATGGTTCAGGCGTACACTGACATTATGAATATGCAGGTTTGAGGAACAGTTTGTGAATCTGACGGGTGTTTCGCAAATACCGATTATTGCGGTTTCTTACAACTCGCCAGACCTCGTCGAGATCCTGCTGCGATCCCTGCGTCAGTTCTATACCAACAAGATCTACATCATTGATGGCTCGGCACCGGACATCGTGGACGAAATCGACGCGGTAAGTCAGCGCCACGCCAACGTCGAATTCGTTCCGTTTGGCTACAACATCCACCATGGCCCGGGCATGGCGTGGGCCATTCGCAACCTGGGACTCAGCGACCCCGTTCTTTTTCTTGACTCGGATGTTGAATTGCTACAGCCCGGGCTGATCGAAGACCTGGCCGCGCGGCTGGAGCCGCAGCTCTACGGCGTCGGCTGGGTTACTGAGCCGACTCTCACCGATAGCAGCATACAACCCAGCCAGTTTCCCTACCTGAGTCCCCTGTGCATGCTATGCAACGTCGAGGTCATGCGCCAGTGGCCCATGCCCATCAAACACGGCGCGCCGATGATCACGCCCATGCTTGCACTGGCGCAGGCGGGCCGCACGGATCTGCTACGCCAAGTGGACTGGATAGAGAATGACTGTACTCACGACAGCGTGAAGAAATTCATTCGCCACGATTGGCAGGGAACGGTGCGCCGCACCTCCGGCTACCACTACGATGTTGCGCCACCAGTCGAGGAACCCCACAACCCGGACGTGCTGGCGCTCATCCCCACCAATGCGCGAACCATCGTGGAGATTGGATGCCGGGGTGGATCCCTGGCCCGTGCCTATAAGAAGATTAACCCCGCTTGCGATTGGACCGGGCTGGAGCCCAACGCCGCACTTGTGGACCTAGCGCGCAATCCC
>CAIPGC010000206.1 GCA_903864505.1 uncultured beta proteobacterium | reverse complement strand
CTGGCGCCTGGGCGGGATTTTCGGCCTGATCTTCATTGCCGCGCTTCTGCTGATCGGCCTTCCCTGGCTGGCGATGATTGGCTAGACGGAGCCGACTTCCTTGAGCTGGTCGGCACCTGGGCAGTGTGCTGACCGGCCAGCAGGTAAGTTGCACGCAGTGGCGTGACGCATTAGAATGTATCAACGTCAATGTATATCCAAGTCAATCATGATGAATCTACAAATTGCCAAATGGGGTAACAGCCTTGCTGTGCGCATTCCCGCTGACTATGTGCGCCAAATCGGCGTCAAAGAAGGGGACCAACTGATAGCGCACCTGAGCATTGATGGCGCGTTGAATCTGAGCGTACCCTCTCGGTGGAGCCGCAAAGCCTTCGCGCAGGAATTAGCACACGAAGCCAAGGCGCTACCGATGGGCACTTCGGTCATGGAACAGTTGCGGCAAGGGGCGCGGTACTGATGCTGTATGTCGATACCAGCGTCCTCGTCGCGCTATGCACCAATGAGGCCAAAACGGCCGAGGTGCTCAAGTGGTATGCAGCATGCACCGTCGAGCTCGCTTCTGCAGCGTGGTGCGTCACTGAATTTGCCAGTGCCCTGGGCATTAAGCAGCGCACTGGGCAATTGACCAAGTCGCAGGCGCAGACCGCGTGGGTGCAGTTCGAGCGCATTTGTGCCAACGACCTGCAGTTGCTACCGGTGGAGACCATGTCGTTTCACAAGGCTGCGCTGATGACCATGGACGCGGCTGCGGGCTTGCGCGCTGGAGATGCCTTGCATCTTGCGTGTGCCATAGAAACCAATGCACAGGGCATAGTGACTTTGGATACCGTCCTGGCCAAGAATGCCAAGCGCTTCAAGTTGAAGTCAGTGGCAATTTAGCGATCTATTCACTCAGGCTGGCTTGCGGCCCTACGCTTCAACTGGAGAAAGTTGAGCAACCGGATCGCAGCGCAACCCGACATTCCCGCCGCCGGTCTAGTTGAAGCACTCCTTGATCTCGGCATTTGCGTGAGATACGCAAGTAACGTATACTTTGACGATGCAAGCCACCTTCGTTGAACTGCCACCTTTCGAGCGAACTCGCAACGACTACATGGATGACGAGACCTACAGGCTGTTGCAACTCGATTTGATGGAGAACCCGACGGCAGGTGCTGTCATAGAAGGAACGGGCGGTTTGCGCAAGCTGCGTCAAGCTGATCCGCGTCGCGGCAAAGGAAAGCGCGGCGGTCTGCGGGTAATTTATTACTGGTGGTCAGGTGGTGATCAGTTTTGGCTTTTTACTGTCTATGACAAAGACCAGGCCGACGACCTGACTCCGGCACAGCGCAAAGTGCTCAAACAGCTTTTGAAAACCGAATTGGAAAACCGCCAGCCAAAAGATGGAGAACGTGATGACAAATAAGCGCGATATTTTTGCAGAACTGACAGAAGGATTTGATGCCTTGAAATCCGAGCGTGAAGGTAAGCTAACGTTGCGCACATTCAAGGCCGAAAGCAAACCCGCGCCGGTGCTATTGCCGCAAGAGGTGCTCCAAGTGCGCGAACAATTGCGCTTGTCGCGCCCGGTGTTTGCGCACTACCTGCGCACCAACGCACGAACGCTTGAAAACTGGGAACAAGGCCGTGCAAAGCCCAACGCACAGGCTTCTCTGTTGATTCGAATGGTTGCACAGTTTCCAGACATGGTGCAGCGCCTGGCGACCATTTAGTGCGGATTGGTTAGGGGTCTGCATGAATGGGAAGGGTTGCCACTATTTCGGCTTGGCAGCCGCAGCGGTAGTTCCCAGTGGGCGTTCTTTTTTGGGGGTGCGATGAAAACCACGATGGCAATTTCTCTGTCTGATTCCCGTGAGCTACCCACGCGTGCTACATTTCAAGTGGGCTAGAGCCCTTCCTGTGAGATATACCCGAAAGGGTTTCCACCCAGCCCCAGTGGCTGGGTTTTTTTGTGCCGAATATACTCAAAATTGCAAGAATTTCCCACCAACCACCGATGCCGTTAAAACCAACCCAGCCTGACCGCGGTTTCTGTCTCAACTGCTCTAAGCAACTCAAAGCTGAAAACACCCCCAGTGGCCTGCGCTGCGGCAAAGACTATTTCGCCTTGGCACCTGCCGATCGCAAACCGCAGGCGCTGAGCCGTTACCCAGAGATGCTG
>CAIPGC010000205.1 GCA_903864505.1 uncultured beta proteobacterium | reverse complement strand
TATGCGGAATTGCGCGCATCTAAGCGCAGGTAGATGGCAGGCTTGAAATGGTAGGGCGTGAGTGACCTGAACACTCGACCGGCGGTCACCAAGTCAGGAACACAGCGCAAGAACGGAGTGAAATCGGCAACATCGTTGATGTGCCCAACCTTCTTGGCCGTGTCCCAACGGACTCCAAGGGCTTTGACAGCATCCCTTGCGGCGAAAGGTGTGGAAAGATTGATTCTCATGGACCTGCAAACTAAGCGCCAGAGGCGACCCACCTGCGGGCATCTTCAACGCTGGAAAAACACTCCAGCTTGTAATTTGTCTTCTCGGAAAAAATCTTCACCAAGTCAAGAATGTCCGGATCTGTCGACACCACTGCCACCACTATTGATGGATTCACGGTCTTTGCCTTCAGGCCAATCAGGGAAGCCAGTGCCACGTTCGAATGCCCAATAGAGTGACCTCGCACGCCAAGGAAATCATTGATCGTATAAGTCAAGTGCGCATAGTCGACATGGCTTTGGTTTTCGAAGATGGACTGAAGAAATTCAGCAGCCGTTATGAAGCCAGAAAACTTCTTGTAGGAGCCATGTTCTTCACGAAATATGTCAAATGGCATGATTTACTTGGTCAGCTGAGTGCTAGCGGTCGCATCATAAATCATGTGTCTGTCGACAGAAACTGCTACGCCGATATTTCTCTGACAGCAGACGAAAAGACTGCATTCCACAACAGCTATAACTGTGCTGCAGGCCCTTACGCAACCAGCGCTGGCTGTCCAGTGGACGCTGGGTACACGAATCAATGCATTTGCCTGCATTGCACATTGCCTGCTGCGACAATTCTGTCGCACCCATGCTGCGGCGACAATGGGCGCATGGACAACCATCCCGCAATTGCCCAGGCCCTCGCACTGGCCTATCGACTTGCGACCTTCGCGACGATCAACCTGATCGATGATGCGGCCATTCTGGCGCTGATGTTCTGCTGAAGAACATTAAGGGATCACTGGTGGGAATGGAAGACCGTGATTGGTGGCGCAACGCTCAAAAGGAGCGGGACATGAAGCGCATCTCCGAGCGGTTCAAAGCGGCCAACAACTGGACTCCAAGCCAAACCGCAAAGAGCCTGGAGGCGAGGGCGATTTGGAAGGTGGTTTTCGTTGTGACGGTATTCGGAATGCTTTACATCGCGATGAGTTTCTAGTCGGAATTTCCCTAGAATTGACCCGACGACAAAGGCAGGGATGTATCGTGGGTAGGGCTGCGATTGGCCATTCGATGTTAATTTTTGCAAACATCACCATGATGTCACCTGGCATAAAACAGTTGGCGGCAAGACCCGCTGCCAATCAGCGAACGATTCGGTCAACTTCTTCGTACGAATAGCGACTAGTTTTTTCAGACAGAATGTATTTTCACAAAGTGTTTTGTACCAGTTGCACCCGTTCATACGCTGCCAAAAAGACGGTACTGGGAATGGTTTGCACGTTCGGCACCCTTCAAAAAGAGTTTGTCACGATATTCCCCATGGCCCATAATAGTTCTGCACGCAATGTGCAAACTAGAGTCAGAGCCTGTAACGGCCATTTGAAATTCACACACACAAGGGAGAAATTCATGTCGAAGCTTCGATCCTCGCTCGTATCGCTTTCCGTCGTGCTTTCTGCATGCGCTGGCGTGCCGGCTACAGACCAAGGTCCGCAAAGTGCCATGGAACGTTTTCGCACCGCTTTCAACAAACAGGACGCTGCTGGCGTTGCGAGTGTGTTCAGAGAAGACGGCAAGCTTCTTCCGCCAGCTAAACCGATGATCGCCGGAAATGACAACATTCGTGCCTACTGGCAGGCGGCGTTCAACGCTGGGGTGTCCCACATTGATAAGACTCCGATTGACTTCATCGTAAGTGGTGATCTCGCAGTCGAGACCGGTAGCTATGTGGTCACTTTTAAGGACCAGCTGGTCAAAGGAAAAGAAACCTTGGTATGGCGGCGTGGAACAAACAGCGAGTGGAGCATTGCCTCAGACATTTGGAACAATGACAAGTAGACTTTAAGGTCCCAAGGCTCGGGCGGTTTCCTTCGGCACCATTCAGTCGCATTCGTTGCGGAGTTTCCTCCTGCTTGACGCGAAGGAAGGCTCAGGTCACGACGCGGGTCGTGGATAGATAGTGAGAAAGCCGCCGCTCGGCAAGCCTCCGGCCTCTTGACCTTAACGCAAGTGTTTGCCCATCTTGGCATTGAACGCCTCGTGGACCCCGAGTCGTCGCGGTCCTGGCAGCAGTTTGAAAGCCTCGCCCGCGCTTAGGTGGCCGGGCGCATCTACCGCCAGATAAAACCCGCAACAACCGCGCTGTGCCATGGCTTTGGCAGCGCCGTTGTAGCCCATGGCCGCATTGAATTTGTAGCAAGGTTCGCGCGGCTGAGTAACGCGAAGCACACAGTGTGAAAACTGGAGCACATCGCCGATCCAGACCTCGGTCTCGAGCAGGCCTTGCAGCGTCAAATTTTCTCCCACTGAACCCCAAGGCAAGGCATCGTCAATGGCGGAAATGCCTGCGCGCGTGCGGGACTCGCGCCAAAAGGCGTAGTGCTCGCTGGGATACGCATAAACGGCCTTGTCCAAGCCGCCATGCACCGACAAGTCGGTCTGCTCGTCGCCGGCCACCCCCATGGGCATAACGTCGACGCTGCCCGCTACTGACTGCTTGTGAATCGCCGTGAGGATGGAGCGGCCGTCGATTTGAACGCGCCGCGATTGCGCGACTTGTAGGCTGAGAAGCTTGTGCATGGTAAGGCTCGGGACAAAGGGACTATTGTCCCTTGGCCCAACTGGCGACCACCGTCGACTCGATCTCAGCGACCATTCCGCGGTCAGCTCCTGCAGCTGACAGAGTAGTTTAGACCTTCACACGGCTGCAGTGCAAAACCACTCGGTCAACTGACAAGGGGGTTCGCGAACTCAAACTTGGTGTACGAACCTGGCATTCAACTAGGTCGTGCTGTAATTCCATTCCGGCCTATATGGAAAACTCAATTTTGTGAAACCTGCTTCGTTTCTTCCTGGTCTCGCGTGGCTGCTAGTTTGCCAGTCGATTGGGGAAGTGCTCTCCCGGTTGAGCAAAGTCGGTCTGCCCGGGCCGGTAATCGGCATGATTCTGATGCTTGGTTTATTGGGATGGAGGCCAGTGCGTACACGGGTCAGTGCTGTTGCCAACGGATTGCTGATGCACCTTTCCCTACTCTTTGTTCCCGTTGGTGTGGGAGTCATGACCCATATGTCGCTTGTTTCACGGTATGGATGGCAATTGCTGACTGCTCTTGTGCTCTCAACGTGGATAGGGTTGTTGGTAACTGCCGTTGTGTTTCGCGCCCTATTGCGGCGCACCGAAGAAGCGTCTGCATTACAAGAAGTGCGCCATGACTGACTTCGTTCAACTTTGGGTCTATCTGTCTGCGACACCGTTGTTTGGTCTGACGGCAACCTTGGTGATTTATGCCAGTGCGCAAACTATTTACCAACAAACTGGTCAGGCACCTCTTGCCAATCCAGTGTTGTGGAGCGTGGTGATACTGGCAAGCCTCCTGACGATCAGTGACACGCCTTATCCGACCTATTTTTCGGGGGCTCAGTTCATTCACTTCCTTCTCGGCCCCGCAGTTGTGGCACTTGCCTGGCCGATGTGGGAGCGCAGAATGGAACTTCGAAGGCGGGCTGTACCATTGCTGGCGGCAGCTTTAGCCGGTGGTTTTGCCGCCGGTGGAAGCGTTGTCGCAATTGCATGGGCACTGGATTTGCCCGCCGACCTGATTCGTTCTTTAGCTCCCAAGTCAGTCACTGCACCTGTTGCGATGGGCATTGCGGAGCAGTTGCATGGTATTCCGGCGATGGCTGCCGTATTCTCCGTATTGACTGGTCTCATCGGGGCGATCAGCGCTCCCTACCTTTTCAATTTGATGGACGGACTGTCAGCCCAAGGACGAGGATTTTCGATTGGCACTGCGTCGCATGGCATCGGTGCCGCGCGTGCTATGCAAGTCAATGTGGATGCCGGCGCGTATGCAGGCCTGGCACTTGGCATTCAGGTCGTATTGAGCGCGATCTTGATTCCACTGGCAGCACGTTTCTTCTAGTGGCCAGGTACCGTCCGCCCAATCAGTTTCGCCAGCAGCACCGAAGTCGGTCGCATCCTGATGACCTCGTCGACCCGCTCGCCACAAAGCCGAAGTACGAATCAGCCTGCCACGCTGCGATCGTTCGTGAACACCAGCAGTGCGCCTCTTTCTGACCGTCACGCTTGCAGCGGTCTTGGGTAAATTTAGCGAACGCTCAACTTACAGCGCAATGAGGGCCCATGCCCAATGAACCGCTATTGCAATTTGCAAGGCAAAGAAAGAGAAGCGAACATTGACCGCGACAACACTCAAGGAAGCAAGGTGAATGATTGATTGAGCTACTCGAGCCAACATGAGCCATGGCGCAAGCGGATCAGTGATCTCGGTGTGACCCACTGCAATTGCCACGACGAGAAGCCCACCAAAAATAGGAAAACTCTCGATGCAGTTGGCATGTGCACGTGCTAGGCGCTGCATAAACGGAGACAAATTTGCGTTGTCGGGCTTGAATTCATTGGACTTGGTGGCCCCCGAGACGACCAAGAGCGACCGGACGACCTCCATCAGCACGAGTAAGAAGAGTGCCCACGCAATGAACAGCGTCAACACCGAGGCAGATGTATTCATCAACGGACTCTATTCCATATCTATGTCAACTGTTCACCATTCAGCAACCAGGGAGAAATTCAGATGCCGCCCCGGCTGTGTATAGGCGTCAATCACCGCCGACGAAGCCGCCAGACCCTGAACATCCGACCACAGCCAGAGTTTGCGGTCGGTCAGGTTGATGACGGCAAAGTTGGCGCGCAGGTCTTTGCGTAGCCGCCATTGCATACGCAAGTCAACCGTCGTGGCCTCGGGTAGAGTCAGTTGCTCAATCCGAGGGGGATTGACCGGCTTGGGAAGGTAGGGGCTTTCCAATTCACCGACAGTTTTGGCCGAATGATAAGTGGCATCCAGTCTGGCGTTCCATAGCATTCCGTCGAGTTTGAGCCCCAAAGTCAGTTTGGCGGGATCGATCGAATTGAGTGGTCGGTCCGTCGACTTGTCGATACCGCGAACCTGCCCGTAGGAGAACGGGGTGCTCACTGCGACACCACCTAGCTCGCCCCATTCGAAAGTGCCCTTCAACTCGAACCCTTGGATGCAAGCACTGTCGATGTTGACCGTTTGAAACAGCAGCGGGTCGCTAGCGGTACCAATGCCGCCCAGCGGCTTCTTATCCACAATCAGGTGCTGAAAGTTACCTGAAAAAATGGCGAAGTCGAGGCTTCCAAGATCGTGGCGTGTGCGCATGCCAAACTCGACGTTACTACTGGTCTCCGGTTGTAGGTCCGGGTTGGCAAGCAGTGTTACAAACGTGCTGGATGTGGGGCTTTCAACAAATCCATTAATCTGTGCAGCGTTTGGCACACGAAATCCGCTGGCGTAGTTGCCGTACACCGTCCAATACGGCGTTGCCCGAAAGAGGACGCCGAATTTTGGGGATACATTCGCGCCTGACAGCGCCTTTGCTGGGGTTGGCGATGGAGGAGAGAAACCGTCTTGACTCAGGACATCAAGCGCAAACTGCTCCATCCGCAGGCCCGAATTAATGCTCCAGCGCTCGCTGCGGAATTCGCTTTGAGCGTACAGTGCGGTGCTGCTATCGCGAGAGTCTGGAAAATACTTTTTCGGCACATATTTCGACAGCGGAGGCGGGTCCATCCCATCGAACCAGTTGCTTACTACAGTGCTCGTGTAGTCCAGCCCCGCACTGATCTTTTGCGTCCATTGCGCTGAAACCGGCATCAGCTTGTCAACTTGAAGGCTGGCTTGCCAAGCGCGCTCACTGTAATTGGTATTGCGCAGCCGCAAACCATTGTCGTTTCGAGTAGTCACGCCATTTTGCTGTGCGTCGCTGTTCTGCACGCTCAGAGAGCTCTTCACACTGTCGGCCCAGGGCATATCGGTTGCGAAATGTGCGTGCCAACTTAGACGGCCACGTCGCAAAGCACTACTCGCGCGCTCGTCGACCACTGATGCTGCGGTCAGAGGCGCTTTTGCCCGGCTCGAAAGCAACTCAACGTCGGAGAACTTTTCCAGAGCATCCAGCGTGAAAACGTGCCTCTGTTGCACACTCGGTTGAAAGACTAGCTTGCCCAGCAGCGCTGCTCCTTTGTCATCCTGCGGGTTAGGCTTCGTCCTGTCCACGTTGGCGCTGTCGTTGTTTCCCATCGTGTCCGTTGCGCCTGCATGGAAATTGGTCCCGGTAAGCATCCATTGAACGGCAGAGTTGGCCCGACTCGCCACAGTTGCGGCCAATCCTGCGCTCCGATCTGCAGTGCCGGCATGGGCCACCAACTTTCCGCCGAATTGCTTTGTTTGGCTGGCATCGGCTGCAAAAAAATCGCTCGGCTCGTAGGTAATAAAGTTGACGAGCCCGGCCAGCCCGTCCGAGCCAAACAGGACCGAACTGGGGCCACGCACAAGTTCGATGCGCTTCATCAGTTCCAGACTCACCGTGTCACGACCAAAAGCGTTGTTGCCATTGACATAGCTGCGCGGCAAACGGATGCCGTCTTGCAGCATCAGCACGCGATTGCCGTCGAGCCCGCGCACATTGAACCCCGCGTTACCGTCACGGCCTGTAGTGTTCCCCGCGCCGGTGACCGTGAAGCGTGACGGAGCATGTCTCACAGAAACGTTGGGAAGCCCATTGGCAACGCCACGAATGTCGTTAATCTGTCCGTCATTAAGGTCCGCCGCCTCTAAAACGTCCATGGACATGGGCACGTCCTCACGCGGTTGCTCGGTGCGCGAACCACTGACCACAACCGATGGTAGTGCCGCAGTCGCATAGCTGGACTCCCGCGTCTGAGCGTGAACAGCGGTCATCTGCGACCAAACGAGGAGCGCTGCAAAAGCCAATGGTCTGCATTGGACGTGTGAATATTGGCGCGCTGAATTGGAGTCAGTCATGAGGCAAAAACAATTATTGGATTCAGGCGGTGATGCTATCTGACTCCGTCCGGTGTGCGAAGCCGCGCGCATCAACTCTCACCTCCTTCGGCGAGAAAGATGCGAATTTCTTAAGACAAATGAAGGAAGTTGCGCGCCCTTTCGGACAAAGTCTGCGCACTAGCACGTTGCCGTCTGACGGTGCCACTTATTGCAAAAGGAAACCCTAATGTCGCAAAACAATTCATCTGCTGAAGTCCATGCCGCGTCGGAGGCAACCAATGAACCGATCCCGTTTATGCAACAGCTGCTGGACAACCCCTTCATTCTTCTCTTCCTGGGCGTGATGGTCCCGATGGTGGTGTACACGCTGTGGGGAGTTATCGACATTCTGACCGTGCCGCTCGCCAAGTAGCTCGTTCGTTCATAGCACTCGACGCAAACGCGCCTACAAAGGAGAACCCAACAATGAGCGCCATACTACCCCCTGCCGAACGACTGTGGTGGAAGCATCCACTGGACCGTGTCGAAGGAACCTGGATTGTGATTGCCCTAGTCTGGTGTCTGACCATGTTTGCCATGATGGTCGGCTGGCATATATGGGGCAAACAAAACCTCTCCACGGAGACCTACCGAACGACGCCGGAATTGTTCACTGCCAAGGCGCAAGCCGTGGTGGACAAGTACACGGTTCGCACCGAAACCGCAGACAAAATTCCGGTGGTCGCTCCGCCCCCCGGTAGCGACGTTTATCTGGTGGCCCGGTTGTGGAATTTTTGGCCCATCATTGAACTGGAAAAAGACAAGAGCTACCGGCTACACATTACGTCGCTGGATTACAACCACGGCTTCTCGCTACAACCGGCGAATATCAATATCCAAATCGTTCCAGGTTACGAACACGTGGTGACCGTGACTCCGAATCAGGCGGGTACCTACTCCGTCGTTTGCAATGAATACTGCGGCATCAATCACCACACGATGGTGAGCCGCATTTACGTCAAATAAGGTGGCTTCGATGTCAACAACAACCTACCGAACCTGCCCGCGATCAGGGCTGCAATTTGAATCCCAGGCTGAGAAGCTGATGTGGGTGAACGCGGTCACCGCCGTGGTGGCATTACTGGTTGGCGGCATTTTGGCAATTGGTGTCGTTTTGACACGCTGGCCAGCCGTGCATTGGCTTGCCGCTGATACTTTCTATATGGTGCTCACCGCACACGGAATCGACATGCTGATCTTCTGGATCATCTTTTTCGAAGTGGCGGTGCTGTATTTCTGCTCCTCCACCCTGCTGCGCTGTCGACTGGCGACTCCCGGATTTGCCTGGCTCGCATTTGTGCTGATGCTGGTGGGCGGCATCATGAACAATGTAGCCGTCTTCCAGGGTGGCTCCAGCGTAATGATGACCTCGTACGTGCCTATGATGGCCTCGCCGTTTTTCTACCTTGGTCTGATTTTGTTTGCGGTTGGCGCCCTGGTTGCCTGCTTTGTCTTCTTCGGCACTCTAGTGATAGCAAAACGTGACAAGACCTACCAGGGGTCGGTGCCACTAGTGACCTTTGGCGCCATTACGGCGGCCATCATTGCCGTCTTCACGATTGCGTCGGGCGCCATCATTTTGATCCCGACCTTCCTGCTTTCAGTGGGCATCATCAGTGCAGTCGATCCGTTGGTCTACCGGACCATATGGTGGGCTTTTGGACACTCGTCCCAGCAGATCAATGTCGCTGCGCATATTTCGATCTGGTATGCGGTAGCCGCCATCGCTTTCGGTGCCAAGCCGATGTCCGAGCGTGTCAGTCGCGGTGCATTCTTGCTCTACATCCTGTTCCTGCAACTCGCGAGTGCACATCACCTGCTGGCGGACCCGGGTGTCAGTACCGCGTGGAAGGTTGTAAACACCAGCTACTTCATGTACTTTGCGGTGCTGGCATCCATGATCCACGGCCTGACCATTCCGGGTGCGATTGAAGTTGCACAGCGTGCCAAGGGTTACAACAATGGCCTGTTTGAGTGGCTGCGCAAAGCACCTTGGGGCAACCCTGTCTGGTCTGGTGTGTTCATTTCCATTATCGGATTTGGATTCCTGGGCGGCATTTCCGGTGTGATGATGGGCACCGAGCAGCTCAACATGATCATCCACAACACCATCTATGTGCCGGGCCATTTCCACGCCACGGTAGTGGTAGGAACCACCCTCTCGTTCATGGCATTGACCTACTTCCTCATTCCGGTGTTGTTCCGCCGTGAAATGATCAATCCCGGATTGGCTAAATTCCAGCCGTATATGTTCGGCTTGTCGATGTACTTCTTCTGCCTGGTGATGATGGGCGCAGGCACTCTAGGTGTATCGCGCAGGCATTGGGACATGACTTTCAGTGGCGCGGCCATGGCCTATGAATGGCCAGGTGCAGCCTACCTCATGATGGGGCTAGTAGGTATTGCCGGCATTGCTGCCATCCTCGGCGGCGCGATCTATATCTACATCACGGTCGGCTCCATTCTCTGGGGCAAACGGCTCGATGCGGGCAAAGTCAGCGCCAACTTCACCCCGATTCCTCCGACCGCGCCCACCGCGGTGGCACAAAGCTACGGGTCCGCAGGCTTTGCTGCCCCGGGCACCTTTGCCCTGGCGATGGTGTTTCTAGTGTCGTTCATTCTCTATTACTTCATCAACTGGAAGTACCTGTCACAGGTCTGGGGACTGAGTTAAGGTGATCCGCGTGAACCACAGCGTGAACGCCATGAACCACCAGCACCGCACACTTCTTATCCTGGGCCGTGAGGTGATGGGTGTGTTCAAGTTGCGCATCGG
>CAIPGC010000204.1 GCA_903864505.1 uncultured beta proteobacterium | reverse complement strand
GACTGTTAATCCGTAGGTCCCTGGTTCGAGCCCAGGTCGAGGAGCCAGGAATTTTCAAATGAAATCAAGGCCTTAGCGTAATTCGCTAAGGCCTTTTTCTTTGAAAAGACGCGGATCAATATGACATCGGTGCAAATGTGGTGCCGGCAGGTCTAACCTATTGACCATGTAGGTCAATATTCCTCAGGAAACCAAGGAGTTCCTCATTGAATGACGAGGGTTTTTGGCTCGGCCACAGGTGTCGCGCTTGGGGAACGATGACGAGACGCGAAGCAGCTATACAGCGATGCGTTGTATCGGCGAGGATCCGATAAAACGGGCGCGTGCATTCTCCAACTACGATGGCAACAGGCACTTTGATTTCTGCCAGTTGAGCGCAACTTATCGGTGGTGGCGGCGCCGCAGCAAACATGAGTGGAAGAATGTGGGCGTTCTCGATCAGGACTGCGCGCATCTCCGGGCCAAAGTCGTCAAAGGTACCAACTCTGTCCGTCACTCCGTCGATCAGAAGCTTGACCGCTGCTGCAGTATCCCCAGCTTTTACGGCTGCTGCAGCTGGGGCAAACATCTCTTTTCGGTCCTGGGCCAGGAGCGCCGCGTCGGCTGGGTCACTTACCGCGCTACCAAGTGTGGGCTCGAACAGGAACAAACTCCGAATCAACTCAGGATGGTGTACTGCCAGTAACAGAGCGACCGCTCCCCCGTAAGACCATCCAACGAGGTGCACCGGTCCTACCCCGAGCCCTCGGATAAGCGCGGCAAGATCAGCGGAGTGCGTCGCAGCAGAAAATTCCGACCCATTGTCTGGCCACGGTTCAGTGCCAAAGTAGCGTTGACTAAAAGCAATGTACCGGTATGGCTCCGCAATCGAGTGACGCTGAAGTTCCCATGATCGGTGGTCACCAACCGCGCCGTGCACAAAGAGCACCGGCTCGCCTTGACCCTGCTCCCAGTACGTAATGTTGACGCTATTTACGCTCAAGAACTTGTTCATGAATGCCCCCAAATATCTTTGTTTCAGCTAGGGACCAGGGACCGGGGACCGGGGCGAAGAAGCTAATTCTTCGTCTAGTTCGAGACGTACTTAAACCAGTATTTTCCAAGTCTGGTCGTTGGTCATAGTGCCATCTATATGGACAGACAATTTCCCAAGCAGGGTCAGGTACTTCTTATCCTTAACGGACGATGATTGTGCGTCTTGCAGAGCATTGAGGTCATCGCAATTCACTACAAACACCACCCTGCCTGGATGACCCCCGAGAGTTGGAGCCATGAGGTGAGCCTCCATCTTCCAGTCCTTGGTGATGTGTTCAACGATCTTTAGGCAAGTTGGCATTGCTTCCAGCATGCTCGCAATGCTTTTGAATCCAACAGTGCGTGTGAATCTATATGTCATGAGTTCCTCCTAAAGTAGTACTAGTTGCTGATATTTTGTGAGACCAGTTGGCTCTCACGCGTTCCTGGTCCTGCAGAAAATTTGGCAGTTCTGGTAAGACTGGACTTCACCGTGATTCCTGTTTCAGGATTGATCCAGTAAACATTTTCGTTACCAATACTTTCGGACCATTTGATTCGGAAGGCCTTGAACGTTCCAGCGAGAACGGTCACGTCCTCAAGAGCCTCTACTTTTTGTACGACCTGCATGGGAACGACTTTCATCGAGGGGTAGATCGTGATTTGGTGATCCGAGGTCAACGTCTTGCCAACTTCAAGGGGATACGCAAAACCGGGCGCAGGATCAAAGCTGAATATTGGCTTGTCGCCGTTCGCAAAGGCGACAATTCCACCTTTGTCATTGAAGAGCGAATTGATGGGCGCAGTCTCGAGAGTCGTGACATGAAGCCCTTGCCAGGTCTGTTCACCTCGTTTAGTGGTAACCTGAGAACTCGAAGAGCCGTAGCTGCCGCTGTCTGTACGAGCAGTGACCCATGTGGAGCCGATCGGCGGGACGACATAATTCCCCGTCTTGGGAGTCGTCGTGGCACACCCGCCCAGTACGATAGCGAAGGCCACACTTGTGCATGTCAATTGATGCTTCAAGATGAATTTGCTTTTCATTGTTCTCTCCCTGTGGATTCAAAACGGTTTAGGCCAAATCCAACGATCAGTGTGCGCCTGTTTTTTGGCCCTTGCAAGAGAACATACCCTGCACTCATCCTCAACATACGAACTCCTTCGAGTCAGAGGCGCGGTGCGGAGCAATGCGTTAGAAAACTTTGCAATTCGCAGCGAACGCTGTACTGCGGTTCGGCCAAGCTATGTTGGGCTGCCAGCGTGCATTCATCATCGGCTGCGCTTCGACCCTTCATCGCCTCCAACCCAGCAGAAAATACTTCTAAAACCCCCCGGCCCCAATCCTGCGCCATAGCGCCACCGACAGGCCACCGGATGGGGCAGCCATGACCGTCAGAGCGCCCAGTTTGAGCATCGCCATGGAGCCAAAGAAGATATCGATAAGTAGTGGCATTAGGGGGATCCTTTCGAGGGTTAGGGGGAAAGACACCCATGGCCATCCTCAATGCATTGCTGCAAAGGGAACGAGCGTGGGTGTTATGGGAGGGAGCCGAAGACCGGACGGTCTAAGGCACAGGGAATTCTGGGTAGGGAGTAGCTAGGGTTCCGATGGGGCTAAATGAAGGCGGCCTTGGTCGACTGCGCGCTGCATGTCTGAGTGCAGCTATGCCGCGAATCGACTCTGGCGAACGGCAGCTTTGTGTAAGCCTATTCTTTTGCCGACCGCGACGCCTCATCGAAATTCGGCACCGCACACCAAGCAGCATCAGGCCGCCAGGTGGCCACCCAAGCTGGCATCTGATCCGCTGGCATGGGCCGCGCAATGCCATAGCCTTGTGCCAGTTCACATCCAAGGTGCAATAGAGCCGTTCCGTGTGCAACCGTCTCCACACCTTCGGCAATCACCTCGCGTTTGAACGCGGCGGCAAGCCCGATAACGCCCTGAAGGATAGCCAAGTCATCGGGGTCATCGAGCATGTCACGCACAAAGCTTTGGTCGATCTTGAGCAGTGCGACGCGCAGGCGTTTGAGGTAAGTGAGGGACGAGTACCCAGTACCAAAATCATCAAGCGCAAACTTTACGCCCATTTGGTGGCAGGCCTCGATAACTTGGGCAACCTGCGTCATGTCTTCCAGCGCACTGGTTTCCAGTACCTCAAGCTCTAGGCTGGTCGGCTTGACTTTGGGGTGCTTGGCCAGAATGAGCTTCAGACGCTGAACAAAATCGGCTTGCTGCAACTGGCGTGCACCAACGTTGACGCTGATCGCGAGATCGAGGCCCGCCGTGTGCCACGCATCGATTTGAGTTAGTGCCGTGTCAATAACCCACTCACCCACTTCAACCGCCAGCGCGTGGCCTTCGATCACTGGCAGGAATATTCCCGGCGCCAACAGGCCCTTCTCAGGATGTTGCCAACGGATCAGCGCTTCGGCACCAACTACCTGACTGGTTCGCATGTTCACCTTGGGCTGGTAGTGCATTACAAACTCATCGCTTTGCAGCGCTAGGCGGATGTGCTCCAAGCTCTCGTGGTGAACGCGCAGACTGCTATCCTGTGCAGCATCGAAGATTTGGTAACGATTCTTGCCCGCTAGCTTGGCCTGGTACATGGCCTGATCGGCCTGGCGCAGCAGCTGGTCAGACTCCACGTCGTCAGCCTGCGGGTAGAACGTCACACCAATGCTAGCCGAGCCTTGCCACGCTACCTCGCCCAATTGAATCGACGCCGCGGCGGCTTCCAGCAATCTGGTCAGCATGGGCACGCAGTCCTCTGCGCTGTTGAGGTCGATCATCACCGCTACAAACTCGTCGCCACCAATGCGTGCCAGCGTGTCGCCTTCGCGCAGGCTGTCTTTCAGGGCCGTGGCCAAGTTGCTGAGCAGTTTGTCGCCGACGTCATGCCCGTGGCGGTCGTTGACTTCCTTGAAACCATCTAGGTCCAGGAAAGCCACTGCGACATGTTGACCCCGTCGCAGCGCGTGGGCCATGGACTGCTGTAGCCGGTCAGACAACAGTAAACGGTTTGGCAAATTGGTTAATGCGTCAAAGTGGGCGATGTGTTCGAGCTGCCTTTGGTGCTCCTTGATGGACGTGATGTCGGAGAACAGCGACACGTATTCCGCTACTTTTCCCTGGGCATCGCGAACTGCGCTGACGGTTTGCAACTCGGCATACACCGTCCCATTCTTGCGACGGTTCCAGACTTCACCGCTCCAGCGATCTTGCTCTCGCAAACTCTTCCACATAGCCGCATAAAACTCGGCGCTATGCATCCCCGAACTGAGAAGCCGGGGGTTCTTGCCAAGAATTTCTTCCTTTTCGTATCCCGTGATGTGGGTGAATGCATTGTTGACATCAACGATATCGCCCGCTACCGTCGTAATCATGATTCCCTCGCCGGCATAGGTAAAGACATTCGCTGCACGACGAAGCTGATCTTCAGAGATTTTTCGCGCTGTGATGTCTCGCACAATACTTATAACTGTGTCACCAATGAACGGCACAACACGCGCTTCGAAATACATCTCTCGCTGATCAATCGTAAGCGAATAATTGAACTCTTGCATTGACTGTAAATTCAGAGCATCCGAAAATGCTTTCATGAACAACTCGGCTACAGGCTTTGGAAGTACATCCTCAGCCTTTCGGAGCAAAAAATATTCCTCTTGCACCAGCAATATTGATGGATTGGAGACGCTAACGGCTAGGTAGGTACCATCTCTTCGATTCGTAAAAATAACATCGGGAATGGCTTCAATTAGGGCCTTGGTTTCCGATGTGCTGCGTTTGAGTTTTTCATTCTGCTGCGCCAGTGCGTCCAGCATGTTATTGAACTGCAGGCCAAGACTTGCCGCTTCATCCGCACCGGTGATCTCAACCCGTGCGTCGGCATCCCCCCTCTCTACAGCGTCAGCCACTTCTTGTATGGCATAGAGTCGCCGTGTCATTCTTTGTCCGGTCAGAAAGGCCAGCATGATACTTAGGCCAATGCCGCCGAGTGCAATCACGACGCCGCTTCGGGTAGCCGCATTTAACTGGGCATCTAACGCAGCGCTACCAAGACCAATTCGAACCCAGCCGACATGCTGATTGGAGAGCATCACCGGACTCGCAACGTCGACAAATTGACCCGCACCCGGATATACCTTGCTCTGAGCGTCTTTCGGTAGGTCTGTTAGATAGGCCCCTACCTTAAAGGGATCGCTATGGGCCAGCACTTGCCCTTTCACGTCAAGCACTATGGCATAGCCCAGATCTGGGTATGAGCCGAGACTTTGAATGATGCCCTCCAAGCCGCCGTAGTCTCGCGACACTACCCAGACCGCGCCAGATGTCGCGACGCTGCGCGACAGGACAATCGCATGATCTGTTTGTTGTTCGATTAAAACCGACCGTTGCCGACGAATCTGATCCCAGACAAATAGCGCCATGGTCATTGAAAAGATCACCGCCATACCGACCACAAGTTGGCGGCGCAGACTTCCCACCAGTATTGGTTTGAGCCGCTGGAACATCATTTTCGCTCTATGGGACGCACCTGTTGCTCAAAGCGCGCTATGAATTCCCGCACAGCTTCGTAGCTGGCGTCGTCGGCATCATGGAACCTAGCGGTCTGCAGATCGGCGAGTATTTTTTTTCCAACAGGCGTGTTGTGCAAATCCAGAAGTGCCTTCTTCAAGCCAGCACGAACAGCAACTGGTACGTCACCCCGCACCATGACGGAATTATTCACCAGTGGAGGAGTCTCCCAAGCCAGCTTGAGCTGGGCTGCCTCGACTGGATGGTCTTTCTGGAACAAACGCCAGGGTGGGGGCCAAGTGGCACCCGCCGCCGTGTCGCCCATGTAGACACTCATGATCGATGATTCTTGCGAGCCGACATATCTATTTTGGACGTCCTTATTGATGTTGATACCGTGCTGGTACAAGTAATACTGCGGCATGATTGCAGCCGCCAATGCCGTTGGTGATGGATAGCTGACCGCCTTGCCGTTAAGGTCACCGGGTTTTTGGATGCCACTGTCCCTGCGAATGATGAAGATTCCCTTGAAGTCTTCTGCATCGCCCCACATCGCGATGACGCCGTAACCCACTTTTATGGCTTCAAGCGTCTGCCAAGGGTTGGGCATCAAAATTTCGGCTTCTCGAGCGCGAAACTTCTGCTCAAAGACTTGGTAGTCACGGGACGCTTCTAACTCGATACGTGCATCAGGCAGATGATTGTTGAGATAGTCGACAAGCGGTTGAAAAAGCTTAGCTAGGGTTTGAGGGTTGTATAGCGGATGAGGCAGCAGTCTGTAAACAGGCACAAGGGTTCCTGCCGGTGCACTGCTATATTCCAAAATTTTGACATCGGCCCGCTGATCGCAGGCTGTGAGTAGGAGGGTTGCAACAATACCAACTAGGAGGTGAATTCTGTTTCTCATGGGTCCGCATCCAATCCGGCACACCTAACTCCACCACATGACATTCCGCAACTATTCGCCGAAACTGCAATGCCAAGTTTTATTCCAGCATACTGGCAGGTGTCGTCATGCATCCACTCCCTCACTGGGAAGTCTACTCCTTTCAGTCCGGGAAAACTTCAGTGTTCGATTTCGGCTTTGGAGCGCGCAGATTTCAGACCGCTACGCCCGTAATCAGCCCAACCGGTCGTCTACCCGGAGCTTGGTCGCCGCCGTATGCTCGCAATCTTCCCAAGGCAACACCTTGCAGTCACAGTCAGGTAACTCCACCGAAGACTTTGTAATTACCCCCTCAGATCGCCGTATAGGTACCTCGGTAGTAGCACCGGCCGACTGCTGAGCAGGTGCCGCAG
>CAIPGC010000203.1 GCA_903864505.1 uncultured beta proteobacterium | reverse complement strand
TGACCGCCACCTCATCTGCTCCGGCCCAATGCGCAAACGTACTGCCTTTGACCAGTCGCACCGAATGGGAGGGCGCATATCGCTCAACCATAGGAGCCTCCTTCGATTCCCGATGATCCATCATTCCTGCCACTCGCTGCAACTGCTGGTGCAACGAGCCGCCCATTGCCACATTAATTTCCTGAAAGCCTCGGCAAATGCCAAACAGCGGTACACACTTGGCAACACAGGCCTTCACCAACTCCAGCGACAGGGAGTCTCGGTGCGCATCCAGCGGCAAACTAGGGTCTGCAACCTCCTCGCCAAAATGAGAAGGGTGAACATTGGAAGGCGAGCCGGTAAGCATCACGCCATCCACCAACTCCAGCAGGGTATTAATCTGACTGCTCTGAACCATCGGAAATACCACAGGCTCCGCCAACGCGCTTTCTTTCACGGCGCGGGCGTACTTGTCGCCCAGAACAAGATAGGGCATTGCGTGATCACCATCCCCCAGAAGGCGATGATCCGCTGGAAGCCAAACCATGCAGGGTGGCTTATTCATGGACGTCTCCGTATTCTTTGTGCCATTGTCAGGCAGAATTGGCCCCCCATGGGAGCCATTTGATGAGCGCCCGTGGTGCCACTTGGTGTGGATTGAAACCTCACGTTGCCCAGGCCCTTGACTGGAATGCCGCTCTATGTTGTCTGAACTTCTACTTACCGATATGGCGCGCCTGAGCCAGAACAACAGCATGCCGTTGCACCGGCAGTTGTACGAAGCGCTGCGCCGTGCCATGCTCGACGGCAAGATCAGCGCCGGCGACCGCCTGCCCTCGAGTCGGGAACTGACCGAAGATCTGAAGCTGTCGCGCAACACGGTCGTCGCGGCCCTGAACCAGCTCAGTGTCGAGGGTTACCTGGTCAGCCGGGTCGGCAGCGGAACCTATGTGAACGACAACCTGCCCAAAGCCCAAGTCAGGGTCCGCACCAGTCATCCACCGACCCTGGCCAGCGACCTGTCCAAGCGCGGCGCGGCATTGGCCACCACGTTCTGTGCCACCCAACTGGAGATTCAGCCATTTACCCCCGGCATTGCAGACTTCAGCGCATTCCCAGTGGCCCTATGGCAACGACTGCAAAATAAGCACTGGCGCATGACCTACCCCGAAATGCTGGACTACAGCTATTCGGGTGGCTACGCGCCGCTGCGGCGTGCGGTGGCCGATTACCTGCGGGTGTTTCGCAGCGTCCCGCTGGACGTGGACCAGGTCATCATTACCAGCGGGACCCAGCAGTCGCTGGAGTTGTGTGCCCAACTGCTGGCCGACCATGGCGAGACGGTATGGCTGGAAGACCCGGCCTATTGGGGGGCCGTCAAAGCATTCCTTGCCACCGGACTGCACGCCCACCCGATCAACGTGGACCAGTTTGGCCTTGCACCATCCGCGGCGGACGAAAAATCCCCCCCGCGGCTGATCTACACCACCCCCTCACACCAATACCCCACGGGAGCGGTGATGTCATTGGCACGTCGGCAAAACATTCTTAGCACAGCGCATGAACATCGTGCCTGGATACTGGAAGACGACTACGACAGCGAATTCCGGTTCAGTGGCCCGCCCATTTCTTCTCTGGCTGGGCTGGACAAGGAGGAACGGGTGCTGTACCTGGGCTCTTTTTCCAAGGTGCTGTACCCAGGACTCAAGCTGGGCTACCTGGTGGTTCCCAAGCGCCTCGTGTCGTCCTTCAAGCAAGCACATTACGACTTGAACCGCCCCGGGCAGATGCCTTTGCAGGCAGCATTGGCAGAGTTCATTGAAATGGGACACTTTGCCAGCGCACTGCGTCGCGCCCGGCACAGCTATGCACAGCGCCGACAGTGCCTGTTGGCGGCGCTGCAACCATGCCTGGGCGACCATGCCCAGATCACAGGCGCCGAGCAGGGCTTGCACCTTTGCCTGCGGTTACCCAACAGCCTGGACGACAAGGTGCTGGCCCAGCGCATCGCCAGCAAGGGACTGACTGTGCGCGCCCTGTCGGCCTATTGCCTGCAGCGCCAGGATGCCAAAGGGCTGGTCATTGGCTACGGCTACGCTCCGCTGAAAGAGATCGAGCGCTGGGGACCGGTGCTTGCCCAGGCCATTTTGAACGAACTTAAACGCCTCTCGGTCTGAACGGACCGCTCACCACGCGTCCAT
>CAIPGC010000202.1 GCA_903864505.1 uncultured beta proteobacterium | reverse complement strand
CAGCAACTGTTTTGCGTGGCCGCTTTCCACCTTGATGTCTTCGGCATCCTTGGTCGGAGTGCGCAGCGCCATGGCGATATCACTGGTAATGAGGTCGCCAGCGATCGGAATCACCGCGGTATGGCGGATCGCGCCGTTGGTGAAGATAGTCACGTCCGTGGTACCAGCTCCAATATCAACCAGCGCCACGCCAAGCTCGCGCTCATCCTCCGTTAACACTGAGTGGCTCGAGGCGAGAGGGTTGAGCATGAGCTGTTCGACCTCAAGTCCACAACGACGTACGCACTTGATAATGTTTTCTACTGCAGCCTGTGAGCCGGTGACAATGTGCACCTTCACCTCCAGGCGAATGCCGCTCATACCGATGGGCTCCTTCACCAATTGCCCATCAATGATGAATTCCTGCGGCTCCACAAGCAGCAGTCGCTGGTCAGCGGAGATACTGATTGCCTTTGCTGTTTCCACCACGCGGGCGACATCGGCCTGGGTCACCTCGCGATCCTTAATGGCAACCATACCACTGGAGTTGACTCCCCGAATGTGACTGCCGGTGATGCCAGTGTAGACACGGGTAATCTTGCAGTCGGCCATCAGTTCGGCCTCTTTGAGCGCCTGCTGGATGCTGGCCACCGTGGCATCAATATTCACGACCACACCGCGCTTGAGTCCGTTGCTCGGTGCAATACCCAGCCCGGCGAGCTTGAGTTCGCCGCCGGGCATAACCTCGGCCACCACGGCCATGACCTTGGCGGTTCCGATGTCCAGGCCGACGACCAAGTCTTTGTATTCTTTTGCCATAAGGTACCTGCAGTGCTTTCTTTCGCTATTTCTTGGGAACAACCGTGGATGACGTCGTGACACCGCGCAAGCGGATGGCATAGCCGTTGTCATGCCGCAAATCGGCCGACTCCAGTGCGTTGGCACGGCGTCCGTAGCGGGCCGTGACCTGTGTCAGTGTCTTGAGGAATCGGCGGGTGCGGGCCAGAATGTCTTCTGTGCCACCACGACCAAACTCGATGGCGGCCCCGGTATCGAGTCGCGCACGCCAGCTGCCACCCCCCGAAAGCTCCAGCTGTTCCACCGGAAGCTCCATTTGTTCAAACAGTGGCAGCAGCGCACGGTACATGGCCAGCACTTCTGCGCTTTGACCCTCCGGGCCATTCAGACGCGGCAGCATCTCCTGCTCGACCTCGCCGACATTGGCCTCGAAGACCTCGCCAAAGCTGTTGATCAGGCGCAACTCGCCGTCGCCACCCCAGTAGGCCACGGCCTGGTGCTCCTGCAGGTCCACACGCAAGCGGTTGGGGAATTCGCGGCGCACCACGGCGTGCCGCACCCAGGGCACGGCCTCGAATGCCGCACGCACACGCGACAGATCCACACTGAAAAACGTACCCGACATGCGCGGCGCCACATTGGCGCGCAGCGTCAGCACATTACTGTGGGACACATCGCCGGTAACGGTGATACCTCTGATATCAAACTGTGGCAACCGGGCCACCCAGCGCGCGAGCGCGACCACCCCCATTACGCCAAACGCCAGCACCAGAACCAACGCAGTCAGATTCATCAGTCTGACATCGACGGGGGGGGGCAGGGTAGCGCTCATGCAGCAGCCCTCGCATCCAGCGCCGTGCCTTGCAGCAAGCGCACGCACAGGTCTTCGTAGCTGATGCCTGCCGCTTTGGCCGACATGGGGACCAGCGAGTGACCTGTCATGCCGGGCGATGTGTTGATCTCCAGCAGATAGGGCTGGCGCGTCTTGGCGTCAATCATCACGTCGATACGTCCCCATCCACGACAGCCCAGAACACGGTAGGCTTTCAGGACCAAGGCTTGAACGGCTTCCTCTTCACCTTGTGGCAGACCCGAGGGCACCAGGTAATGGGTATCTTCGGTAAAGTACTTGTTCTGGTAGTCGTAGTTGCCTTGGGGTGCCACGATGCGAATCACCGGCAGGGCACGCGCACTGGCACCCTCTCCAATAACCGGGCAGGTCACTTCATCGCCTTCAATGCACTCCTCGCAGAGGATATCGGCATCCAGACTGCCGGCAAGATCGACCGCCGCGACCATGCCGGAATAGCCCATGACCTTGGTAACGCCAATGGAGGAGCCTTCACGCGAGGGCTTGACGATCACTGGCAGCCCCAGGTTGTCGGGCACCGCGATCACTGCGCTGCGTTCGAACCCGCCTTTGTGCAACACCGCGTACCTGGGTGTCGGAATGCCCTCGGCGATCCAGACACGCTTGGTCATCACTTTGTCAATGGCAATGCTCGACGCCATCACGCCCGAGCCGGTATAGGGAATTCCGAGCAGTTCCAAAGCGCCTTGCACCGTTCCGTCCTCGCCAAAGCGGCCGTGCAATGCAATGAAGCAGCGCGCAAATCCCTCGCGCTTGAGTTCACCCAGGTCGCGCTCGGCCGGATCAAAGGCGTGCGCATTCACGCCTTTGGCCAGCAACGCGGCCAGCACGCCCTTGCCCGACATGAGCGAGATTTCGCGCTCCGCGGAGATGCCGCCCATGAGCACCGCCACCTTGCCAAGGTCGGTGATCAATTCGCTCATAGCGCTTGTCCCTCCTGCGTAGCACGCTCTAACTTTTGTAGCAAATCAACGACCTTGGCGGGCACCGCACCAATCGACCCCGCCCCCATGCACATCAGCACATCGCCCGCTCGGGCGTTATCCACTATGGCTTGCGGCATGGCGGCAATGTCGTTCACAAAAATCGGCTCTACCTTGCCGGCAATGCGCAGCGCGCGTGCCAGTGCACGACCATCGGCCGCAACAATCGGTGGCTCGCCGGCGGCGTAGACATCGCCCAGAAGCACCGAGTCGGCATGCCCAATCACCTTGACAAAGTCTTCGAAGCAGTCCCGCGTGCGGGTAAAGCGGTGGGGCTGAAACGCCAGCACCAGTCGGCGTCCCGGGAATGCGCCGCGCGCCGCCGCCAGGGTGGCCTCCATCTCGACCGGGTGGTGACCGTAGTCGTCGATCACGGTCAGCACGCCCCCCGCAGGAAGTGGCTGATCACCGTAGCTCTGGAAGCGGCGTCCGACCCCGCGAAACTCGGCCAGCGCCTTAAGCAGGGCAGCGTCGGCAATACCGAGTTCAACTGCTACCGCGATGGCGGCGAGAGCGTTCAATACATTGTGCCGACCGGCCAGGTTCAGGACCACATCCAGGTCCGACAGCACCACACCATTGCGCCTCTGCACCGTGAAGTGCATCTGACCGCCCACCGCGCGTACATTGACAGCGCGAACCTGGGCCTGCTCGTTGAAACCGTAGCTGGTCACCGGACAGGTGACCTGCTCCACAATGTCCTCGACCGCAGCGTCATCGGTGCACAGAATCGCCACGCCGTAAAACGGCATGCGGTGCAGGAAGTCGACAAAGGCGCCCTTGAGCCGGCCGAAGTCATGCCCATAGGTTTCCATGTGATCGGCATCGATGTTGGTCACCACGGCCATCACCGGCAGCAGGTTCAGGAACGATGCATCGGACTCGTCGGCTTCGACCACGATGTAGTCGCCACTGCCCAGTCGCGCGTTTGCGCCGGCACTGTTGAGTCGGCCGCCAATGACAAAGGTCGGATCCAGCCCCGCTTCGGCCAGCACACTGGCGACCAGACTGGTGGTGGTGGTCTTGCCGTGGGTGCCGGCGATGGCGATGCCCTGCTTGAGGCGCATCAATTCGGCCAGCATCAGCGCGCGTGGCACGATCGGGATGCGCATGCTACGCGCCACCAGCACTTCCGGATTGTCGGCGTGCACTGCAGTGGAAGTTACCACGGCATCGGCACCAGCCACGTTGGACGCAACATGTCCGACGAAGGTCCGGATGCCCAGCGATGCCAGGCGCGTGAGCGTCGCGCCGTCGGACAGATCCGAGCCCGAGATGGTATAGCCCAGGTTGGACAGCACTTCGGCAATTCCCGACATGCCCGAGCCGCCAATGCCGACGAAATGAATATGTTTGATGGCGTGCTTCATGCGCAGAGCTCCCCACAGGCGGCCACCATCGCCTCGACAGCCCCTACTTTTTGTAATGTTTTTGCCTGCAGCCCTCGCTGGATAAGCGTGGGGCGCTCCATATTTTGTAGCATACCGGCCAACGACCCGGGTGTTAACTCGGGCTGCGGGACCAGCCAACCACCCCCCCGGCTAACCAGAAAACGGGCGTTATGCGTCTGGTGGTCATCCACGGCCGCCGGGAAGGGCACGAACAGTGCCGGCGCACCCACCGCCGACAGTTCGGTCACGGTGCTGGCACCAGCGCGGCAAATCACCAGGTCCGCATCGGCGAAGGCCTGCGCCGTGTTGTCGATGAAGGGGGTGAGTTCGGCTTGCACTGCGGCATGGGCGTAATTGGCCCGCAATTCGTCAATCTGCTTTTCACCGCTCTGGTGGAGCACCTGGGGACGATGCGCCAGCGGGATCAGTGCCAGCGCCTGCGGTACCACGGTATTAAGCGCGCGCGCGCCCAGGCTGCCGCCTACCACCAGCAACCGCAACGGACCGCTGCGTCCGGCAAAGCGCTCCGGCGTCGGGGCCTGATTCAGGAACTCGGCGCGCAAGGGGTTGCCGACCCATTCGCCCCGGCTCAACACCTCGGGAAACGCAGTGAACACCCGCCGCGCTACCTTCGACAGCATGCGGTTGGACATACCTGCCACCGAGTTTTGTTCGTGCAGCACCAGTGGCTTGCCCAGCAACGCAGCCAGCAGCCCGGCCGGGAAGGTAATGTAGCCACCCAATCCCAAAACGACATCCGGACGCACCCGGCGCAACACCTGCAGGCTCTGCCAGAAAGCGCGCAACAGACGCAAGGGCAAGAGTGCGAT
>CAIPGC010000201.1 GCA_903864505.1 uncultured beta proteobacterium | reverse complement strand
TGCCAGATGAAGCGTCCCTGATGAGACTGACCCCGGCGCTCCGCCGTTACACGGGTCGCTGCCCCCCGAGGGGGTGAATTTCCCTTGGGGCGGGTTATCCGCATCGGGTCATTTCATTTCTATGGGTGAGGAAGGTCGCTGACCATGGAGTTTTTCATCATTTCAATGCTCAACGGGCTGAGCTACGGCCTGTTGCTGTTCATGCTAAGTTCCGGCTTGACCCTGATTTTCAGCATGATGGGGGTATTGAATTTTGCCCACGCGAGCTTCTACATGCTCGGTGCTTATGTGGGCTACACCGTCTCCAAGTGGGTAGGCTTCTGGCCCGCTTTGATCGTCGCTCCGATCGTCGTTGGTGCCTTCGGCGCGTTGTTCGAGCGTGTCTGCCTGCGTCGGGTCCACAAATTCGGGCATGTGCCAGAGCTGCTGATTACCTTTGGTTTGTCGTACGTGGTGCTGGAGTTGGTGCAACTGATCTGGGGGCGCATTGCGCTCGAGTTTCAGCCGCCGTCGGCCTTGCAGGGACCGGCCTTTACGCTTATCAACCATTCGCTCAAAGGACTGCAAATGGTCTGGGGCGCGGCACCGGCAGAACTGTGCAGCGCAGCCGATGCATCCATTCGCGTGGTCTGCTCACCTTTTCCTGCCACACGCGGCTTCATGATGCTGGTGGCGCTCACCATGTTGCTGTCGGTCTGGCTGCTGCTCACGCGCACCCGCATCGGGCTGGTGATTCAGGCTGCCCTGACGCACCCGGAGGCGGTGGAAGCGCTGGGACACAACGTGCCGCGCGTGTTCATGCTGGTGTTTGGTGCCGGTGCCGCATTGGCCGGTCTGGCCGGGGTGATTGGTGGCAGCACCTACCTGACCGAACCCGCGATGGCGGCCACGGTTGGCTCGGTGATCTTTGTGGTGGTAGTGGTGGGCGGCATGGGGTCGCTGTCGGGCGCGTTTCTGGCCTCGGTGCTGATCGGGGTCATCCAAACTTTTGCGGTGGCGTTTGACTACTCGGTGGGCTCGGTGGCACAGCAGCTAGGTCTTCACTCTGGCGACCTGGCTACCAGCAACACCTTGCTCAAGCTGACGCTGTCGCAGGTGGCGCCCATCCTCCCGTACCTGTTTCTGGTGCTGATCCTGATCTTCCGTCCAAAAGGCCTGCTGGGCACACGCGAAGGTTGACCCATGGCCAAATCTTTTTCGCTTTCTTCCCTGCTGTCTGGCAGTTGGCCCACCTGGACGTTGTTTGCCCTGGTGCTGATGGCCGCACCCCAGGTGTTCCGTAGTGGACTTTCCATCACCGTGCTGTCACAGATGGGCATTGCCATCATTGCCTGCCTGTCCTACAACATGCTGCTGGGTCAGGGCGGTATGCTGAGCTTCGGCCATGCGGTCTACACCGGTCTGGGTGCCTACCTGGCCATCCACGCCCTCAATGCCGTCTCCAACGGTGCGTTGCCGATTCCGGTGTCGGCGGTACCTTTGGCTGGCGGTCTGGCAGGTATGGGCTTTGCGGTGTTGTTTGGCTATGTCACCACGCGCAAAGCCGGTACCACATTTGCCATGATCACCTTGGGCATGGGTGAACTGGTGTTTGCCATGTCGCTCATGATTCCCGAGTTCTTTGGCGGTGAAGGCGGCGTCTCCAGCAACCGTGTTATTGGCAGTGCGGTGATGGGCATCACCTACGGACCGGCGATCCAGGTGTACTACCTGATCGCGGTCTACACCTTTGTGGCAGTGGCGGCCATGTATGCATTTACGCAGACGCCGCTGGGGCGCATGCTCAACGCCGTGCGCGACAACCCCGAGCGGGTCGAGTTTGTGGGTTACAACACTCAGCGGGTGCGTTACACCGCCTTCATCATTGCGGGGTTTTTTGCCGGCATTTCGGGGGGTCTGGGTGCGCTGAACTTTGAAATCGTGACCGCCGAAGTGGTAGGCGCGGCGCGCTCCGGGGCCTACCTGCTGTTCACATTTCTGGGCGGTGCGACGTTTTTTTTCGGTCCCATCATCGGCGCGATTTTGATGGTGCTGGCGTTTGTGCTGTTTAGCGAATTCACCAAGGCCTGGCTGCTCTATCTCGGCCTGATTTTTCTCTTCATGGTGATGTACGCCCCTGGTGGCATGGCCAGCCTGATCATGATGAATGTGCGAGTCGCAGCCTTTGGCAAATTGCGCCAGTTGTGGGTCAGCTATGTGGGCCTGGCCCTGACCGGACTGGTTGCCCTGGTCGGCGCATCGGCAATGGTCGAAATGACCTACCACCTGCAGCTCAATGCGGGCCAGGGCAGTGAACTGCAGTTTTTGGGGGCCACGCTCGATGCCACAAGCCTCAACAGCTGGTTTGGATCCATCTTCGTCATGGCGACCGGGTTAGGGTTGTTCGAGTTGACGCGCCGGCAGTTTTCCCGTGAGTGGGGACACATACAGGAATTCATTGAAGCTGAAATGCAGCGGAGGGCGTCGTAATGGATGGTGCAACTCCGTTCGCACTCGAACTTCAGGACCTGCGCAAGAGCTTTGGTCGCACCGAAATCATTCGGGGCATCAACCTTGCGGTGCAGCCAGGTGAGCGGGTCGGCATTATTGGTCCCAATGGTGCCGGAAAGTCGACACTGTTCAACCTTATCAGCGGGCGCTTTGCGCCCACCAGCGGCCAAGTCTTGCTCAACGGTACTGCGATTCAGGGGAAGAAACCCTTTGAGATCAACCGGCTCGGTCTGTCGCGCAGCTTCCAGATCACCAATATCTTCCCCAAGCTCAGTGTCTTTGAAAATCTGCGCTGCAGCGTGTTGTGGAGTCTGGGCTACCGCTACACCTTTCTGAAATTTCTCTCGGGCCTGACCGATGCCAACGAGCGCGCTACCGAACTCATGGAAATGATCCAGCTCGACAGGAAGCGCGACATTCTGGCCATGAACCTCACCTACGCCGAGCAGCGTGCGCTGGAGATCGGCATCACCATTGGCGGCGGTGCCAACGTAATCCTGCTGGACGAACCCACAGCCGGCATGAGCAAGAGCGAAACTACCCGCTTCATCGGACTGATCCGCTCCGTCACCGAAGGCAAGACCCTGTTGACCGTGGAGCACGATATGGGCGTGGTGTTTGGCCTGGCCGACAAGATCGCCGTGGTGGTGTATGGCGAGGTGCTGGCCTTTGACACACCGGATGCGGTGCGCGCCAATGCCCGCGTGCAAGAAGCCTATTTGGGTTCGAGCGTGGCCGATGCGCAGGCGGGGGGGCAGGTATGAGTCCGCACGTTCCCCACTGCGTGTGGTCACTGCCACCCGTGGGGCGGCCCGGCGGAGGGCACTGACTATGCTCAAAGTAACTGATTTGCACGCCTTTTATGGCAAAAGCCATGTGCTCCATGGCGTAGACCTGCATGTAGGGCCGGGGGAAATCGTGGCGCTGCTTGGACGCAATGGCTCTGGCCGGTCCACGACCGCCAAGGCCATCATGGGTCTGGTGGCATGCCAGGGTTCGGTGATCTGGAAGGGACAGGAGACGCTGGGGCACAAAACCTTTGAAATTGCGCACTTGGGTCTGGGCTACGTACCGGAAAACCGCGACATTTTTCCCAAGCTCACGGTGCACCAGAATCTGCTCTTGGGCCAAAAACGCAGCCAGAGAAATGCGCGCTGGGGATTTGAGGACATGTACCGCATATTTCCGCGCCTCAAAGAGCGCGAACACACCGAGGCGGGTGTCCTCTCGGGTGGCGAGCAGCAGATGCTCACCCTGTGCCGCACCCTCATGGGCGACCCGGACCTGATCATCATCGACGAACCGACCGAAGGTCTGGCCCCCAAGATCGTTGAACTAGTGGCCGAGTACTTGCAGGAGTTGCGCAAGCGCGGTGTCTCGGTGCTGCTGATCGAACAGAAGCTCACCATCGCCATGAAAATCTCGGACCGCTGCTTTGTCATGGGCCATGGCAGCATCGTGTTCGAAGGTTCCCCCGACGAATTGCGCAGCAACACCGGCATCCGCAAGGAGTGGCTGGAGGTATAGATGGCCTTGTCCCAACTGCGACAAAGGCAGTAACGGGCCATGGAAATGGCCCTACAATTTTGAAAAGAACGATCGTTCTTTTTTCTGATTTTCTGGTTCGTCCCTTTTCAACTCCGAGGAATGCAAGCATGACCGCCCAATACCAAGTTCATGGCGATGTCGCCGTCATTACGTTAGATAACCCGCCTGTGAACGGGCTGGGTCTGGCAACCCGGCAGGGCATCGCCGAGGGCATGGCCCGGGCTCATGCCGATGCGGCGGTGAAGGCCATTGTCATCACCGGCGCAGGCAAGGCGTTTTCGGGCGGTGCGGACATCAAGGAGTTTGGCTCCGACAAGGCGATGCAGGAGCCCAATCTCAACAGTGTGATTGGCGTACTGGAAAAATCCGGCAAGCCCGTCATCGCTGCCATTCATAGCGTGGTGATGGGTGGTGGACTTGAATTGGCACTGGGCTGCCATTACCGGGTCGCCGCGCCTGCTACCAGTGTGGCCCTGCCCGAAGTGAAACTGGGCCTGTTGCCCGGCGCTGGCGGTACCCAGCGCCTGCCGCGTGCCCTGGGCGTGGAGCCCGCGCTCAACATGATCGTCAGCGGCGAGGCCATCAAGTCCGAGATGCTGGCCATGCTTCCCGGGCAGAAACTGTTTGACAAGATGGCCGCGTCGGCCGATTCGCTGGCCGATGAGGCGCTGGCGTTTGCCCGCTCGGTGGCCGATGTGCGTCCGCTGCCGCTGGTGCGCAATCTGTCCTGCAAGCATCCTCAGGGCGACGCCTACTTTCAGTTCGCGCGCAATATGGTCAAGGGCATGTCCAAGAACTTCCCGGCTCCGGCCAGGTGCGTCGATGCAGTCGAAGCGGCGACCAAGAAAAAGTTCGATGAGGGCATGGCAACCGAACGCGAGATCTTCATCAACCTGATGTGGACCGCCGAAAGTCGCTCCCTGCGCCACCTGTTCCTGGCTGAGCGTGCAGCATCGAAAATACCTGATGTGCCCGCCGATACTGCGCAACGTGCTATTAACTCTGTAGCAATCATAGGCGCTGGCACCATGGGCGGCGGTATTGCGATGAACTTCCTGAATGCCGGCATTGCCGTGAAGATGCTGGAAATGAAACAGGAAGCGCTGGACCGCGGCATTGCCACAATCCGCAAGAACTACGAAGCCCAGGTCAAGAAGGGCAAGCTCAAGCAGGACAAGTACGACCAGCGCATGGCCCTGCTGTCGACCACGCTGAGTTACGACGATCTGAACGGCGCCGACATGGTGATTGAAGCCGTGTTCGAGGAAATTGGCGTCAAGGAAGCCGTGTTCAAGGAGCTTGACCGCGTGATGAAACCCGGTGCGATCCTGGCATCGAACACCTCGACGCTGGACGTGAACAAAATTGCCAGCTTCACCAGGCGTCCCGAAGACGTGGTGGGCCTGCACTTCTTCAGCCCGGCCAATGTGATGAAACTGCTGGAAGTGGTGCGCGGTGCCAAGACGGCGAAGGATGTCATGGCCACCGTGATGGCGGTTGCCAAGAAGATCAGGAAAACAGCGGTGGTCTCGGGTGTGTGCGACGGCTTTATCGGCAACCGCATGATCGAGCAGTATGGTCGCCAGGGGGGGTTTCTGCTGGACGAAGGTTGTACCCCGGTGCAGGTGGACAAGGCCATCGAGAAATTCGGTTTTGCCATGGGACCGTTTCGCATGGGAGACCTGGCCGGCAACGACATTGGCTGGGCCATTCGCAAACGCCGCTATCAGGAAAAGCCCCACATGAAGTACAGCCGGACTGCTGACCTGCTCTGCGAAAAGGGCCGCTTTGGACAGAAGACCGGTGCCGGCTGGTACGACTACGTGGCAGGCAAACGCGATGCCATTCCCAATGCCGAAGTGGTGACCATGATCGAGGAACACCGCAAAACCCTTGGCATCACGCCGCGCAAGATCTCGGACGAGGAAATTGTGCAGCGCCTGGTATTTAGCCTGGTGAACGAGGCCGCCCACATTCTGGAGGAAGGCATTGCCAACAAGGCCAGCGACATCGACATCGTGTATATCTTTGGTTACGGCTTCCCGGCCCACCGGGGCGGACCCATGAACTACGCCGATGAGGTCGGTCTGTTCAACGTCGTTCAGGCCATGGGCCGTTTCGCAGAAAACCCTCTGGACGATGCGAATTTCTGGAAGCCCGCACCGTTGTTGGCGAAACTCGCCGCCGAAGGCAAGAAGTTCAATTAATTCGAGGACTACAACATGACATCCGCCGTAATCGTTTCCACCGCCCGCACCCCTCTGGCCAAGAGCTGGAAAGGTTCCTTCAACATGACCCACGGTGCCACGCTGGGCGGCCACGCGGTCGAGCACGCCATCGCTCGCGCCGGCATTGAGGCCGCCGAGGTTGACGACGTCATCATGGGCTGTGCCAACCCCGAGGGAGCCACCGGCGCCAACATCGCGCGCCAGATTGCCTTGCGGGCCGGATGCCCGATCACCACCTCGGGCATGACCGTCAACCGCTTTTGCTCGTCCGGACTGCAAACCATCGCCCTCGCTTCGCAACGCATCATTGCCAATGAGGGCGACATCTATGTGGCCGGTGGCGTGGAAGCCATCTCGTGCGTGCAGCAGGAGATGAATACGCACATGCTGGCCGACCCCTGGCTGGTGAAAAACAAGCCCGAAATCTACTGGAACATGCTGCAGACCGCGGAGAACGTCGCCAAGCGCTACGACATCGGCCGTGAGGTGATGGATGAATACGGCGCGGCCAGTCAGCAAAAAGCAGGCGCTGCGCTGGCGGCAGGGTTGTTCAAGGACGAAATTGCTCCGATCACGGTGACCATGGGTGTAGCCGACAAGGTCATGGGGCTGATGACCAAGCAGGTCACCGTGAGTGACGACGAGGGCATCCGTGCCGATACCAGCTACGACGGCATCAAGGGTTTGCGCTCGGCCATACCCGGCGGCCTGATTTCTGCCGGCAATGCCAGCCAGTTTTCTGATGGTGGCGGGGCCGTGGTGGTCGTGCACGAAAAGATTGCCGAGAAGAAGGGACTCAAACCACTGGGGCGCTTCCTGGGTTTTGCCGTGGCCGGTTGCGAGCCTGACGAGATGGGCATCGGCCCGGTGTTTGCCATCCCCAAAGTGCTTGCGCGCCTGGGCCTCAAAATCAGCGACATCGACCTGTGGGAACTCAACGAGGCTTTTGCCGTGCAGGTGATCTATTGCCGCGACAAGCTCGGCATCCCGGGTGATCGACTCAATGTCAACGGCGGCGCGATCGCGGTGGGTCACCCCTATGGTGTGAGCGGTCAGCGCCTGACCGGCCACGCCCTGATCGAAGGCAAGCGCCGTGGTGCCAAGCGCGTCTGCGTCACCATGTGCATAGGCGGCGGCATGGGGGCTGCCGGCATTTTCGAAGTGCTCTGATGCGGCTGCGCGCCACCATCGCTTTTCTGCTGAACGACTGGCTCGACACCGCAGCGCTCACCGAGCGTGCGCGCTTTAGCGACCATTCCCGCGAAACCTTTGATGCTGTGCTCGACACCTGTGAGCGCATCGCCCGCGAAAAGTACGCGCCGTTCAACCGGCTGGTGGATGTGCAGGAACCCCACTTCGACGGCGACAAGGTGATCCTGCCGCAAGCCACCTTCGATGCGCAGCGCGCCTATGCCGAGTCCGGCATGCTCAGCGCCGCACAGGATTACGAAATGGGTGGCATGCAGCTGCCCTACAGCGTGGAGGCCGCTGCCAATGCCTTTTTCGCCTGCGCATCGGTCAGTATCGGCTCCGGGATGCTCACCACCGGCAACGCCAACCTGCTGATGACGCACGGCAGCGACACGCAAAAGGAAGTGTTTGCCAAGAACGAGTTCTCGGGCCGCTGGTCGGGCACCATGTGCCTGAGCGAGCCCCAGGCCGGCTCAAGTCTTTCCGACGTGGCAACGCGCGCGCTCCCCGATGGGCAGGGGTACGCGGCCGATCCGCTGGGGCCACGTTACCGCCTCAAGGGCAACAAGATGTGGATTTCTGCCGGCGAGCACGAACTCACCGAGAACATCATTCATCTGGTACTGGCCAAGATTCCCGATGCCGATGGCAAACTGGTGCCGGGCACACGCGGCATTTCACTCTTCATCGTGCCCAAGAAGCTGGTCGATGCGCAGGGTGAACTCACCGGTGTACGCAACGATGTGGCGCTGGCCGGGCTTAACCACAAGCTGGGCTGGCGCGGCACCACCAACACCTTGCTCAATTTTGGCGAAGGCAAGTTCCCGGTGGGGCAGGGCGGTCCCTTGGGCGGTGGGGCAGGTGCGGTTGGCTACCTGGTTGGGCAGCCGGGCAAGGGACTGCAGTGCATGTTTCACATGATGAACGAGGCACGCATTGGCGTGGGCATTGCGGCAACCATGCTGGGCATGGCGGGTTATTACGCGTCGCTGGAGTACGCCAGGAATCGCCCCCAGGGTCGCTCGGTGGGAATCGCGGGCAAGGATGCCTCGCAGCCCCAGATCCGCATCATCGAGCACGCCGACGTCAAACGCATGCTGCTGGCACAAAAGTCGTATTGCGAAGGCGCGTTGGCGCTGGAGCTGTACTGCGCCCGGCTGGT
>CAIPGC010000200.1 GCA_903864505.1 uncultured beta proteobacterium | reverse complement strand
GTTGACAGGCGCTTCCTGCCAGTCTAGGTCGATTCGTGAGCGCCTCCCAACAGAGCAGCCAGCTCGGTTTGAATCTTCGCCAACGCAACAGCTACATCCCCGTCACTAAGACCCACATAGTGGCGATGAAGAACATCAGTCCTTGGCGCAGTATGGTTCGGAATCCGGCGTAGCACTGCGTCTGATATTCCTAACTTCTCTCCAACGGTAGCCACCAGCTTTCGCAGGTCATGAAGCATGAACCGAGGTGAACCCAGCCGCATAGCCATGCTGTGAATTTGCTCAACCGTGAGCGGTGCTCAGGCGACGGTCTTCCGGGCTATAGTTCCAGGATGAAACTCGAATGAAGGCAGGAAGCCGAGAAGCACCATGATTCGCGCCGCCGAACCTGAAGACGCCAAGAAGATAGCCACGGTTCTAATTGAGTCGCGGCAGGCGTTCCTTCCATTTGCCCCAATCGCACATCATGAACATGACGTGGGCCAGTGGGTTCAGAACACCTTGTTTCGTGACAATCGGGTGTTTGTTTGGGAAGAAGCCAGGGCATTAGTTGCGGTACTTGCAATCTCCGCAGATCAGATGGAAAGTTGGATCGAGCAGCTGTACGTGCTGCCGGGCTGGAACGGCCGGGGTATTGGCACGAAACTGCTCGGCCACGCTCACAGTACGCTGCCTGCGCCGATTCACTTGTACACATTTCAACAAAATGCTGGGGCACGTCGCTTTTACGAGCGCAATGGATACACGGCTGTCGCATTTACAGACGGTCAGGGCAATGAGGAGAAATGCCCGGATGTTCTATATGTCAGATCAGAAAGAGCTGAGAGTGCCTACCGCAGAGCAACCGTCGAAGATGCCCTTTGCCTCTCAGTGCTGGCTTCGCAGGTTTTCCTAGACACCTACGCGACGAATGGGGTTGATCGCGATCTGGCGATTGAGGTCACGTCTGTACTTTCGACAAAGTCTTTTCTAAAGCGCATTGAAACGGAAACCGTAGAAGTGTTCGTCGCAGACCATGGGGGGTACATAGTTGGGTTTATAGACCTGGACTTCGAGTCGCCCTGTCCAGAACCAGCTTTCAAGGGAGTTGAAGTATTGCGCTTATACGTGCAGCCTCCCTTTCAAAGGCGCAATTTGGGTCGTGCTTTGATGACGCTCGCCGAAGAGCGGGTTCAAAGTGCCGGCCACAAGGCCATCTGGCTCACCGCATGGGCTGGAAATCTAGCGGCAAGAAACTTTTACCTACGACTGGGTTTCAAAGATGTCGGTTCTACACAGTACATCATCGAAGGTAAAGAGTACGAGAACCGAATTTTGGTAAAGGATTTGGCATCAAGGATAAGTTGATGGCGCTAAAGGATGACACAGATGCACAGACTCGGTTTTGGTTTTCCCAGGCTAGTGACGAAGAGCCTGAATGTGATTCACATCATCATGACCAGAGTCTCCTGAATCTTCCTCAACCCGTCAGCCACATCCGATTCATTCAACCCCACATAGTGCCGGTGCAGCACATCCGTCTTGGGCGCAGTGTGGTTCAGTATCCGACTCAGCACAGCATCCCCAAGCCCCAGTTTCTCCCCCACAGTTGTCACCAGCTTCCGCAAGTCATGCAACATGAACCGAGGCGATCCCAGACGCATCGCCATGCTGCCGATCCGGTCGCCCAATGATACGTTCGCTCAACTG
>CAIPGC010000199.1 GCA_903864505.1 uncultured beta proteobacterium | reverse complement strand
TCCGCACCACCCAGCACCACTGTTCCCAGGCTGGCGCTGATGACGCCTTCGTTGCGCACCTCGGGCGAGAGCAAAGCCACGTAGCCGCCCTGTGCCGCAGAAATTGTGCCTTGATTGAGCACGGAAGCCCCGCCAACACTGCGTGAGCCGCTACTGAATTTGTAGCTACCGGCCATGAAGTCAGCATCTGCCACATCCATGGTGGAGGCCACCAAGCCACCCACATCCACCCGTGAGCCTGCCCCAAACAGCACCCCGGCCTGGTTGACCAGAAACACCTGGCCGTTGGCATTGAGCTTGCCGTAGATGGCGCTCGGGTCGCTGCTAAGCACGCGGTTAAGCGCCACCGCGCTGGCGCTAGGCTGGGCAAAGTTGACCTGCGCAGCAGAGCCGATGTTGAAGGTCTGCCAGTTCAGGATGGTCTTTTGCGTGGACTGGTTGATGTCCATGCGGTTGGCGTTTTGCGTGATGCTGGCCGCTCCGGCGGCTACCTGGCCACCGGTGGGCAGGGCATTGGCCGCCGGCACTGGTGGGGTGGGAGGCGCCGCCCATGCTAGCCCGTTACTACCCAGTGCACCCATCAGCCCCAGCACCAGGCCGGTGGCACCCAGGCCCGTGCGGGTGCTGGACGGTTTGCCGCATCGCTTGGCGTGTTCGTGGGTAACGATGTAGGCGCCGCGCACGGCGCTCCAGATGAGGGTGTAGGTTTGGTTCATAGGGACGCTCTGGCAATTGATGTATATACTTTGCGTATCAACTTAGATGAAAGCGGTGTTCTCATGTCACATGCCATCACAACAGCGGCGGTGTTCAAATCCGGCAACTCGCAGGCGGTGCGTTTGCCCAAGGAGTTCCAGTTCGATGTGAGCAAGGTGGAGATATTTCGGCGTGGGGACGAAGTGGTGCTGCGGCGCATCCCCACCAATCTGGCCGCCGCGTTCGACTTGCTGGCTGCCTTGCCCGATGACTTCATGCAGGACGGCCGCAGCGACACGCCAGCACAAGTGCGCGAGGACTTATGAGCCCACTGCGCTACCTGCTCGACACCAATATCTGCATCTACATCGCCAAGCAACGCCCTCCCTCCGTCACACAGCGCTTTGCCAAGCTGACGGTTGGGTCGGTCGGTATGTCGCTGATTACCTGGGGTGAGTTGCGCTACGGGGCAGAAAAAAGCCAGCAGCGGGTTCAAGCGCTGGACACCCTGGAGCGCTTGCAAGCGCTGATTCCCGTGATTGCGCTCGATGATGCGGTGGGCGAATGCTATGGCACTATCCGGGCGCAGCTGGAGCGCGCTGGCACCCCCATTGGCAACAACGACTTGTGGATTGCCGCCCACGCCTTGTCGCTGAAGGTCATCCTGGTAAGCAACAACACGCGTGAGTTCGAGCGCGTGCCCAAGCTCAAGTTGGACAACTGGGTGGAGTAGCACAGTGGCCTGCATGATCAGAAATACACCACCGCGCTGAGCCAGAGGCGATTGAGTTCCAGGCTGCCGTCGCCGTCGGCGCCGGTCGCCACCGTGGCAAACGGGTTGTCGCCCAGGCGGTGGGCCAGTGCGGCGCGCACATTCCATTTGCCCGCCTGACTCCAGTTCACGCCCACGCCCACACCCTTGAGCGTGCCGGTGTTTGCCAGCGGTGCGCCGGTGTAGTCGGCGTTGTGGCTCTGCGTGACGGCGCC
>CAIPGC010000198.1 GCA_903864505.1 uncultured beta proteobacterium | reverse complement strand
GTCGCCAGAGCCACGCCATTTCGGTCCGCCTCCAGTTCGTCTTCCTGGTCCAACCCTTTCGAGTAGAGCTCGCGTCCCAGACCCAGCAACTGGGCAGAGACCGCGCCACCGAGGTCGCTTTTCAGCTGCGAAGCGGCAAATTTGGTCAGCACACCGGATTGAGCCGACTTGCGTATGGCCTGCAAGTGGTGCTTGCTGATGACGTGGGTAATCTCGTGGGCCAGAATGCCGGCCAGCTCCGCTTCATCGGTTACATGGTCGACCAGCCCTTTGGTGATAAAGATGTAACCCCCGGGTGTCGCAAAGGCGTTGTAACCGACATCGTCGAGTACACCGAAGGTCCAGGGCAGGTCCGGTCGGTTCGACTGCAGGCTGATCCAGCGTCCCAGGCGATTCACGTAGCGCTGCAGGGCCGTGTTCGGATGCAGTGGTTTCGCACCCAACAGCACCGACGCCAACTGGCGGCCAATCTCAACTTCTTTTGATTCGTCAATTTGTTCCAGCGACTGCGAAAGCAACCCCACTAGGTCAATTGCCTTGGCACCTTGATTCTGATTGGTTCCACCGCTCACGCCCAGCAAATTGCTGATGACGTTGGCGGCGTTGTTGTTGGCCGGAGCAGGCTGGTTCGGTCGCACCAGGTTTTGAAAGAGGCCGCCAAGGGCCTTGGCAGCGTCCTGGGCTTGTGCGGGGATGGCGACGCTGCCCAGCGCAAACAAACCTGCAGCGCAGCACACCCTCAACACCTTCTTGGAATTGGCGAATGCCTGTTGGTCAGGTTTCATTGGGAAAACCTCGGGTTGGATTCTGACTTTGCGGCTGCGGGCAGCGTGGGTACCGGCAAGGGATCGACTGTGCGAGGGCGCAGATTGGCATCTGCTGCAAATCGCCGAGCCTGGGTCGCGTCCTGGCGCAGGCCCTCCACCTGGGCCAGTGCCGTTATATTGGGTTGCGCCTGGGCGATGTCTTCCGCACCCAGACCGCGAATGCCCACGGTCGATGTGGCGGTGCTATGCCTTGCTCCCTGGGAGCCTCCGCTGTTGAAGAAATTGCTCAAGCCTCGCAGCGCGTCCGTGGCGGTATTGGAGGGGGCACTGGCCGAGCCCACATCAAACATATGTACCCAGCCAGTGCTGCCACTGCTGGTGCGTACCTGGATCCACCCGCCTTGTCGGACCGGGAGACGGGTCAGCGCAGTGTCGGTGGGCAGATTGAGCAGACTGCGTCCGGTCTCGCCTGGAGCATCGCGCAGGACGGCCGCCCGCTTCAGAATAACGGCTTCGTTCTGGGCGTATACCGATACGCCCAATGTAGCGGCCAGCAACAGGACGATGATTTGAAACCGGTTCATGCAGACACCTCAATTTTGGGGAAATTCATTACAATGATTGAATCCCATTTCGATGCGTATTATGGTGTTGCGGGGCCGGCTTACCAGTCTTCCTTCACTGCCAGTACGGCATCATGTCCGGCCGCAGCCCGGCCCGCCAGCCAGGCGGTGGCCGTACCTGCAAGTACCACCGACCCGCCCAGCGCCAGCAACCGCAGTGTGGGCAGCGTCAGGTCCATGGTCCAGTGGAAGCTTTGCGGGTTGACAATGCGCACCAGCACCACGGCCACCGCCAACCCCAGCGCCACACCGGCACCGGCACCCATTGTGGTCCAAGCCGCGCCTTCCAGTGCCACCAACCGAAGCACCTGCTGCCGTGTCAGACCCAAGTGCACCAGCAGGCCAAATTCCTTGCGCCGTGCCAGCACTTGCGCACTGAAGGAGGCCGCCACTCCAAACAGCCCGATGCCAATGGCTACCGCTTGCAGCCAATAGGTCACGGCAAAACTGCGGTCAAAAATGCGCAGGGAAATCGCCCGAATTTCGCTGGCTGATCCGAATTCCAGCAGGCGCGCCGCGTCCCCGTTGGCAGTGTGGGCCTGCTGGTTGGCCAGTTCGCGCAATGCATCTGTGATCCGGCTCGGTGCGGCCTGCGGTGTGAGCCACAGGGCCAGGTCGTTGACGCGGTGGTCACCGGTAAGGTGTTCAAACTCGGCCTGCTCCAGGGCAATGGTGCCAAACTGGCGGGAGTAATCACGCCACACACCTGCTACAAAAAAAGGAGCTGCTCGCGCACTGTTTTCGGGGGCTATACGGCGAAAATACTCTGAAAGAGGAGCGTACAGGGTACCCGGTTTTGCGCCGTGCAGGTCGACCATAGCCTCGCTCACGTAAATGCCCACCATGCCCGTCGGCACCGGTAAGGCCGCTCCCACCAGCGGCAAATTGGTGGCGGGTTGCGGTAGCGGTCGCGCAATCAGGGTTACCGGCGGATTGCCGGGGTCGGGCAGCCATTGCTGGCTGCGCTGGGTGGCCAGCCGCTGCACGCCATCGACCTGCCGGGCCGCCATTACAAATGCGGGCTCAAAGTAGGCAGTTTCCAGCGCGCTGCCACTATTGGTCGTGCGTAGATACAGGTCGGCCGGCAACACCGTGTCCAGCCATTGGGTCATGGAGGTGCGAAAGCTCGCCACCATCACCGTGAGTGCCACGGCCAGGCTAAGCGATGCCACCACGCCACTCACAGCCACCGCAGCACTCTCACGGACTCGTCTTGCGCGCTCGACCGCCAGCATGGGCAACGCCCAGTGTGCGACCCAGGGGGCCACGCGGTCCAGCACCAGGCCAACCAGCCAGGGCAGACCCACAATACCACCCAACAAGATCACACCTACGCTGGCGTAGGCCGCCAGCGGCATGCCCAATACCGGAGGTAGTTGCGCCAGCAGGGTGCCTGCCCCCAGCATCCCAGCACCCAACCAGGCGCTGTGGACCTGGGGTTGCAACGTACCCAGCCCCTTGAGTGTTTGTGCGGCTGGAAGCCGCTGGGCCCAGCGCGCAGGCCACCATGCACCCACCACGGCTGCTGTTACGCCCAGGCCACCAAATGCCGTGGCAGCCAAAGGACTCCATTGAAGGGTCGGTGTGCCGCCGGAAAAAAATCCGCCCCCAAGGTCTCCCCCAAGCATGCGCAGCGCCAACGCCGCCAGGGCAGTACCCAGGGCGATACCCAAAACGCTGCCTAGCAGCCCCAAGGCTGCAGATTCCAGCAGCACCAGTCGCATCCTTTGCGCACCGGTTAGGCCCAGCACCCCCAGCAATGCAAATTGCTGCGAACGGCGGCTAACGCTGAGTGCCAGCACCGAGAACACCAAAAATCCACCCGTAAACAGGGCCACCAGGGCCAGCACGGTCAGGTTAACCCGGTAGGCGCGCGAGAGCGCATTCATGCGCTGCAAAGCGTCGCCTGGTTCGGCAAGCCGCGCACCGGCGGGCCAGTCGGGCGCGGACTGCACTTTGCGTACAAACGCGGCGCGGTCCACACCAGCGCGCAGGCGAATGTCCACGCGGGTCAGTTGCCCAGGCTTGTCGAACAAGTCTTGTGCTGCGGCAATGTCCATCACTGCCAGCGGACCGCCAGCAGCGCGTACCGAACCTGCCACCCGCGCTGCCTTGAGGTGCATGCCGGTTTGCATTTGCAGATGGTCGCCCTGCAGGCGTTTGCGCGCAGCAGGGTTCAGGAACACGGTGTCGGGTCCAAATATCGCCATCCGGTCCTCGCCCGCTGAGGGAAGGGGCATCAGGTCAGGCGCCATTCGCGCAGCGAGCAATGCGTCCACACCGACGATGCGCAAGGCCACGCGCGCGGGTTCAGTACCACCATCAAGGCAGGTCGTACTGAACTCCAGTACTGGACTGGCCAGCTCTATATCGGGGTGGTGCACCATGCGGGCAAACAGGGCTTCGTCTACGCCCTGCAGCGCGCCGCTGCCTGCGCGCAGTTCGAGATCAGGCTGGCCACCCACCGAGCGCACGGCCTGCGAGAACTCGTCCAGCGCCGACGCATTGATCAGGTGCACCGAAAACGCCAGTGCCACCCCAAGCGTGACCGACACCACGGCCGCGGCATTGCGCCATGGGTGCTGACGCAGTTCCTGCCAGGAAAAACTGCGAAACAGCGGCAGCAGGGCAGAGCGGCGGGATGACAGCATGGTGCGCATTGTGACTCCACTGTCGTTAGAATGCAGGGTAGTCACCGGGGGTGTGCGTCGCAAGGCTCACTGAGAGATACCCCACTCACCTGATCTGGGTCATGCCAGCGTAGGGAGCGTGATGAACTGCGAATTGCCACTGCCGGCAGTTCTCTATTCAAACCGCCCCGCATTGGCGCATTGAATGGAGTAACGTATGAGTCATCCGATTTCCGCCGCCGACCTCTGGGCCGACGTCGACGCTGTGCGCAGCAAATCCCCCCTGGTACACAGCATTACCAATCTGGTGGTCATCAACCTCAACGCCAATGTGCTGCTGGCGGCGGGAGCCTCGCCGGTCATGGCACACGCCCATGAAGAAGTGCGGGACATGGTGGGGATCGCGCAGGCGCTGGTACTCAACATTGGCACGCTCGATCCCTACTGGGTGCAGAGCATGAAGTTGGGGCTGGCGGTGGCCACCCTGCGCGGCATCCCTACGGTGCTGGACCCGGTAGGTGCCGGCGCTACGCCGTACCGCAACGAGGCCTTGAAGGAGATTCTGGAGGTGGCTTCGCCAACCGTGATTCGGGGCAACGGCTCCGAGATCATGAGCACGGCAGGTGCCGCCATCCAGACGCGCGGTGTCGACAGCAGCGCTGCAGTAAACGACGCGCTGGGGGCGGCCAAGGCACTGACCCAGCGCACCCGTGGTACGGTCTGCGTCAGCGGTGTCGTTGACCATATTCTGGATGCAACGCAGCGTTGGGCACGGCTGTCGAACGGTCATGCCTGGATGACCAAGATTACCGGTGTTGGCTGCTCGGCTACTGCCTTGATTGGCGCGTTTTGTGCGGTGCAGAGCGATGCCTGGCGTGCCACGACCGCAGCGATGGCCCTGCTGGGTGTGGCTGGCGAGGTGGCGGCTGAAAAGACGCAAGCGCGTGGCCTGGGCGTGGGTAGCATGGCCGTTGCGCTGATCGACGAACTGCAATTGCTCGACGCGTCAACGTTTACACAACGCCTGAGGCTGGAAGTGGACACGTGGCGCGCCTGAATCCGGATGTGTTGCGGCTCTACCTGGTCACCGATCAGGCGCTCACGGGCGGACGACCTCTGGCTGAGGTGGTAGCCGCCGCAGTGCAGGGCGGGGTGACGTGTGTTCAACTGCGTGAGAAGCAGGCCGACACCCGTGAATTTTTGGCACAGGCGCTTCTGTTGAAAGAACTGCTGGCACCATACGCTGTGCCCCTGGTGATCAACGATCGCATTGACATTGCATTGGCCTGCGGTGCACACGGGGTACATCTGGGGCAAAGCGACATGCCGGTAGAGGTAGCGCGTCGTTTGCTGCCATCCGAGGTCTTTATCGGTTGGTCGGTTGAGTCGAGGGACGATGTGGTCCGCAGTGCTTCTTTGCCGGTGGACTATCTGGGCGTGAGCCCGGTGTTTTCCACGCCCACCAAAACCGACACCAAGCAGCCCTGGGGACTGACGGGGCTGGCGCAGGTGCGATCGGCCACCCGGCTTCCGTTGGTGGCCATTGGCGGCATAGGGCTGGGCAACGCGCAGCAGGTGCTGCAGGCAGGTGCAGACGGGCTTGCTGTGGTCAGCGCCCTGTGTTCCGCCGCCAGCCCGCGGCAAGTGGCGGCGGCCTTGCGTGCGGTATGCGATACAACCCGGGTGGACCTCCCATGAATGATTCCCTGCCTGTTCCTGCCTATGCACTTGAGTACACCCGCGTGCTATCCATCGCGGGCTCTGACAGTGGCGGTGGTGCTGGCATACAGGCCGATCTGAAAACCTTTGCGGCCTTGGGCTGCTATGGAATGACCGCCATCACGGCATTGACGGCCCAGAACACCCGGGGCGTGCGCTCGATTCATGGCGTTCCACCAGACATGCTGCGCGACCAGATCGATGCCGTGGTGGAGGATATCGGGGTGCATGCCGTGAAGATCGGCATGCTGCATTCCCCCGAGATCGTGCAAACCGTGGCAGCTGCGCTGGATAGGCATGGGCTGGCGACCGTCGTGCTCGATCCGGTAATGGTGGCCACCAGCGGTGCAGTGCTGGTGGACTCCGCGGCTGCGTCGGTGCTGGTGCGCGAGTTGTTTGCCCGTGCCATCCTCGTCACCCCCAACCTGGACGAAGCCGCGCTATTGGTCGGTCGCGATCTTGCCAGCGAGGCTGACATGGAAGCCGCTGCGCGCGAGTTGCAGGGGTTGGGAGCACGCTGCGTTCTTATCAAGGGGGGTCATTTGCAGGGCAATGTGGTGAGCGACGTATTGTTGTTGCCCGATGGCCGCGCGCACTGGATGCGCGCGCCGCGCATAGCCACTGCCAACACCCATGGAACCGGATGCACTCTTTCCTCGGCGATAGCTGCGCATCTGGCGTTCGGTGCTTCGTTGATCGATGCAGTTGAAGCGGGGCGGAGCTTTGTGCGTGCTGCGCTGGAATCAGGTGCGCGCGTGCGCACCGGAGCAGGTAGCGGGCCCTTGAACCATGGTCACGCGCCGTGTGCTTTGCGCTTGCAAGCTGTAGCCCCCTAGAGTGGGGCGTGAGCCGCTCTATTTTTTGGTGTGATTCAGGCTGATCGGCTCGCGCGACACGGCATGTCCGGTGGTGGGGTGCGAGCGTGTCGCCCAAGCCAGACCAAAGCTCAGCGCCAGCGACGGCAAGGCCGCACCCCAGTCGGGCGCAAACTGCGCACACAGGTGGTAACAGACAATTCCCAGTAGCCAGATAGCCACAGCCGAGCCGTTGACACGACGATCGGATACCAGAGCAGCGACATCGGCTGCAGCCCCAAGCCGGGCCAGGATGACGCCATACAGCGGTACAAAGACCGAACTGAGCATGAGAAGAAATGGCTCCAGGCTGTGCATCGGCAGTACCAGCGCCAAGGCGGTACATCCCGCAGCCAGCAACATGCCCCAACGGCGCACGTTCCAGGCGGGCAGCAGGCTGTGGCCGGCGACCGATCCGGAATAGACATCGCCATACGCGTTGTCAACTTCATCAATCAGGATCAACCCAAGCGCAATCAGACCGCCTTGTGCCACCAGCAGTGCGGTGACCAGTTCGGTACTGGGTGTGGTAATGGCTACCAGTACGCCCAGGCCATAGCACCAGATGTTGGCGATGGCATATCCGACCCAGGTGCCGCGCAGGGCTCCTTTGCCTTCGCGCCCGTGGCGGGCAAAGTCGGCCACCAGTGGCAGCCACGAGACCGGCATCGCTATCACCAGGTCGAGCGCGGCGAGCAGGCTCATGCTGTCATCGCCGGGTTTGTTCCAAAGCGCAGAGAACCCGAGGGTGCTTGCCTTGGCAAGAAATTGCCACGACAGCCACAACAGAGACAGCATGACCAAGGGCAGTCCGTAGCGACCAATGAACTTTCGCACCAGGGTCACCATGGAGCCCGCCATCAGCGCCAGCACTGCACCACCCCACAGCAGGGTCGCCAGAATTGGCCATAGATCACTGGCAAAGCCACCAGTCTGGCGCGCAATGGCGATGGTGCCGTCGCGCATGATGACCAGTTCGAACGCGGTCCAGCCCACCAGTTGCACGATGTTGAGCAGCACCGGCAACTTGGCGAAACTGCTGCCGTAGGTTGCATGCATCAACCCTGCGCTGGACAGGCCGCTGTCGCAGCCCACCTTGGCCGTCCAGGCCAGCAGACCGGCGCCCAGTACCGAGCCGCAGACAATGACCAGCAGGGCCGAAGGTGCCCCCAGCGCGGGCACCAGGTAGGCACCGATCTGAATTACCAACAGGCCCACCCCCAAGCTAAGCCACAGGGCGGCATGCTCGCGCCAGCCAAACTGGCGGTCGCTTTCTGGCAACGGAGTCAGGGCGGTGTTGCTGCCGGATGATGCATTTGAATTGGAAGCCATAAACATGTCCTTGTCGTTCATAGCAGGTCGGCAAGTGCGGTGCCAACGCTTTGGCACCTGGAACATGCTTCCCTGCGCGAGGATTACCTCAATCAGGTTCAAAGGGACTTTCTCAGTCTCCGCCGTTCTGTTCAGGAACCGCGACAACACCCCTAGCGAATGCGTTCGATCGAACGCTGACGGCATTGTAAGGTCGCCGGACAGGGGCGCAGATATACTGTTTGCGAAAGCAATTTGAATACAGATTTTGGCGATGGCGTACGGGAGGTAGGTGATGGCACAACGGTCCAATTTCCGCAGCGCGTTATGCGTGGTGTGGAGAGGCCTTGTTGTCGCCGTTTTACTTGGATTGGGTGCCTGTGCTCCATCCGATGATCCGCGCCCCGGCCAGGACGTTCACCTGAGCACCTTTTGCGCTGCATCGGCAACCCCCCAGCAACTCCCAACCAACGACGTGTGGAAAGACGCGTCCGGTTCCATAGTGGTGGTACGCGTGGCGGCACCGTGCTGGGTCCGTGTTCAGCCGCCGAATTCGGTTGCTGCGGACCAAGCGCCGTTGGCGTTGGTGCTGACGGAAACGCAAGGACTCGATGTTCACAAAGTGGATGCCAGAGGGGTCCTGTTGGCTCGAGCGGTACGCGGCTCGGTGCTTGAGCGAGCCTTTTATGTCGGGCAACGCACGATCGTCGAGGGGGGCAGCACCGCCATTGAACCAGTGCTTTTGCACCTTGCGATTCACTCCGAGGCGACATCGCGCAGCCAGACCGAAACCCGGCTGCGCTGGGAACCTGTCTACGCGGTGCTTCCCAATGCCCTGTTCAGCATGTCGCTCAATGTGGCTGCGGCAGGGGCACTTGTCTTCCTGATCATACTGTCGTGCGTGCTGGCGCTGGCGCTGCAGCGCCCTTTGTTTGCGCTGGCGGGTTGTGCGTCACTGTGCAATGTGCAGTACCTTCTGGGCGCCACAGGAGGCTATAGTGCCCTGGACCTGCCTACCATCGTATTTGCATTTGTTGACCCGCTGCTGCTGGCAGGATTTGGCATGCTGCTGGTGTTCTTTGCCCGGTTCTGTGAATTCCGCCGGTTCACGCCCCGCGTTGCATTTGCCGTCACGACACTGGCCTTCATGCTGCTTGGCGGCGCCCTGTTGCTGGTCGTGTCGCCCAGTTGGTCGTTGGGCTACGACATCTATGAGTGGGTGCGTCCGCCGGCCTACGGTTTGTTGTTGTACGCGCTGGTGCGTGGCATGTGGCTGCGAAGCGTAACTGCCACTCTGTGCTTTCTGGCTCTGGTACCCGACTTCGTTTACATGGGTTACTACACCGTGCCGCTGCTGCACTGGGCGCTGGGGGACACCGTGCTCGTGAATCTGCCGGCATTCATGCAGCAGGGCTCGATGGCGGAACTGTTCACGATCCTCTGGCTGCCGTTTGTGTTGTGCATGGCACTGGCGCACCGCGTGCTCACCATCGAGCGGGAGCGCGCCCTCGCCGCGCTTACCGATGCGCTTACCGGACTGCCCAATCGCGAAGGCCTGCGCGTCAAGCTGCGCAGCATGCGCGGACCTTACCTGAGCGTCGTCATGGACCTCAACCGGTTCAAATCGATTGACCTGGCACTAGGCCGCGCGCTGGGAGACCGGGTGCTGCAAGGGTTTGCAAGTCGGTTGCAGCGGATTCCCGGAGCCGAAGTTGCGCGCCTGCACGCGGACCGTTTTGCACTCATCGTCGCGGGCACCGAGTCGATCGAGTGGGTGCAACGGCAGGTAGACGAGTTACTGCATGAGCCATTGCATGTGGAAGGTCAGGTGGTCGACCTCTCGGCCACACTGGGACTGGCCAAGGGTGAACGCGCAGAGGAGATGGAGAAGGACCTGCGCAAGGCGGAAATCGCGCTGCATCAGGCACGCTTGAGGCATGTCGTATCGGTGGAATACAGTGAAGCGTTGGAGCAACCGCGCCGCAGCGACCTGAGCCTGATGTCCGACCTGCACCAAGCGGTGGCCAAGAACGAATTGCGCCTGTACCTGCAACCCAAAGTGTGTATGGCGGATGGGACCGTCAGTGCAGCCGAGGGATTGGTGCGTTGGGAGCACCCGGTGCGTGGTATGGTGCCCCCGGGTGAATTCATAAACTTTGCCGAACAGACCGGGCGCATCGGCTTCATCACCCGCTGGATGCTGGGGCGTGCCATGGAGATTGCCGCTGAGCGCCGCGCGGCCGGCAAGCCTCTGCAAATTTCGGTCAATGTATCGGCAGTCGATCTGGCGGATTCTGGCTTCGTGCGATTGGTCGCGGATTTGGCAAAGCAAGCTGGTGCCCAGCCTTGTGATATCAAATTGGAAATCACCGAGAGCGCAGCGATGGAGCAGCCCGATCAGGCGATGGCGGCGATGCGACAGCTGCGAGATCTCGGGTTTGAGTGGGCGCTGGACGATTTTGGAACGGGCTATTCGTCCCTGTCTTACCTGCAGAAGATGCCGCTGTCCGAATTGAAGGTTGACCGTGCATTTGTGCGCGACGTGACACCCGATTCCGAAGGGGCCACTTTGCTGGGCTCGATTATTGCGTTGGGCCACCAGTTGGGTCTGACGGTGGTCGCTGAGGGTGCCGAAAGCCAGGCCGAGTGGCAGTTGCTGCGCAGCCTGGGGGCGGATCTGACCCAGGGCTGGTACGCCGCCAAGGCAATGCCACTGGAAACATTTCTCGAATGGTGTGACGCGCACCCCCACTTTGGGGTGTGATCGCATCCAATAGTTGACTTCGATCAACTTCATTGCATTGCATCGGCCTAGAGTCTAACTAATTGGGTGACTGCACGGGTCGCCTCGCTGCGAGGGGAGGGAGCATATGGAACAACTGATAGCGTCCTTTAGGGAAGCACTTGAGTCCTTGGACCGGGTCCGGGCGGATGCCATTTTTCGGCAGGCACTGGAGATGGGGACACCGATTCAGGCGGTCGAGCGACTGGTGGTTCCTGCGCTGGAACAAATGGGCGCGGCCTGGAGTGACGGCACCGTTGCACTGTCGCAGATCTATCTGGGCGGACAGTTTTGCGAATCGTTGGTGGAATCAGTGCTAGCGCCAAGCGATCCGGACCGCAAACACCAGCCGCGCTCAGCAATTGTGGTTTTGAGCGACTACCACGATCTGGGCAAGCGCATCGTGTATTCGGTGATGCGTGCCAGTGGCTTCGAAATCTTTGACTATGGACGCATGGATGTCGACACGCTGGTAGAGCGGGCGCTGGCAGACCGCGTTCGGGTGCTCATGATTTCAGTGTTGATGCTGCCCTCAGCGTTGAAGGTGCGCGACGTCTGCACCCGTTTGCGTGAACGAGGATCCGATGCGAAGGTGATTGTCGGTGGGGCCCCGTTTTTGTTTGACAGCCAGTTGTGGCAAGAGGTGGGAGCCTACGCCATGGGTAAAAGCGCAGCCCAGGCCGTTGCCATCGTGGAGCGCGTGATGGGAGAAATGCAATGACTTCACTGACCATGAATTCCATGCAGCGCACCGTTACGGCGCTGGGGCATCAGGAGCCCGATCGGGTGCCGATGTTTCTATTGACCAGCATGCATGGCGCCAAAGAAATGGGCTTCACTATCGAACAATATTTTTCCCGGGCCGAGCATGTCGCTGAAGGACAGATGCGCTTGCTGAAGAAGTACCGCAGTGATTGCGTCTACGCCTTCTTTTACGCGTCGATCGAGGTCGAAGCCTGGGGTGGGACTACCCTGTTTTCGCTGGATGGTCCTCCGCTGTGTGGTGCACCTGTCATTCAGCGGCCAGAGCAAATTGACCACCTGCGGGCACCGAGCGTGCAGGATTCGCCGTCACTGGTGAAAGTCCTGCGCGCCATCAATATGTTGAAGGAGCGCTTGGGTGATACGGTGCCCATTGTGGGGGTGACCATTTCTCCGTTTTCCTTGCCCGTGATGCAAATGGGGTTTCACTCTTACCTGGACCTGATGTTCGGGCAACCGGAGCGCTTTGAGCGTTTGATGCAGGTGAATCAAGGCTTTGCGGTGGAATGGGCCAACGCCCAACTTGCCGCGGGGGCCACCGCGATTTGTTACTTTGACCCGGTGGCATCGCCCACCAACGTGCCGCGCGAGTTTTATCTCAAGACCGGTCACCAGGTGGCCAAGACAACGATTTCACAAATCAAAGGTCCCACTGCCACACACCTGGCATCGGGGCGGGGGCTGACCATCCTCGATGACATTGCGCAGACCGGAACCGCAGTGGTAGGCGTCAGCGCTCTGGAGGACCTGGCAGAACTCAAGCGCCTCGTCGCCGGTCGCATCAGTGTGATGGGAAACCTCAACGGTGTGGAGATGCGGCGCTGGACACCGGCGCAGGCGGAGTATGAGGTCAAGCGCGCGATCGCCAAGGCTGGTAGGGGTGGCGGCTTTGTGCTGGCGGACAACCACGGCGAGATCCCCTGGCAGGTGCCCGACACAGTGCTGTTGGCCATTGCCGATGCGGTGCAGCGCTGGGGTGTATATCCACTGGATTGGGTCGATGAGTTTCTGAACTCGTCACGCCTTGATGGGGCACAATGACCGGCAAGCTCTGTATCCTGGGGTGCCACAACTTCGCACAGGAAGTGCAGGCCAGCATCCGCGCCGAGGGATGGGTCGATGTGATCAGCGTGGACTTTCCTTCGCGCTGCGGACGACCGCCCGTGACTTGGACCGAAATCAGATCCGCCTTGCCTGGGGATTGCACCCATGCCGTGCTGGTGGGGCGTGCATGCATGGCTTCGATCGGACCAGTTCCGAGCGACTTCCCGCCTACGCGCGTTGTGGTGCTTGAGCAGTGCTTTCATTTGATTGCAGGTCAGGCACTGGTGGGCAATGCCATTACTGACGGAGGGTATCTGATGTCTCCGTCCTGGCTGGCCGATTGGCGCGTCCAGGTGCAAGCCATGGGGTTCACGCCCGACTCCGCAGGCCCGTTTTTCAGGGATTTTGCGCGACAGCTGGTTTTGCTCGACACCGGTATATCGCCCGATACCGCTCTCCATCTGCGCGAGATCTCCGAAACACTAGGCCTGCCCGCAAGACGGGAGGTGGTGGAACTGGACCACATGCGACTTCTACTGCGAACCTGGGTACTGCAGTGGCGACTGGACCAGGAGCAGCAGGCCGCGAAGGAGCGCCAGCGCAACCACTCCCGTGAACTGGCTGACCATGTTTCCGCGATGGACTTCCTCGGCAAGCTCACCAAGACGCGCCAGGAGTCCGAAGTGATTGAGACGATCGAAAACCAGTTTCGCATGTTGTTCGCTCCTGCCGTTTGGCACTACCTTCATGCGGACAACGGGCATCTGGTTGAAACAGGGCAAGCGCCGCCGGACGTATTGGCAGTGGTGCGCCAGCTGAATGCGCCGTATGCCTGGACACCCTCGGGAGCGGGTTTCATTTTGCGCATTGCGCGGGACACGCAGTTGTTGGGTTACCTGGTGGCCGATGGGCTGGCTTTTCCCGCCCATCGCGAGAGGTACCTGAATCTGGCGTTGGCCATGGTTGATGTGATGGCGCTGGCCATTGAAAATGCGCGCACCCGAAAGCGTCTGGTTGAAGCGGAGAAGATGGCTTCGCTGGGTGTGATGGTGGCCGGTGTGGCACACGAGATCAATACGCCGGTGGGCGTGGGTGTGCTGGCTGCTTCTACGCTGCAGGAGCAGACTGGAACCCTGCAGCAGAGTTTTGCAGAACGGCGCATGACCCAGTCGCAACTACAAGGCTACTTGGAGGACACGCACGCACAGGCCCGGCTGATACTTTCGAATCTTGAGCGAGTGGGGCGCTTGATTGACAAGTTTCGCCAGGTGGCAGTCGACGGAGTGCCGCAGGCCAAGACCGCTTTCAAGTTGCGGGACTGTCTCACCGATGTGGTCGCCAGTTTGGGTGACCGCATTGTGCCAGGTCGTTTTGAGGTGCTTGTGGAGTGCGAAGATACTCTGCAGATTGCGAGCTACCCCGGCGACTGGGCCAGCATTTTTACCAATCTGCTCGGTAACTCTCTTCAGCATGGATTTCGGGGGCTCGACCATGGTTGCATGCGTATTCGAATCGAGATCTCGGACGAATACCTGACCGTACTTTACCGTGACGACGGCTGTGGCCTATCCGCGCTGGCACAGAAGCGTGTCTTTGATCCCTTCTTCACCACCGACATGCAGTCCGGTATCGGACTGGGTATGCACCTTGTCTACAATTTGATCACGCAGCGCCTGGGCGGCAACATCACAGTGGAGAGCGTGCACGAGCCCGGAGCATGTTTTCGCATCGAAATACCTCAACAAGAAATACGAGTGCCAGCATGACGGAATCGGACGCCTTCTCTGACCTGTTTGCGCCCGAACCGCAAGACGCTGTTGCGGGAAGTCCGGCCACAGCTGTCTGGAAAGTGCTGCTGGTCGATGACGAGGAAGACATCCACGCCGTGCTTCATCTGGCGCTCAAGGACATGCGGGTAGAGGGACAAGCGCTGCAGCTCTTCGATGCACGCTCGGCCGAGCAGGCCAAGCAACTGTTGATTCAGCACCCCGACATGTCGCTGGTGCTGCTTGATGTTGTGATGGAGACTGAACTCGCGGGTTTATCGCTGGTGCGCCACATTCGCCGCGAGATCTGCAACCGCATGGTCCAGATCGTGCTGGTCACTGGGCAACCCGGCTATGCGCCGCAACGTGAAGTGGTTACAGACTATGAAATCGACGGATACCGTCTGAAGTCCGAGCTGACCGCTGACAAGATTTTCGTGTCGGTATACGTTGCATTGCGCACCTACAGAGCGTTGCGCGAGTCCGAGCTTCAGCGCAGACAGGTCGAGAGCATGGCACAGGTGCTTGGCGAAAAGGAGGAGCGCTTGCGTTCGGTGGTCGAAACGGCACCCGACGGCATCATCCAGTCCGACTCTGAAGGCTTGGTCATTGGCTGGAACGAAGGTGCCACTCGCCTGTTCGGCTATGCCAGCGACGAGATGCTTGGGCAGCCGCTGACGCGCTTGATGCCCAACCGCCACAGCCATGCGCACAGTCAGGGAATGGCACGCCTGCGAGGGGGGGAGAAGCCTCACTTGCTGGGTAAGGCGGTGGAACTGGTAGGCAGGCGCAAGGATGGATCCGAGTTTCCTATAGAGCTGATGCTGGGGTCGTGGAGCACCGCACGCGGGGTTAACTTCAGCGCCGTGATTCGCGATGTCAGCGAGAGAAAACGGGCCGAGACCGGTTTGCGTCTGGCCGCCAGCGTGTACGCCAACAGCTACGAAGGCATCATCATTGCCGATCCCGACAAATCGATTGTCGATGTCAACCCGGCCTTTACCCGTATCACCGGGTACGGGCGTGATGAGGTGCTCGGGCGTACCCCCAAGATGCTGGCCTCCGGTCGGCACGATGGCACGTTTTACGAACGCATGTGGTCTTCGCTGACAGACCATGATTTCTGGCAGGGTGAGATTTGCAACCGTCGGCGCAACGGGGAACTGTACACCGAGATACTTTCCCTGTCCGTGATTCGGGACGGCCTGGGCAAACTGCAGCACTACATCGGGGTGTTTTCCGACATCAGCATCCTGAAAGCCCACGAGGAGGAGTTGTACCGGATCGCCCACTATGACCCACTGACCGGGGTGCCCAACCGACGACTGCTGTCCGACCGACTGAGCCAGGCACTGGCCCGCACTAGGCGTACCGGTCGCATGGTGGCAGTGTGCTATCTGGATCTGGATGGGTTCAAGGTGGTGAATGACCGATTTGGGCATGCAGGTGGTGACACGCTGCTGGTTGAGGTGACAAATCGGCTCAAAGGCTGCCTGCGTACCGATGACACCCTTGCCCGTTTGGGGGGAGATGAGTTTGTGTTGCTACTGACGGAGTTGGCGCAGCCGCAGGAGGCCCGTTTGGCGCTCGAGCGCGTGCTGTCCGCAATCAGGCAGCCGGTCGAAATCGAGGGCAAATCGGTCGCCGTCAGCGCCAGCATTGGTGTCACGCTGTACCCGGCCGATGAGGTCGATGCTGACACCCTGTTGCGCCACGCGGACCAGGCGATGTACCTTGCCAAGGAAGCGGGCAAGAGCACCTACCACTTTTTTGATCCCAGCCACGATCGTCAGGTGCAGACGCAGCGCCATTACATGCAGCGCCTGCGCGAGGCGCTCGAGCATCGCGAGTTCGTACTTTATTTCCAGCCCAAGGCCAATCTGGTTTCCGGGGAAATTGTCGGCTTTGAAGCCCTGATTCGCTGGCAGCACCCGGACAAGGGCTTGTTGATGCCCGGCGACTTTCTGCATTACCTCGATGGCACGGATCTGGAGGTTGCCATTGGCGAGTGGGTGATCGACGCGGTGCTGGTCCATATGGAGCAATGGGACGCGCAGCGCGTGGCTTGCATGGTCAGTGCAAACGTCAGCGCCGACCACCTGCTGCGGGACAACTTCGCACAGCGCTTGCAGCAGATACTGGAGCGCCATCCGGGCGTGGCCCCTGAACGGCTGGAACTCGAGATCCTTGAGACGGCCGCTTTGGCCGATATGAAGAAGGCGGTCAACACCATCACCCAGTGCCGCAAACTGGGCGTCCAGTTTGCACTGGACGACTTTGGTACCGGCTACTCGTCGCTCACCTACTTCCTGAACCTGCCGGTGCAGTTGCTCAAGATCGACCAGAGCTTTGTGCGCGTCATGCTGGAAGATCCAGGGGGACTTGGCATCGTGGAGAGCGTAGTGCGGCTGGCACAAGCGTTCAACCGACCGGTGATTGCCGAGGGCGTTGAAACGCTGGAGCATGGTTCGATGCTGCTGCATTTCGGCTGCAAGCTGGCGCAGGGCTACGGTATTTCCAGGCCACTGCCTGCTGACAAGGTTCTTTCCTGGTTGCACGAATGGGCACAAAGATCGGTCTGGCAAACGCTGTCTGCAGCGATTCCCCACGAGGATGTCACGCTGCTGGTTGCGGCACAGAGTCACCGTGCCTGGGTGGAAAAGATTGCCAGTCAGGTCGAGTGTCCAGACGAGGAAGCTCTGCTCGGGATCGATGGCGGCGTCTGCAATTTCGGTCGCTGGTACCGTGGCAGCGGTGTGGCACGCTATGGCGGCTTTGCGGAATACGAGGACATCGCCAGCCACCACGATGCGTGCCACGAAATTGCGAAGCAGGCACTGCATCTGGCGAGAAGTGGTTCCCATGACGAGGCACTTGCGGCCTTGCAGAGCCTGTTTCAGGCGCGGGACCGCTTGTTGGCAGCGCTCGACCAGTTGCGACAGCGTACGCGCCAGTCCCCCGTTGCGCCTGCGGTTGCTCTGGTTTGAGCCCGTGAACGGTGCTCCGTGACAGCGCTGGCCCTGGAAGGGACCTGCTACCGTACTCCATCGGCATGCAGGTGCAATACCCGATCTGCCCGATCGGCCGCTGTGTGTGAATGGGTGACCAGCACCAGCGAGGTACCGTGGGTGCGGGTCTGGCTGATGAGGGCCTCCATCACCAGCGCCGCCGTGGTCGGATCGAGGTTGCCGGTGGGCTCATCGGCCAGCAGCAGGGTGGGGCGGTGCACCAAGGCGCGGGCGATGGCGACGCGCTGTAACTGACCACCGCTGAGTTGCTGCGGCAGGCGTGCCCCCAGTTCGCCCAGTCCGACTGCGTCCAGCATGGCTTGTACACGTGCCGGGTCGGGCGCGCTTTGCAGCAGCAGAGGCAGCCCGACGTTTTGCGCCACGTCGAGGTGGGGCAGCACATGAAAGGCCTGGAACACAAAGCCCACCTTCTGACGGCGCAACAGGGCACGTGCGTCGTCGCCGAGCAGACCCAGGTCCACACCATCGCACTGCACCGTGCCACTGTCCCAGTGGTCCAGTCCGGCCATACAGTTGAGCAGGGTGGACTTTCCCACACCCGACTCGCCGACAATCGCCACAAACTCCCCAGGCGACACGTCCAGCGACACATTGGCAAACACCGCCGTGGTGCCGTAGTGCTTGGTGAGTTGTCGGATGCGGAGGTTCATGAAGGGTTTGGCGTGGAGGGCAGAGCGTTGGGGAAGGGCAATGATAGAGGCACAATAAGGCATGAACCGCATAAGCCACCTCATTACCCTACTCGCCGTGCTGGCTGCCAGCGCACTTTCAGGCAATGCGTTCGCGCAGTCCAAGCCGATCCGGCTCATTGTTCCCTACGCGGCGGGCGGCCCCATTGACGTCACGGCACGCATTCTGGCCGAACGCGTGAAAGACACGCTGGGGCCGGTCATTGTCGACAACCGCGCCGGAGCTGGTGGCAACATTGGTGCCGACATGGTGGCCAAGGCCGCCCCCGATGGCCTGACCATCGGCATTGCGGCGACTGCGACGCATGCCGTCAATCCCTGGCTATTTGGCAAAATGCCCTACAACGCGGCGACCGACTTTGTAGCCATCACGCAGATCCTGCGAGTGCCCAATGTGCTGGTGATGAACGCCGAGGTGGCGCAGCGTCTCAAGATCAACACGGTGACCGACCTGATCACCTATGCCCGCAGCAACCCGGGCAAGCTCAATTACGGCAGCGGTGGCAACGGCAGCGCGGGCCATCTGGCCGGTGAAATGTTCAAGTCCCGTTCCGGCATTTTTGCGGTGCATATTCCGTACAACGGTGCCAATCCTGCGCAACTGGCGCTGCAGGGGGCACAGGTCGACTTCAACTTTGACAACTTGGCCACCGCTGCGCCGGGCATTCGTTCCGGCAAACTCAAGGCCTTGGCGGTAACGACGCTGGCACGCTCCCCTGCTCTGCCTGATGTGCCACCCGTGGCCGACACGCTCAAGGGCTTTGCCATCGACACCTGGTGGGGGCTGGTGGCGCCAGCGGGCACGCCCAAGGAGGTGATTGCCCGACTGAACCAGGCATTTGTTGCGGCCTTGCGTGCACCGGAGACGCAAACGCGCTTTGCCAACCTGATGGCCGAGCCGGTATCCACCACACCGGAAGAATTCGGTGCTTTTATGAAAGGCGAACTGGTCAAGTACCAGGCAGTGGTGAAAGCGGCGGGGGCTAAGGTCGATTGAGCCGTATCTCGTCCCGGGTCAGTCGCAACACCGCGTCCACCGCCCCGACCTGGTCGCACGCCACAATCTGTCGTTGCGGCATGGAACGCAGCCAGGTAATCTGCCGTTTGGCGAGTTGGCGGGTGGCGTAGATACCCCGGTCGCGCAGTTCGACCATCGGCAGCGTTCCGTCCAGCGCCTCCCATGCCTGACGGTAACCCACGCAGCGCATGGAAGGCAGATCGGGATGCAGGTCACCACGCGCGTGCAAGGCGCGCACTTCGTCCAGGAAGCCGTGTGCCAGCATTGAATCAAAACGTTCTGCAATACGCCCGTGCAGCCAGCTTCGATCCTCAGGTTCTAAGGAAATGATGGCGCTAGCTCCCGTAGATTGTGCGTTAGATGCTCCTGATTTAGTAGCGTCCTTGGTTGCATGAAAGTGCGATAGCGGCAACCCCGCGACCCGGTACACCTCCAGCGCACGCTGAATGCGCTGGCTGTCGGCTGGTGCCAGACGTGCGGCGGTCACCGGGTCTACCTGTGCCAGTTCGGCATGCATCGCAGGCCAGCCCTTGCGCTTGGCATCGCTCTCGATCGCAGCACGAATGGTTGGATCGGCGGCGGGCATGTCATCGATGCCATCGAACAGGGCCTTGAAATACAGCATGGTGCCGCCTACCAGCAGCGGCAATTTGCCGCGCGCTGCAATGGCCTGAATCAAGGCGCGGGCATCGCGCACAAATTCGGCGGCGCTGTAGGCATGCAACGGGTCGCGAATGTCGATCAGATGGTGCGCTACCAATCCTAGTTCAGTCGCGCTGGGCTTGGCAGTACCGATGTCCATACCGCGGTACACCAGGGCCGAGTCCACGCTGATGATTTCGCACGGACGCTCTTGGGCAATGGCCATGGCTGCGGCGGTCTTGCCAGCGGCGGTGGGCCCTGCCAGACACAGGTGAAAGGGCAGACGCTGCGGGTCAGGGTCGGCCATAGCGCGCTACCATGGTCCATGCGGTCAGCGCCAGCAGCGCGCTCCAGAACCACATGCCATAGACGAGGGGGTTGGCGGTTCCGTCCATGTGGGTGCCCAGCCACTGGCCGGTGCCAAAAGCTGCGAGCATGGACAGAAAGCCATTGAGGGCGGATGCAGCTCCAGCGGTCTTTGGGAAGGGTCCCACCGACCCGCTTTGGCCACAGGGATTGTGGATGCCATGGGCCAGCATGAGCAAACTCAGGGGCACCAGGATGGCCCAGGCTGCGTGCACGCCCGCCAGCGCCAGCAGACCCATGGCAGTTCCGCCGGTGAGGCTCAAGCCCCCGGCAATCGCCACCGATCGGCGTACGCCCAGACGCAGCAACAGGCGCCGACACAAGAAAGTGCCCAGCAGGTAGGTAAAGGAGTTGCCAAGCATCACCAGCCCGTATTGGGTGGTGCTGAAACCCAGAATGCGAATGAAGACAAAGGATGAGGACGCAAGAAAGGTAAACAGGGCGCTGTAGGAGCAGATCGTCAGAGATGAAAAAGCAAGGAATGTGGGGTTGCGCAGAATCAGCAGCCAGTTGCGCGCCAGCGTTGCTGGTTGCAGAGCTTGCGGGTTGCGCTGCGGCACAGTTTCCTGAAACCGAAAGGCGACCAGACCCAAAGTCAGCGCGCCAAACACGGACAGTGCCAGCAGCGCCGCATGCCAGTTGAATACCGCCGTGAGCAGCCCGCCCACGGGAGCGCTCAGGCAGGCGATGACACCCAGGCCGCTCAAGCCCTTGGACATGACATTGGCACCTTGCGGCGGTGCGTACAGGTCGCGCACGATGGCGCGGGCGCACATCACGGCTGCGCCCATCGCGGCCCCCTGCAAGGTGCGCCAGACGATCAGCAGGTCCATGGTCGGTGAAAAAGCGCTGGCAAGCGAGGCCAGTACATAGGCTCCCATGCCCAGCAGCAGCACCGGGCGGCGACCGAAGCGGTCCGACACCGGTCCCCATACCAGTTGCGAAATGCCAAACGCCAGCAGCAGGGCCGTGAGCGTGAGTTGCGCCTGGACCATGTTGGCCCCAAGTTCGTGGGTCAGGCCGGGCAGTGCGGGCAGGTACAAGTCGGTGGTGACGGGCTGCAGGCCCATCAACAGGGCCAGCGTCAGGACGACTAAACCCGGTGACATGGCGGAAGTGGAATTTTTCTTGTGCATTACGCAACTTTCAGCCGAGTAATCGCAGGAAGGTGGTCGCGGGACACTATGCGCAACAAGATTGTCAGGCCCACGGCGGCCACGCTCAGCCCCACCGCCAGTGCGATCCAGAACCCCTGCGCCTGCATTGGCTCCGCCGGGTGCCATGGCAGCCAGGCCGGTGCCAGACCCAGAGTGCAACCCAACGGCAAGGCAAAGACCCAGAAGGCGGTGAGTTGGACCACCATCGGTGCGCGTGTCACCTTGTAGCCGCGGATGGCGCAGCTGGTGACGACCTGGGTTGCGTCCGACAACTGAAACGCCGCTGCCAGCAGCAGCAAGGTGGCTGCTGCCGACACCACCGCCGTGTCGCTGGTGTACAGGGTCGCAATTTGCGTGTTGAACCAGGCCATGGCAACGGCTGACACCATGGCATAGGCCAGGGCCGCACCCACGCCTACCCAGGCCCGAAAGCGCGCCGCTGCCGGGTCGCCCGCTCCCAGTGAGTGTCCGACGCGGGTGAGCAGCGCCATGCCCATGCTCAGCGGCACCATGAACACCAGCGAGGTGAAATTCAGCGCGATCTGGTGTGCCGCAATTTGGGTGCTGCCGAAGCGCGCCACCAGCAAAGCAATCAGGCTGAAGGCACTGGTCTCAGCGAAAAAAGTGACTCCGATGGGCAGACCCAGGCGGATCAGGCTATGCACTTTCTCACGGTGCGGTGCTTCAAACACGCCAAACGGCCAGGTGCTGCGGTAAGCCGGACTGCGGTGCATCCACCACAGCAACCCGCCCAGGTTAAACCACACGCACGCCAGCGTGGACCATGCGCAGCCCAGACCGCCAAGCTGTGGCATGCCAGCGTTGCCAAACACCAGCAACCAGTTCACCACGATGTTGAGCACGAGCGCACCCAGCGCAATGGCCATGATGGGCTTGGTCTGATTCAGGCTGGCGCTGTAGCCGTAGAGCACGCGGTAGCAGGTAAATGCCGGCAGCGCGAAGCTGGTGATGTGCACAAAATTCCGGGCCACGTTATCGACCAGCGGCTCCAGAGCCAACAAATCAAACACCAGCGTCGATGCGTTGGCCAGCAAAAAGGCCAGACTGCCGACTCCCAAGGCTTTCCAGAGCGCCTGGCGCACCACGTGGGGCACCAGGTCAAACTCCCTGGCCCCGACATGGTGGGCCACCACGGGGTTGACCGACATCATCATGCCGATGAGCGTGATGACGATGATGTTCCAGATCGAGACGCCCAGTCCTACGCCGGCCAGATCCTGTGCCGACGCGTGGCCTGCCATCACCACGTCGGCCACGGCCATACCGGTGTTGGCCAGCTGGCCGATCAGGATGGGCCAGGCCAGTTTCCAAAGGGCAGCGATCTCGGTCAGCACAGCGGAGCGCAAGGTTGGTGGGGTTTGGTTGGCGGAGGGCATCGGCAAGGCGCAAATCGGACGAGGAGATAGGCAACTCGGGGCAGACCTTGACTGTAATCGCAATAGTGCGCGTTTCGCAGACACAAAAAAGCCCGCAGAGAGCGGGCTTGCGGAGGCCAGTAAAGGCGACCGGGGATCAGGGTTTGGCAGCATCCTTCTTGGCGACTTTTTTGGTCTTCTTGGTCTTCTTGACAACAGCCTTCTTCTCTTCCTTGATCGGGGCTGCAGGTGCAGCGGCGGGTGCGGGAGCTGCGGCAGCCACAGGTGCGGGAGCAGGTTTGGCAACGGCTGCGGGTGCAGCGGTCTGGGCGAAAGCGCTGGCAGCAAACAGACCAGCAATCAGAGTGGCGAGAACTTTGTTCATGTACAGGTTGCCTTTCAAAGCAGTTGAAGCGACTCCGTAGGTCTGGAGACTCCACCACAACGATGGCCATTGGAGTTGGGTTGACAGCAAAGGCAAAAATGTTTCAAACGCAACTAGCGTCCACGCAGAAACAGCGCATCGAGTTCGCCCAGTTTGAGCTGGCGCCAGGTGGGCCGACCATGGTTGCACTGGTCGCTGCGCTCGGTCGCCTCCATCTGGCGCAGCAGGGCGTTCATTTCTTCGAGGTTGAGTCGTCGGTTGGCGCGTACCGCACCGTGGCAGGCCATGGTGGCAAGCAATTCATTCTGGGCCCGCTGGATGACCGTGTTGGCGTCGTGTTGTGCCAGTTCCGCCAGCACGCTGCGAGCCAATTCAATGGCATCGCCCTGGGCCAGCGTGGTCGGGACGGCGCGCACCGCCAAAGTTTTTTGGGAGAAAGGGGTGATCTCCAGACCCAGGGTCTGCAGGCTGTCTGCATGTGCTTCTGCGGTCGCCACTTCATCCGGCGTGGCAGCGAAGGTGACCGGTATCAACAGCGGTTGGCTCGACAGGCGCGCCACGTGCGCCTGGCCCGCCTCCGGTGGTGCAGCATCGAGTTGGTTCTTGAGGCGTTCGTACAGGATGCGCTCATGCGCTGCGTGCATGTCGACAATGACCAGTCCCTGGGTGTTTTCGGAGAGGATATAGACACCCTGCAACTGCGCCAGGGCACGGCCCAGTGGCCAGTGCTCGGTGGTGGGAGCCGCGGCGGGTGGGACTGCTTCGTTCAGTTCGACTGCGGTTGGAGAACGGCTCCAGAGTGCTCCAAGATCACTGACGCGGTTCCCATAGGGTTCGTTCCTTGCTTCTAAATACATAGCGGGCTGCGCACTGTACATGGGGGCCATAGATTGATTCGATACCGAAAACAGTGCAGGCGCAGAAGCCTCGGCGTTTGCACGGGGAGCATCGTTATGCATGGGGTCTGCGCCGGCCGAGCGCGGCACTGCCAGTGCGTCCTCGACCGCGTGGCGTACGCCCTGGTGCACTTCGCGGCTGTCGCGAAAGCGCACTTCAATTTTGGTGGGGTGCACATTCACATCGACCCGGGTCGGATCCATGGCAAGGAACAGCGCATAAACCGGCTGGCGGTGACCGTGCAGCACGTCTTCGTAGGCGCTGCGCGCGGCGTGGGTGAGCACCTTGTCGCGCACAAAGCGGCCGTTGACATAGCAGAACTGCTGGTCGGCGCGGGAGCGGGCCGCGTCGGGCACACCCACCCGGCCCCAGACGCGCAGGGCAGGCAGAGGCCCAGGCCGCGCGCCCGGCGCTGGCGCGGGTTGCCAATTGATCGCAATCGACTGGGCCATGAAGTCGGCGCCCAGTACATCGGCCAGGCGCTGGTTGAGGGCTGCCATCGGATCGCTCCCTGCATCGCAGCGCCGCCATTGTTCTACCAGTTTGCCCTCGTGCCATATGGCAAACCCGACGTCGGGGCGGCCGAGCGCGTGGCGGCGCACTGCCTCGATGCAATGTGCGAGTTCGGTAGCGTCGGTCTTGAGAAACTTGCGCCGAGCCGGCGTGCTGTAAAACAGTTCCTTCACCTCCACGGTGGTTCCCTGGGCGCGGGCCACAGGTTTGAGTTCGCCCGTGCGACCCTCCAGCTGATAGGCACTGTTTTGGTCGCTCGCCCTCGACAGGATTGCGCAGTCAGCTATTGAGTTGATAGCGGCCAGGGCCTCGCCGCGAAAGCCCATGGTGGCCACCGATTCCAGATCGCTCAGGCTGCCAATCTTGCTGGTGGCGTGGCGTTTGAAGGCGATAGGCAACTCGTGCTGCAAGATGCCCATGCCGTCGTCTTCGACTGCAATCAGCCGCACGCCACCGGCCAGCAGGCGCACTGTGACTTGGGTTGCACCCGCGTCAAGTGAGTTGTCTACCAGTTCACGCACCACCGAGGCAGGGCGCTCTACCACTTCACCGGCAGCGATCTGGCTGATCAGTGCGTCTGGCAGTTCGCGGATGGGGCGGCGCAGGGTGGGGGCAAAAGCAGATTCATTCACCGATGCATTTTAGATTTTTAATGCGCGGGCAACCGGCGACCGGAAACGTTAGTTTGGACACATTATTTCGCCGTTCGACTGTTTGAAGCAAAGACTGCCCGTATTCGAGGTGTTGCCGTCGGCATCGTTGTCAAGTGACTTGCGCTGCTCACGGTATC
>CAIPGC010000197.1 GCA_903864505.1 uncultured beta proteobacterium | reverse complement strand
GCTGGCGCGGCTCAAGTTCACGAACATGAAAGTGCCGCTCGCCAACCGGTTGGGCGCTCCGGGCGAGGGTTTCAAGGTGGCCATGCGCACACTTGACATCTTTCGCTCCTCAGTGGCGGCAGCGGCGCTGGGCTTTGCACGGCGTGCCATGGACGAGGCGCTGCTCCACGTGCGCCAACGCCCGATGTTCGGTCAAACGCTGGCCGATTTTCAGATCACACAGTCCAAACTCGGTGAGATGGCCACCGACATCGACGCCGCCGCGCTGCTGGTGGCCCGTGCCGCCTGGCGGCGCGACGTGCAAAAACTCCCCACCACGCGAGAAGCGGCGATGGCAAAAATGACCGCCACAGAGAACGCCCAGCGTGTCATCGACGCTGCGGTGCAAATGCATGGTGGGCAGGGCGTGCGCATTGGCGTCAAGGTTGAGTCGCTTTACCGCGAGATTCGCGCCCTGCGCATTTACGAAGGTGCGACCGAAGTGCAAAAACTGATCGTAGGCCGTGAACTGTTGAAGGACCCGGTATGACACACAAGACGCTGCAACCCGAAGGCTGGCTCGCCCCCCGAGGCTACGCCAATGGCATCGAAGCCAGCGGACGCCAGATCTACGTCGGTGGCCAGATTGGCTGGAACCCTCAATGCCAGTTCGAGACCGATGACCTGGTCGCACAAATCAGGCAGGCGCTGAGCAACTGCGTTGCCGTCGTGGCCGCGGGCGGCGGCCTGCCGGAGCACATCGTGCGCATGACCTGGTACCTCCGGGACAAAAAAGAGTACGTCGCCCGCTTGAAGGAGATCGGCGCCGTCTATCGCGAAGTGATGGGTCGCCACTACCCGGCGATGAGCGCGGTTCAGGTCGCGGACCTGATCGAAGACGAAGCCAAGGTCGAGATCGAAGTCACGGCCATCATTCCAAGCTGAAGTTCGGGAAGGGACTGATACTCTCCCCGGTGGGCCGTTCATCGACCACCAAGCCCAAGCGGCTCAGCCAAAGTCGACGCGTGGCGACACGTCTTCAATTTGGAGGTCATGAAACAAGCGATCAATTCCATTTCGTATAGGCGTTTCCTTTGCTGCCCAGCGGCTTGTGGCAACCCGAAACGGAACAGTCGGTTTTGCCACTGGACTGATGGGTCAGCGACTTCTTCTCCATGTTTCCCTGGTAGCTTGTGCCGGTCGCATGGCAAGACTTGCACCAGCCTGCGCCATTGCCCATGCTCGCGTTGTGGTTCATCTTCTCCGTGGCCCACGAGGAAGTGCTGCCGTGACATGCGTTGCAATCCATTGCCGTTCCGTTAAGCAGTTGTGCTTCGGGGACGTGATTGGCTATCTTTGCCATGGCACCGCCGGCAGTCCCCTGCGATGTGTAGCTTCCGCTGTGGCACGACTTGCAGGTGGCGGTGCTGACTACGGTATGGTTCATGGTGACCGCCGTACGGAAACTGACCTGCGATTTGTGGCAGGAGTCGCACCTGGCGACCCCAGCAGGCACTGGAATGTGGACTGCCGATTTGCTCACCGCAGACGTTGAACCGTTGTGGCAGGTGTCGCAGGTTCCCGTCCCCACCGAATTCGCGGCAGCATGGGTGTACTGAACATTCAACCAGTTGCTTGTGGATTTGTGGCAGGTCTCACAAACCGTTGCTCCGCTGTGGGTGGCCGTATTGGGCTTGGCAGTCAATGCATAGGCTGTTGTGGCATGGCAGCTTGCACAACCGGTTGCAACCGACACATTAGCGTGAAATTTGGACGGCAGCCATGACGGATATTTGTGACAAGTTCCACAATTTGCCGTGGTCGGAATATGGTTGCTCTTCTTGCCCGTTGCACGGGTTCCGTTGTGGCAGCTGGTGCAAGTGGTGGCTGTCGTGAAGGTGCTGTGGTCAACCTTGGCACCACTCCAGGTGGAGGTCGTCTTGTGGCAGCTCTCGCAGTTGCCCGTCACTGTGGCATGCACGGCAGTAGCGGGCTTG
>CAIPGC010000196.1 GCA_903864505.1 uncultured beta proteobacterium | reverse complement strand
GAGCAGGCGGATGCGCTCCAGCACCTTGGCCAGATCCTGCAGCGGTTCGGCGCGCAATTCGGCCAGCAGGTCCCAGCGGCCATTGGTGTCATGCAGCGTGGCCACGCCCGGCTCTCCCAGCTGGCTGGCGATCACGACGCGGGTCTGGGTGCCTTCCACCGCAATACTCATCCAGGCTTTGATCTCGTTGTGCTGTACGTCCGGGCGCAGACGCACGGTATAGCCCACGATCACGCCATCGTCTTCCAGACGGCGAATGCGGTTGGTGACGGTGCCGCGCGACACCTTGAGTTTCAGGGCCAGCGCAGCGACCTGCAGTCGAGCATCTTGCCGCAAAAGCGACAAAAGTTTTTGATCTGTTTCATCCATTTTGTCACTTTACCATGCCATAACGTCAATAGTTTGGCTATTTCTATGCACTATTGACGATTGTTATTGTTTGGCGGTCTACCGATACTTGACTTGAACCATTACAGAACTTTGCAAACACAAGAACACCCCTGAGGAAACCGACCATGAACTCCGCCCACGCCGACCGAAGTAACACCCTTTTTCTGAGCCCGGGGGATGTGGCCGGCATCGTCTGCCGTCAGGGCGTGGCCACCGCGCTGCGGGGACTGGCCGCCTACATCCGGCAGGACTTCCTGCGCTGGACGCAGTTTGACAAGTCGGCCCGCCTGGCTGCCCACTCGCCCGACGGGGTTATTGAGCTGATGCCGATTGCCGATGCCGACACCTACACCTTCAAGTACGTCAACGGCCACCCCAAGAACACGACCCGGGGGTTGTCGACCGTGATGGCGTTTGGCGTGCTGGCCGACGTCGCAACAGGTTTGCCGTTGATGATCAGCGAGCTGACGCTGACCACGGCCCTGCGCACTGCCGCGACCTCCGTCGTGGCGGCAAGCGCATTGGCCCGCCCCAACAGCCGGGTGATGGCGCTCATTGGCAATGGCGCACAGAGCGAGTTTCAGGCGCTGGCGTTCCATCACCTGATCGGCATCGACGAGATTCGATTGTTTGACATCGACGCTCGGGCCACGGCCAAATTGATGCGCAACCTGCAAAACAATCCTGATTGTGCGACGCTGCGCCTGGTGGTGTGCAACAGCATCCGCGAGGCGGTCAGGGGCTCGGACATCATCACCACGGTCACCGCCGACAAGACCAATGCCACCATCATCACTGCGGACATGCTGGAGCCCGGCATGCACATCAATGGCGTGGGGGGTGACTGCCCGGGAAAGACCGAAATTCATTCGGACGTGCTGCGCGCCGCCAAGGTGTTTGTCGAGTACGAGCCTCAGACCCGCATCGAAGGCGACTTGCAACACCTGCCCGCTGACTTTGTGGTGACCGAACTGTGGCAGGTGCTGTCGGGCTCGCAAACGGGGCGCGAGCACGCTGCGCAGATCACGATGTTTGACTCAGTAGGCTTTGCCATGGAAGACTTCTCTGCCCTGCGCTACGTGCACGATCTGGCGCAGTCGATGCACCTGGGCTCGGGGATCGCGCTGATTCCGCAACTCAACGACCCCAAAGATCTGTACCAGTTGATCCGACCCGTCGCTGTGGTCGAGCCAAGGACCCGTGACTCAGTCCTGGCGTTTGATGGCTGCGAGACGGCGTAGCAACTGCTGCACGATATCGGCCTGCATATCCCGGTACAGCAGCACCTCTTCGGCTTCTTTGGCGAGTGCCGCAGCCTCGCTGAAGCTCACATCACGGTGCTGCTCAATTTCAGTCAACAAAATGAGGTCACGTCCTTCGGGCGTTCGCAGCCGGAATTTCACCCGGATGCGCAGCTGAAATTCGCGCACCTGGCCGGACGCGTTGACGCCGACCACGGTCTTCTCCCGAGACTCCTGCACAATGTCAAAAATCACATCAGGTGCAGAGGCCGACGGTGACGACAGGGGCACCACCTTGTCGCCCAGGTAGCGCACCAGCTCAGCCACCAGGTTGGCACCACCTTGCGGCGTGACCGCGATGCGATCAAAGGCAAATACCTGGCTGCTGCGCAGCTTGAAGCCACAACCAGCCAACGCCAGCGAGATCCCACCGATGCCCACCAGATCTCTGCGCTTCATGGCATCGCCCTAGATCACGACATTCACCAGTCGACCCGCGACCACAATCACTTTCTTGGCGGGCGCACCGGCTGCGAATTGCACAAACGTTTCGCAGGCCAGCGCCGTGGCCTCGATGACTTCCTTCGAGGCATTGGAGGGCACGATCACGGAGCCGCGCAACTTGCCGTTGATCTGCAGCATCAGCTCGATCTCATCCTGCTCCAGAGCCCCGCTGTCCACTTGCGGCCAGGGCGCATCCAGAATGTCGCCCAGATGCGCGGCGTAGCCCAGTTCGACCCACAGGGCATGCGCGATGTGCGGAGTGGCGGGATACAGGCAACGCAGCAGTATTCCGAAACCCTCCAGCACGGCCACGTGCGCACCCGCCCCGTCCCCTGAAGAAATAGCAAGCGTGGGGGCCATGCTCTCCAGCGCGTTGATCATCTTCATCGCACCGGATACGACCGTGTTGTATTGCATGCGCTGGTAGTCGTAGTCAACCTGCTTGAGCACGGTGTGGATTTCCCGGCGCAAGGCCTTGCAATCACGCCCGAATTCAACATCTTTCAGGCTCTTTGCGCCCGCTACGCTTGCGTTAGCAGCTACGCTATCCATAGCAGACAGCTTCACGCCAAAGTTCCAGACGCGGCGCAAAAAGCGGTAACTGCCCTCCACCCCAGCGTCGTTCCACTCCAGCGTGGCCTCGGGAGGGGCGGTGAACATGGTGTACAGGCGGGCGGTGTCGGCACCGTATTTTTCGATCAAATCCTGCGGGTCCACGCCATTGTTTTTGGACTTGGACATGGTGCCGAGCCCTTCGTAGGTGATCAGCGTGCCCGCAGGCAGGCTCCCCTTGTCTGCCTTGAGCGTGGCATGCGTCACCTTGCCGGTCGCATCACGCACGTCTTCCACTTCGTGCGGCCAGAAGTACTCGATCCCGCCTTTGTCGCCCTTGCGCGAATAGATGTGGTTGAGCACCATGCCCTGGGTGAGGAGCTTGGTGAACGGCTCGTCGATGGTGACCAGGCCCAAATCGCGCATGACCTTGGTCCAGAAGCGCGCATAAAGCAAGTGCAGGATGGCGTGTTCGATGCCTCCGATGTACTGGTCCATGCCGCTGCCACCAGTTTCGAGTTTCTGGTCCCGCATCCAATAGCCGGTGCCGCCTGCCACCATGGCCTCCACATTGTGGGGGTCGCAGTAGCGCATGTAGTACCAGCTGGACTCGACAAAAGTGTCCATGGTGTCGGTCTCGCGCCGCGCTTTCTTGCCGCAGACCGGGCACACCACGCCGGCGTGGAAAGCTTCATGCTTGTGCAGCGGGTTGCCGCTGCCGTCGGGCACGCAGTCCAGCGGCAACACCACCGGCAGGTCCTTCTCGGGCACGGGCACCGCACCATGCTCGTCGCAGTGGATGATGGGAATGGGGGTACCCCAATAGCGCTGGCGGCTCACGCCCCAATCGCGCAGCCTCCAGGTCGTGCGCTTCTCACCCAGGCCCTTGACCTGCAAGGCATGGGCGACCGCGTCAACCGCCTCCTTGTAGGTCAGACCGCTGAAGACGTCGGAGTTGACGGTGACCCCACGCTGCTTGTCGGCATACCAGTCCTGCCACTGGTCATGGTCGTAGGTCAGGCCATCAACGTGGACCACGTCGTGGATGGAGAAGCCATACTTTTTGGCAAAGGCGAAGTCGCGTTCATCGTGGGCGGGGACCCCCATGACCGCCCCGTCGCCATACCCCATCAGCACATAGTTGCCGACCCACACATCCACCTGACGCCCGGTCAGGGGGTGGACCACCTGCAAATTGGTGGGCATACCCAGCTTTTCCTTGACCGCCAGTTCGGCCTCGGTCGTGCCACCGGCTTTGCACTCCTCGATGAATTTCGCCAGCCTGGTGTTGGACTTCGCTGCCTGCATGGCCAGGGGGTGCTCCGGAGCCACCGCGCAAAAGGTAACGCCCATGATGGTGTCGGGTCGGGTGGTGAACACGTACATGCGCCCGCCATCGATCAATTCGCCCGCATCGTTCTTGATGTCATGGGTGAACGCGAAGCGCACACCCTCGCTCTTGCCGATCCAGTTTTCCTGCATCAACTTCACCCGTTCAGGCCAGCCTGGCAAGCCGTCCTGCACATGGGTCAGCAACTCCTGCGCGTAGTCGGTGATCTTGAAGTAGTAGCCGGGGATCTCGCGTTTTTCCACCACCGCTCCGGTGCGCCAGCCCTTGCCGTCGATCACCTGTTCGTTGGCCAGCACCGTCTGATCCACTGGGTCCCAGTTGACGACCTGGGTCTTGCGGTAGGCAATCCCCTTTTCCAGCATCCTCAGAAACAGCCACTGATTCCACTTGTAGTAGCTGGGGTCGCAGGTAGCGACTTCACGGCTCCAGTCAATGGCCAGGCCTATCGCCTGCATCTGTCGCTTCATGGCGGCAATATTTTCGTAAGTCCACTTCGCCGGGGGGAGGCCATTCTTGAGCGCTGCATTTTCTGCAGGCAGGCCAAAGGCGTCCCAGCCCATAGGCATGAGCACGTTGTATCCCTTCATGCGAAGGTAACGCGTGAGCATGTCGTTGATGGTGTAGTTGCGCACGTGGCCCATGTGCAACTTGCCGCTGGGGTAAGGCAGCATGGAGCAGGCGTAGTACTTCTTTTTGGAAGTGTCTTCGGTCACCCGGTAGGCATTGAATCCGTTCCACAGCGGCTGCGACCAGTGGTCTTGGGCGGCTTTTTCAACGTCGAGGTGCTGGTATCTGTCTTGCATGAATGGAGGGGCTAACGTGGGTCAGCCGATAGAAAACGAGGGAGAAAGTACGCCGATTTTAGGCGCTGCACCGTTCAGTTCGCGGGAGTCGTTGCAACTTCTGCGACAAAACCAATGCGGTACAACCCCGCCTTGTGGGCCACACCCATCACTTCGACCACACGACCGTACGGGACTTCGGTGTCGGCACGCAACTGAACCTCGGTCTCGGGGTTCTGTGCGGCGGCCTGTTCCAAGGCCCGCATCAGGGGCGCACCCTGCAAGGGTTGGTCACCGACAAATACCTGGCCCGCCTTGTTGATGGATAAGGCGACGAAGGGCGAGTTATCCGCACTCGCTGTGACCTCGGACTTGGGCAGATCCACTTTCACAGCGCCTACCAGCAAGGGTGCCGTAATGATGAAAATGACCACCAGCACCAGCATCACATCGACCAGCGGGGTCATGTTGATGTCGCTCATCGGCTGGGGGCCCGGGCTGCGCTCCAATCGACCAAAAGACATGGTGCGGGCCTAGTCCGAGGGGGGTGACTGGGTGATCAGCAAATCGCGCAGGTCCCGAGCGAAGCCTTCCAGATCAGCCTCGATCCGACCGATGCTACGCCCCATGACGTTGTAGCCCAGCACTGCGGGAATGGCGACCGCAAGACCGGCTGCGGTCATGATGAGGGACTCGCCCACGGGACCCGATATCTTGTCGATACTGATTTGGCCCGCCCCGGCGATACCAATGAGGGCATGGTAGATGCCCCACACCGTTCCGAGCAGACCGACAAACGGCGCAGTCGCCCCAACGGTAGCCAGCACCACCTGGCCCCACTGCAACTTGAGGAGTACGCCATGCAGCGCATCGCGCAGTACACGCGTTAACCGTTGCGCTGCATCACCCGCTGCGGCCAGGGTCCCCGCCGTGTTTTGCTGTGTTGCCTGAACCAGTGGCCCTACCAGCGACTCCCGGTCAAACGCCTGGAGCGTGCGCAACCCGTCCTCCAGCGTGGGAGACTGCCAAAAAGCGGCGGTACAACGCGGCACATCCCGCAACGCACGCTGCAGCAGCCTTGCCTTCCACAGAATCACCACCCAACTGGTCACCGACATCGCAAGCAGTGTCACGGCCACCCCGCTGCTGACGGCATCTCCGCGAAAGAGCAACTCCCAGGCGTTCATCGAAGTCCCAGCACGTCAAACATGTCAAACAACCCGGCCTTCTTGCCCTTGAGGAACCGGGCTGCCCGCAAGCTGCCCTGAGCATAGGTTGCGCGGCTGGACGACTTGTGGCTGATCTCGATGCGCTCCCCGGTACCGGCAAACAAAACCGTGTGGTCCCCGACAATATCGCCACCCCGGATGGTGGCGAAACCGATGCTTGACGGATCACGTTCGCCGGTCACCCCTTGGCGCGCATACACCGCGCACTCGTTCAGATCGCGCCCCAGCGCATCGGCAATGACTTCGCCCATCTTGAGGGCGGTGCCCGAAGGGGCGTCGACCTTGTGGCGATGGTGCGCTTCAATAATTTCAATGTCATATCCCGTCGAAAGCGCCCTGGCGGCCATCTTCAGCAGTTTCAGCGTCACGTTGACACCCACACTCATGTTGGGCGCCATGACCATGGGCACGTCGCGGGCCATGGCGGCAATCTCCAACTTCTGCGCTTCGGAAAATCCGGTGGTGCCGATCACTGCGGCCACGCCGAGCTCCCGACAGGCCTGGAGGTGCGCCAACGTGCCTTCAGGGCGAGTGAAGTCAATCAGCACATCGCAGTTCTGCAAACCCAGGCGCACATCGGCGGTGATGGAGACACCCGTGGACTGCCCAGCAAAGGCGCCCGCATCCCCCCCGACGGCGGGACTGCCAACCATGTCCAACGCGCCGCACAGGGCGCAATCGTCGGCCGCACGCACCGCGTCAATCAGCATCTGCCCCATATGGCCCGACGCTCCAGCAATCGCAATTCTGAGTTTCATCACACGACTGCCGCGGCTTACTTGCCCGCAGGCTCCAGTGGCGGGTAGTTGACCGGGGCGCTCACCATGGCACCCACCGTGGGCGTGGGCTTGGCGGCCACCGGAAAGGCGCTCAGGCTTTCGGGGGTGGCCTCGAGTGGTGGGAGCTTGTCGGACAGCGTCATGGACTTCAGAGTCGCCACAAATTCCGCCTCACTGGGCAAATCCCCCGCCTCCACGCGCTCCATGGCGTCGTTTTTGAAGAACACCGATACTTTGCGTGTCTGGGCGGAAGCTACCTGACTTTTCAGCGTAAAAACGTAGTCCCATCGGTCCGCATGAAAGACGCTTGTCAGTAGTGCCGTTCCCAGCACCTCGCGCACCTGGTTGCGCAGCATACCGGGCTTGAGCGCGGCAACCTGCTCCTTGGTGACGACATTGCCTTGGACCACATCCATTTTGTAGGGAGTGATCACACCGACAATCTTGGTGCTGGCACTGTCAAAGCTACTGCAACCCCACAGAGCTGCAATGCTGGTGAGCACCAGCAGGTGGAGGCGAACGCTTCGACGGGACAGATCGGACATAGGGGGCTTACCGGGGATATGATCGCGTGATTGTAGCGGCTGGCCCTCCCGTCTGCCCTCGACCACCCAAGGCGGAAACAACCGTGACCCATATCGAAGAATTGAAGAGCACCGGGCTGAAGGCAACCGTTCCTCGGTTGAAAATTCTCGAGGTATTCCAGCGCGGCACGCATCGCCACGTGACCGCTGAAGACGTGTTCCGCATCCTGCTCCAGGAACACTCCGATGTCGGACTGGCCACGGTCTACCGCGTACTGACGCAATTTGAGCAGGCCGGCATACTCTGTCGTAGCCATTTTGAGAGCGGCAAAGCCGTGTACGAACTCAACGAAGGCCAGCACCATGACCATCTGGTATGCCTTGATTGCGGACGTGTCGAAGAGTTTTACGATGCCGAAATCGAGAAACGCCAGCACAGCGTGGCAAAAATCAAAGGTTTTGCCATTACCGATCACGCACTGAGCCTGTACGCCACGTGCACCAAAAAAGAGTGCCCGAACCGGACCGGGGACCTGTAAAACGGTATCAGGAGCCCTGGCTCATCGCCTTGCGGTGGCGCTCAACGAAATCCTGGTAAGTATCGATTCCCCTCAACTGCAAGATCGTGTTGCGTACCGCAGCCTCCACCAGCACCGCAATGTTTCGCCCGGCCACCACCTGAATGACGACTTTACGCACCGGAACGCCCAGCACGTCCTGCGTCAACGGCTCATAGGGAATGCGCTCGTACTCGCGCTCCAGCGTTTCCCGGCGCACCAAATGCACGATCAGCTTGAGCCGCATCTTGCGCCGCACGGCGGTCTCGCCAAATATGCCCCGGATGTCCAACAAACCGATACCACGGACTTCAAGAAGGTTTTGCAACAGTTCGGGGCAACGACCTTCGATGGTGGTCTGGTTGATACGATAAAGATCCACGGCATCGTCGGCCACCAGTCCGTTCCCGCGTGAAATGAGTTCCAGACCCAGCTCACTTTTCCCCAAACCCGACTCTCCCGTGATCATCACCCCCAGCCCCAGAATATCCATAAACACCCCGTGCATGGATAAGCGGTCGGCGAAATGCTTGGACAGATAGGCGCGCAACACGTCGATGACAAATGCCGACGACTCCTTGGTGGCAAACATCGGAATCTGTGCCCGCTCGCACATGGACAACAATGCCTCGGGCGCGGCCTGTCCGTCGGCCAGCACCAGTACCGGGGGTTCCAAAGTCACAATTCTGGCAATGCGCCGGGTGCAGTCGTCCAGTGTCGCATTGGTGATGTAGGCGATCTCCCGCTCACCCAGAATTTGCACGCGATAGGGGTGAATGTAATTGAGGTAGCCCACCAGATCGGCCCCGGAACGGGCGGCACGCACGGCCACCTCATCAAACCGGCGCTCGGAGGCCCCCAATCCCGCCATCCATTCCCACCGAAGGCGGCCTCGAAATTCCTCAAAGAGGACGTCGGCACTGACAACCGTGGGTTTCACTCGGCGAACTCGGCGCAGGTGGGCGGCATCAGACCTTCTGCGCCGACTGCCACCCGACGATCAGGCCATGCAGAGCCAACGCGTCGGCGCAGCCCACCATTTGCTGGCGCAAAGTGGCATCGCTCAGCAGTTCCGCAATTTCGGAAAGAATTTCCAGATGCCTCTGCGTGGCAGCTTCAGGCACCAGGAGAAAAATCAGTAGCCCAACGGGTAGCTCATCGGGCGCTTCAAACGCAATCGGCTGCGCCAACTGAAATACCGCCGCCATGGGGGACTTGAGCCCCTTGATCCGGCCGTGCGGTATGGCTACGCCATGCCCCAGGCCTGTCGAGCCCAACCGCTCCCGGGAGAACAGGCTTTCAGTCACCAAAGCGCGACTGAGTCCGTGAAGATTTTCAAACAGCAACCCGGCCTCCTCAAAGGCCCGCTTCTTGCTGGTGACCTCGACATGCGCAACCACTTGCGACGGCGACAGGATGTTGGCGAGACGATTCATGGTGTGGGGCAGATTATGCACACAAAAAAGCCGCCTTTCGGTTGGCGGCTTTTATCGCTGCATGGTGATGACTACATGACGCGTTTGGGTGTTTCGTGGTGATGCTCCTGCACCCGGCTCTTGTGGCGAACCACTTGGCGATCCAGTTTGTCTACCAGGTCATCAACGGCTGCGTAAAGATCCTCATGAGAGCTTTCGGCAAACATATCGCTGCCCTTGACGTGAATATTGCATTCGGCTCGTTGCCGTTTTTCCTTTTCCTTTTGTTTCTCCACCGTAAGTAACACCTTGACGTCTACAACTTGGTCAAAGTGTCGAATAACTCGATCTAGCTTGGTCGTCACATAACTACGCAGGGCCGGGGTAACTTCAAGATGGTGACCGCTGATCGTCAAATTCATAAATAACCTCCAATGCACTCGGTTTAAAAATCTTGCCGTCTTCGATGGCAAAAACAGAAACCACAAACAGAAATCTGGTCGCTGTGAAATCACTATGCGCCCGAATTTGCAGAAATGCAACGCATTTCTTAGTGCCGCAGCGCAGCAAATTGACCCCGCTCAGCGACCTGACCCTGCGCTGTGCAGAGACCCTCTCAAGGTGCGATAATTTAAGGATTGCCACAGCAGGAGAGCACTCCTTGGAAACCTACCCACCTCGGTAGCTTTCACATTTAATTGGGGTCAGATTCCAATTATTCGAAAGCTTCATCCCACGCAATTGTTCAGTCCGAATAATTGGAATCTGACCCCGATGAAGTTGTCATGCTCAATATCTTTACGCTCGCCAACGGAAGGCTCTTCCAGGAAGAGATCGAATCGCTGGAGGAACTCTCGCAATTCCAGCCCATATGGGTTGACCTGGAGTCCCCCACGCTGGAGGAAAAACGCTGGGTCAAGCAATACTATGGACTCTCCATCCCGGAAGACGCGATGGACGAGGACATCGAGGAGTCGGCACGCTTTTACGAAGAGGACAACGGCGACCTTCACATCCGCAGTGACTTTTTGATTGCCGGCGATGACGAACCGCGCACGGTGCGCGTGGCGTTCATCCTCAACCAGTTCAACGAGCAGCACAAAAGCAAGGGCGTGCTGTTTTCCATCCACGACGAAGACGTTCCGGTGTTTCGCCTGCTTCGCTTGCGCGCCCGACGCGCGCCCGGGCTCATTGAAGACGCCAAGGAAGTGTTGCTCAAGCTGTTCGATGCCGACGCAGAGTACTCAGCGGACACGCTCGAAGGCATTTATGACGAACTCGAAAAAGTCAGCAACAAAGTGCTGTCGGGCGATGTGACCGATGCCATGGCAGGCGAGGTGCTGGGCTCGATCGCGCGCCACGAGGACATGAACGGGCGCATTCGCCGCAACGTCATGGACACCCGACGCGCCGTGAGCTTCATGATGCGCAGCAAGATGCTCAACGGTGAACAGTTTGAAGAAGCACGCCAGATCTTGCGTGATATCGACTCGCTGGATTCCCACACCGCCTTTCTGTTTGACAAAATCAACTTCCTGATGGACGCGACGGTTGGTTTTATCAATATCAATCAAAACAAAATCATCAAGATCTTTTCTGTGGCCAGTGTCGCCTTGCTGCCGCCCACGCTGATCGCCAGCATTTATGGCATGAACTTCAAGTTCATGCCCGAGCTCGACTGGTCGGCAGGCTACCCCTTTGCGCTGGCACTGATGGTGGGCAGCGCACTGGTTCCCATGTGGTACTTCCGCAAACGCGGCTGGCTGAAATAACGACCGGCAGCGGCGCACAACCATGAAGGTCAACGGACAGACCTACCGGACCATCTGGCTCAAGCCCGGGGACGATTTCGTGGTGCAGGTCATTGACCAGACCCTGCTGCCCCATCGCTTTGAGATCGTAGAACTCACGCGGGTGGAAGACATGCGGCGTGCGATCTCCAACATGACAGTGCGCGGAGCGGGCTTGATTGGTGCCAGCGCGGCGTACGGCATGTACCTTGCCGCGCTGGAGGCGCCCAACACGGGTTTCGAGAGTTTCCTGCGGACGGCGGCGGCGGCCCTCAAAGCCACGCGCCCTACAGCGACCAATTTGGGATGGGCCGTGGACCGCATGCTGAGCGCCCTTGCGAAGAGTGATACTGCGGCGCAGAAACGCATTCTTGCGCGCCACGAAGCCCAGGCGATTGCCGACGAAGACGAAGCGCACTGCCGACGCATTGGTGCGCATGGAAAGGCCTTGATCGAGCGCATTGCACTGCGCAAGGGCGGACAGCCCGTCAATATCTTGACCCACTGCAACGCCGGTTGGTTGGCGTTTGTGGATGTGGGGTCGGCAACGGCGCCCCTTTATGCGGCCCACGATGCAGGAATTGCGCTGCACGTCTGGGTCGATGAAACCCGACCGCGCAATCAGGGCGCCAGCCTCACCGCATGGGAGCTTGGACAGCATGGCGTACCGCACACCCTCATTGCAGACAATGCGGGGGGGCACCTGATGCAGCACGGGATGGTCGATATGGTGATCACAGGGGCCGACCGCGTCACCCGTTGCGGTGATGTGGCCAACAAAATAGGCACCTATCTGAAGGCCCTTGCCGCTTACGACAACCACATTCCGATGGTGGTGGCATTGCCTTCATCCACCTTTGATTTTTCCCTGCGCGAAGGGGTCTTTGGCATCCCCATAGAGGAGCGTGATGCAGCGGAAGTGCGTTACATCAGTGGACGCAACGCGCAGGGCGCAGTCGAATCCGTGCTGCTGTGCCCGCCATCTACGGCGGCGCGCAATTGGGGATTCGATGTGACCCCTGCGCGTCTGATCTCGAAGCTCATTTGTGAGCGTGGCGTGTGCGATGCCAGCGAGGCGTCCATTCTGTCGCTCTTTCCTGAGCAGCGATCTTCACTGGCGCCCACGGACGATGGCTATATCAAGTACACCAGCCACCGACGGGATGGGGTGGTGCCACTCTCTGCGGCGCTTGGGGAACTGAACCAGGCGCGCACCCGGTTGTTTGACCTGGGGCTGGTGGGGGTCTATCCCAATGGTGTGGGCTATGGCAATGTCAGCATCCGGGCGATGGGCGATCAGTTTGTAATTACCGCAAGTGCCACCGGCGAGGCGCGCGAATTGACCGCAGAGCAGTTTTCACTGGTAGAAGCGTTTTCGCTTGAAACCAATCAGGTGCACTGCGTGGGTGCGTTGCACGCTTCCTCGGAGTCGATGACCCACGGTGCCCTCTATGGGGCGCGACCCGAAGTCCACTGCGTGATGCATATACATAGTCGACTCCTGTTTGATGCGCTGCAGACATCGGGCGCCGCCGCCACGGCGGCCGACATCGCCTATGGCACACCCGCCATGGCGCAAGCCATCGTTCAGATTACCCTGGCGCCCACGGCACTGCCCGCCTTGCTGGTCATGGCCGGACACGATGAGGGCGTTGTGGCCTACGGGACTGACATTGGGTCCGTCCTGCACCTGATTGAAACAAGCTTGAGGAAGGAAATGGGGTCATGACCACGATTGGAATTATTGGCGGCAGCGGCCTGGACAACCCCGACATTCTGGAAAATGCCCAGGATCAGGAAGTCACTACGCGCTGGGGACAGCCGTCGGCGCCGCTTCGTATGGGACGGATTGCCGGGGTCGATGTGGTGCTGCTGGGGCGCCATGGCCGAGAGCACACAATCGCACCCAGCGGGGTCAATTTTCGGGCCAATATCCAAGCACTGAAGGACGCTGGCTGCACGCACATTCTGGCGACCACCGCCGTAGGCTCGCTGCGGGAAGGCATCGGACGCGGAGACCTGGTCATCATTGATCAGTTCATCGACTTCACCAAGCAGCGTGCCATGAGCTTTCACGAATCATTTGAGCCGCATCAGCCGATTCACACCCCCATGGCCGAGCCGTTTCATGCCGGCCTGCGCTCCGCCTTGATTCAGGTCTGCGAACAACATCGGTTCGCGTTTCACCGCACCGGGACCGTCATTACGATTGAAGGCCCCCGGTTCTCCACGCGTGCCGAGTCCACGATGTTTCGCGCGTGGGGCGCAGACATCATCAACATGTCGATCGCAACCGAGGCCGCGTTGGCCAACGAGGCCGGCATTCCGTATGCGGCCGTGGCGATGAGCACCGATTACGACTGCTGGAAAACCGACGAAGAACCGGTGAGTTGGGAGTCCATCCTGGCGGTGTTCCGCGACAACGCCGAAAAGGTGACGACCTTGCTCGTCGACGTTATTCCGCTCATCGAGCGCACGCTTCGCCCGCCCCCTTGAGCGCGGCCCCATGCACCCACGGGGTCGCTGCCCGGCTACTGCCTTGACTCCGTGACCGGCACGCAGGAGCAGAACAGGTTGCGGTCGCCGTAAACGTTGTCCACACGGCCCACCGGCGGCCAGTATTTCACCTGCTTGAGCGTGGCGAGCGGAAACGCGCCGACCTCACGCGCATACGGGCGGTCCCACTGCGCACCGAGCAGGCTCGCGGCGGTGTGCGGGGCGTGTTTCAGCGGGTTGTTGTCCTGCGGCCAAACGCCTTGTTCGATTTTTGCAACTTCGCCGCGAATGGCGATCATGGCGTTGATGAAGCGGTCCAGTTCGGCCAGCGTTTCGCTCTCGGTAGGCTCGACCATCAGCGTATTGGGCACCGGGAACGACAGCGTGGGCGCATGAAAACCATAGTCCATCAGCCGCTTGGCAACGTCCTCGGCCATCACGCCGCTGGTGTCTTTGAGTCCACGCAAGTCCAGGATGCACTCGTGGGCCACATTGCCGTTGGCGCTGGCGTACAGCGTGGGGTAGTGGTCTTTCAAGCGCGCACTGATGTAGTTGGCGGCCAAAATGGCGGCCTCGGTGGCATGCGTCAGACCGTCCGGCCCCATCATGCGGCAGTACATCCAGCTAATCGGTAAAACGGCTGCGTTGCCCAGTGGAGAAGCGCTGATAGCTCCTGTTTTTGTAGCAATTCCCGCTGTCGCATGACCTGGCAGGAAGGGCACCAGATCGGCCACCACGCACACCGGACCGACACCCGGGCCGCCGCCACCGTGGGGAATGCAGAAGGTCTTGTGCAGGTTCAGGTGGCTCACATCGCCGCCAAATTCGCCGGGTGCCGCCACGCCGACCAGGGCGTTCATGTTGGCGCCGTCCACATACACCCGGCCACCGTGCTGGTGCACCAGGGCGCACAGTTCCTTGACCGTGGTTTCGAACACGCCGTGTGTGCTGGGGTAGGTGATCATCACCGCCGCCAGGTTCGCCGCGTGCTGCTCGCACTTCGCCCGCAAATCCGCCAGGTCCACATTGCCCGACGCATCGCAGGCGGTCACGACCACCTGCATACCCACCATCATGGCGCTGGCCGGATTCGTGCCGTGCGCGCTGGAGGGGATGAGGCAGATATTTCGGTGTGCCTCGTTGCGCGACGCATGCCAGCCCTTGATGGCCAGCAGACCGGCATACTCGCCCTGGCTGCCGGCGTTGGGTTGCAGGCTGATGCCCGCGTAGCCCGTGGCCTGGCACAGCCATGCGCACAGCTCGTCATTGAGTTGGGCATAGCCAGCGCGCTGGTCGGGCGGGCAGAAGGGGTGAATGTCGGCGAACTCGGGCCAGGTGATGGGAATCATCTCGCTGGTGGCATTGAGCTTCATGGTGCAACTGCCCAGCGGAATCATGCTGCGGTCCAGCGCCAGATCCTTGTCCGAGAGCATGCGCAGGTAGCGCAGCATGCCGGTCTCGGAGTGGTAGGAGTTGAACACCGGGTGCGTCAGAAACGCGCTGGTGCGCCGGGCATGCGCGGGCAAAGCACTGGCCACATCGGCGGCGATAGCATCGAAGTCCGGCGCAGCGATCGATTTGCGCGGGCACACCGAGGGCTGGGCAAAGATGGACCACAGCAGCGCTACATCGCTGCGCGTGGTGGTCTCATCCAGGCTGATGGAGACGAGGCTTGACGTGGTGCGGCGCAGGTTTACGCCCTGGCTCACCGAAATCTTCATCAAGGCATCGGGATCGGCCACCTGCAGCGTCAATGTGTCAAAGAACTCGGTGCTGAGCAGGGTGTAGCCCAGATCCAGCAGACTCGCCGCCAGCACACTGGTGAAGCGGTGCACACGTTGCGCAATGCGAGTGAGGCCAAGCGGGCCATGGTATACGGCATACATGCTGGCAACCACCGCTGGCAACACCTGCGCCGTGCAGATGTTGGAGGTGGCCTTTTCGCGGCGGATGTGCTGCTCGCGGGTTTGCAGCGCCAGACGGTAGGCCGGGTTGCCATGCGCATCCACGCTCACACCTACCAGACGGCCGGGCATGGAGCGCTTGAACTCGTCGCGGCAGGCCATGTAGGCAGCGTGGGGGCCCCCATTGCACAGCGGCATGCCAAAGCGTTGCGTGGTTCCCACCACAATGTCCGCGCCCCATTCGCCGGGAGGCGCCAGCAGCGTGAGGGCCAGTAGGTCGGCTGCGACGATGAAGGCCGCGTCCTTGCTGTGTGCATGTTCCACCACGGCACGCATGTCATGGATCGAGCCCACCGTGGACGGGTACTGCGCGATCACGGCAAAGTAGTCGCCCTGTTCCATGAGCGTGGGCGCAAACCCGACCTTCACCTCAATGCCCAGCGGTTTGGCGCGGGTTTCGATCACTTCAATCGTCTGCGGATGGCAGTCGCCAGCGACGATCAGCACATTGCTCTTGCTCTTCACCGAGCGCTTGGCCAGCGTCATGGCCTCGGCCGCCGCGGTGGCTTCGTCAAGCATGGAGGCGTTTGCAATCGGCATGGCCGTGAGGTCGCAGACCATGGTCTGAAAGTTCACCAGGGCTTCCATGCGACCCTGCGAAATTTCGGCCTGGTAGGGCGTGTAGGCGGTGTACCAGGCGGGGTTTTCCAGAATGTTGCGCAGGATCACCCCCGGCGTGTGGGTGCCGTAGTAGCCCTGACCGATGTAGCTCTTGAGAATCCTGTTCTTTCCAGCTAAGGCTTTGAGTTCAGCCAATGCAGCGGCCTCGGTGATGCCGGGCGGGATTTGCATTGCGTTCTTGCGGGCAATCGAGCGCGGCACGATGCCGTTGATCAGTTCGGCGCGCGAAGTGGCACCAACTGCTTTGAGCATCCACTGCTCATCGGCTTCACTGATGCCAATGTGGCGGGCGATGAATTCGTTGGTGGCTTCGAGCTCGGGGAGGGTGGGCGAGGAATACATGGTTTCAGGCGTTCTGCTCGTAGGTCTTGTAGCTGGTCTCATCCATGAGGGTGTCGATTTCGGCTTCGTTGGACAGGGTCACTTTGAAGAACCAGCCCGCACCCATGGGGTCGCTGTTGGCCAGCGCCGGGTCGGCGCGCAGGGCTTCGTTGACTTCGGTAACTACACCGGTGACGGGCATGTACACATCGGCGGCGGCTTTGACCGACTCGACCACGCCGGCAACGTCTTTGGCAGCATAGGTTTTGCCCACCTCGGGCAGATCTACAAACACGACGTCACCGAGTGCGTCCTGGGCGTGGTGGGTGATGCCCACGGTGGCGCTGCCGCCTTCGACGTTGAGCCATTCGTGGTCGGGGGTGAATTTGAGGGTCATATTGATCTCCTGAAAAGTTGGGATAAAAGTGGAGGAAAAAAAGCAAGTCGCCGCCGGGCCGCCCCAAGGCGACTTAGCCCCCTCGGGGGGCAGCGACCCGTGCAACGGCGGAGCGTGGGGGCGTCATACGCCGCGGAAATAGCGGTTGGGGACGAATGGCATGGAACACACTTCCATTGGCACCGGCTTGCCACGCACGATGGCATTGACGCGGGTACCCAGGGGTGCAAACGCAGCGTTTACGTAGCCCATGGCGACGCATTTGTCGATGGTGGGGCCGAGCAGTCCGCTGGTGACTTCACCGATCTTGTTGCCGGCAGTGTCCTGCAACTCGGTGTGCTCACGCACCGGAATGCGCTCCAGGGCCATCAGGCCAACCCGTTTTCTTGTACCATTTGAGCCGCCAGGGACCGTAGAATCTGCGAGAGCAGCTAGGATTTTTGTAGCGCCCGGGAAACCGCCTGCACGGGCACCACCGACGCGGCGGACCTTTTGCATGGCCCACAGCAGGCTCGCCTCTACCGGCGTGGTGCTGGTGTCAATGTCGTTGCCATACAGCGGCAGCCCCGCCTCCAGCCGTAGCGAGTTGCGTGCGCCCAGGCCAATGGGTCTGACTTCAGGCTGCGCCAGCAACGCGCGGGCCAGTGCGTCGGCCAGCGACGCATGCACCGAGATCTCGAAACCGTCCTCACCGGTATAGCCGCTGCGGGTGAGGAATACTTCAATCTTCCGGGTACCCGTGTCGATCTGGAAGTTGCCACCGGTCATGAACACCAGTTTTTCTACACCCGGTGCCAGGCGGGCGAGCGCGGTAACGGCCTGCGGACCCTGCAGTGCCAGCAACGCCATTTCAGGCATCGGAATTACCTGACAGCGGCTGCCGATTTTTGACTGGATGTGCGCGATGTCGCCAACTTTGCAAGCGCCGTTCACGATGACAAAGATCTCGTGGTTCCCCTTGTTGAAGAACATCAGATCATCAATGATGGTGCCCTCGTCGGTGAGCAGCAGGCCGTAGCGCTGCTTGCCCACGGGAAGATCGATTACGTCGACTGGGATCAGGGACTCGAAGGCGGCGGCGGCATCGGGGCCCACCAGACGCAATTGTCCCATGTGCGACACATCGAACAGGCCTGCCGCATTGCGCGTATGGTGGTGTTCGGCCATCAGGCCTGCTGGGTATTGCACCGGCATGGAATAGCCGGCAAAAGGCACCATGCGTGCGCCTAATTCGAGGTGCAATGCATTCAATGGTGTGGTCAAAAGGGATTCGGCAGGGGCGGACAAGGTGTTCTCCAATTGGGGGCACTCACTATCCATGACGGGCACCTCTGGGCACCCATGATGGGCTGCCCCCGCTGTCCGCTTTACCTGAGAGATTCGCCACGGTGGCCACAGGGCCGTCCGCGGTTTGCTCCTTCGGTGGGCTGCATCGAGTGCAACCTCTCTCCAGTGGGGAGTCGTCGGCGACCATGACATCGTCAACGATTGTCAGTCCTTTTGCCTGAGCGTTCAGACCGCTGCAATCAGCCGTCCTGCGCCTTCGGCGGCCCGCCTGCGGCGGACTCTCTCCTGACGACGGGAATTCTAAACCAGGGCTGAAGGGTCCTGGTATTTGTTAGTCCTGAGGCTTGACCACCGGGCCGACCACGCCATCCAGATTGGACTCCAGGGCTTTGCGGTACTCAGAGACATAAAACTCAACAGCTTTGTGCCGGTCCTGTTCGGTCCCGTTGTGGGACACGAAGTTAAAGGCGTTGTACCGACCTGCGGCAAACAGGATTGCGGCACTTACCTCGCCATCGTTTCCGCCTTCAGCCAGGCGATTGGCGAGATGGATGAACTCGTCGACGAGTTTGAGGAATTCTGGTGGGTAGGGCATGGCCGTTACATTCCTGCGTAGTTCGGGCCGCCACCGCCCTCCGGCGTCACCCACACAATGTTTTGTGTCGGGTCTTTGATGTCGCAGGTCTTGCAGTGCACGCAGTTGGCCGCATTGATTTGCAGGCGGTCGGTATTGTCTTCGTTCTTCACGAACTCGTAGACGCCGGCCGGGCAGTAGCGCGCTTCCAGCCCGGCATACCTGGCGAGGTTCACCTTCACCGGCACCGACGCATCCTTCAGCGTGAGGTGGGAGGGCTGATTTTCTTCGTGGTTGGCACTGCTGATAAAGACGCTGGAGAGGCGGTCAAAGGTGAGTTTTCCATCCGGCTTGGGGTAATCGATGGGTTTGCACTCGGAAGCCGGCTTCAGGTAGGCGTGGTCAGGCGTGTCGCGGTGCAGCGTCCAGGGCATATTGCCCTTGAGGCCGAACTGCTCAAAGCCGTTGGCCAGCGTGGCAACCGACAGACCCCACTTGAACCAGGCCTTGAAATTGCGTGACTTGTTGAGTTCTGTATGGAGCCAACTGGCTTCAAATGCTTCGGGGTACGCGGCGAGTTCGTCGTGCTGGCGCCCTTGCGTGACGGCAGCAAACGCTGCCTCTGCCGCCAGCATGCCGGTTTTCATCGCCGCGTGGATGCCCTTGATGCGGCTGACATTCAGAAAACCGGCATCGCATCCCAGCAGTGCGCCACCTGCAAAGACCGTCTTGGGCAGCGACAGCAGGCCGCCCGCCGTAATGGCTCGGGCACCGTAGGCCAACCGTTTGGCAGGTTTGAGCCCTTGCTCTTCGCCCTCAAAATACCAGCGGATGTTGGGGTGCGTCTTCCAGCGCTGGAATTCCTCAAACGGGCTCAGGTAGGGGTTGGAGTAACCCAGGCCGGTAATAAAGCCCAGCGCAATCTTGTTGTCTTCGAGGTGGTACAGGAATGAGCCGCCGTAGGTGTCGCTCTCCATCGGCCACCCCGCCGTGTGCATGACAAAGCCGGGTTTGTGGCGGGCCGGATCGACTTCCCACAACTCCTTGATGCCAATGCCGTACGACTGTGGGTCCTTGCCTTCATCGAGGTTGAATCTGGAAATGAGTTGCTTGCCAAGGTGCCCGCGCGCGCCTTCGGCAAAGAAGGTGTATTTACCCAGCAGTTCCATGCCGATCTGGAAGTTCTCACCCGGCTCGCCATCCTTGCCTATGCCCATGTTGCCTGTGGCCACGCCCTTGACGGCACCGTTCTCGTTGAACAGTACCTCGGCGGCGGCAAAGCCGGGGAAGATTTCCACGCCCAAGGCTTCTGCTTGTTCTGCAAGCCACTTCACCACATTGCCAAGGCGCACTACATAGTTACCGTGGTTTTGCGAGCACTCTGGAAGCAGGAAGTTGGGGGTCCGAAAGGCCGACGTTTCACTCAAAAAACTCATGGCTTCGTCAGTCACCGGCTGATTCAGTGGTGCACCAAGTTCTTTCCAGTTGGGCAAAAGCTCGTTGAGTGCGCGTGGGTCGATCACTGCGCCTGAGAGAATATGTGCGCCCGGTTCAGAACCTTTTTCAAGCACGACCACGGAGACTTCTTTGCCGGCCGTTGCGGCCTGCTGTTTGAGGCGTATGGCTGCACTCAGGCCGGCGGGCCCGCCTCCGACGACCACTACGTCGTATTCCATTGCTTCACGGGGACCGTATTGGGCCAGAATTTCCTCGTTGGTCATGGTGCGTCTCGCTTGATAATGGGGTATCGATTCAATTTTTATTCTATTCGCTGCAGTGGACTAAATATTGGGCGTTCTTTTTTTAAGTGGGGACTCTCTACATGGCATATACCATCGATCTTTCCGGCCGCGTGGCTTTCATTACCGGAGCATCCAGTGGGCTGGGCGCGCAATTCGCCCGCACCCTGGCGGCCGCTGGTGCAGCCGTGGTTCTGGCAAGCCGGCGCGTGGACAAACTCAAGGAACTGCGCGCCACCATTGATGGTGAAGGCGGTGATGCGCATGTCATCGAGCTTGACGTGACCGACCACGATTCCATCAAATCCGCCGTGGCGCACGCAGAAACCGAAGTGGGGTCGATCGATATTCTGGTCAACAACTCCGGCGTAAGCACCACGCAGCGCCTGCAGGAGGTGTCTCCTGACGACTACGACTTCATTTTTGACACCAACGTCAAGGGTGCATTCTTTGTGGCGCAGGAAGTGGGCAAGCGAATGCTGGCCCGGGCCAAGGGCTCGGCTCCTGGCAGCTATACCGGGGGAAGAATTGTCAATGTGGCTTCAATGGCGGGGTTGCGTGTGCTCCCGCAGATCGGCGTGTACTGCATGAGCAAGGCGGCAGTCATCCAGATGACCAAGGCGATGGCGCTGGAGTGGGGCAAGTTTGGAATTAACGTCAACGCCTTGTGCCCCGGGTACATCGACACCGAAATCAACCACCATCACTGGCAGACCGAGGCCGGTCAAAAACTGGTGCAGATGCTGCCACGCAAGCGGGTGGGACATCCGAAAGACCTCGACGCATTGCTGGTCACGCTCTGTTCCGATCAGAGCCATTTCATCAACGGTGCCGTCATCGCGGCGGATGACGGCTTTGGTGTCTAAGGATTAGCGCGGTGCCAGGCGAATGGCACCGTCCAGGCGAATCACTTCGCCGTTGAGCATGTCGTTCTCGAAAATGTGAATGGCCAACTTGGCGTAGTCCTGGGGCGTTCCCAGGCGAGACGGGAATGGCACTGCGGCAGCCAGCGAGTCCTGCACTTCCTTGGGCATGCCAAACATCATGGGCGTACCAAAAATACCGGGGGCGATGGTCATGTTGCGAATGCCATTGCGTGCCAGATCGCGCGCAACAGGCAGTGTCATGCCCACAATGCCGCCCTTGGATGCGCTGTAAGCAGCCTGGCCCATTTGCCCGTCATACGCTGCAACCGAGGCGGTCGAGATCATCACGCCGCGCTCACCGGTGGACTCGGGCGCGTTTTTGGCCATGGCATCGGCAGCGAGACGAATCATGTTGAAACTGCCGATCAGATTCACCGTGATGCACTTGGTAAACGTGCCCAATGTGTGCGAACCATTCTTGCCAATGGTTTTCTCGGCGGGGGCGATACCCGCGCAATTGACCAGGCCCATTAGTTTTCCCATGGAAACGGCCTTGGCGACCACAGCCTGGCCGTCTGCCTCCTGGCTGACGTCACACTTCACAAAGGCGCCGCCGATCTCATTGGCGATGGTCTCACCTTTTTCGACCTGCATGTCGGCCACCACGACGGTTGCGCCCTTGCCCGCGAGCATGCGGGCGGTGCCCTCGCCCAGTCCGGAAGCGCCGCCCGTGACGATGAATACCTTGCCAGCAATGTCCATGAAAATCTCCTTGGGTTGATTTGGTGAATGGTTACGTTTACGTAAACGTCAATTATGGCGCAAGCAGCAGGTGGCCTGAGTGCGCCGGGTCGTGGTGCACATTGCTGATATACTGCCGCCTCCCGATTGCATTTAGGCGATTAGCTCAGTTGGTTAGAGCGCTTCCTTGACATGGAAGAGGTCGTTGATTCGAATTCAATATCGCCTACCAAATTCCAAACCTCGTAAGTCGTTGATATATAACGGTTTACGAGGTTTCTGCTTTTGGATTTGGATTTCGCGTTGCTTAAAATGTAAGCAAGCATG
>CAIPGC010000195.1 GCA_903864505.1 uncultured beta proteobacterium | reverse complement strand
CCGATCTTCTTGCCGTAGTCGAGCACCACCACGCGGTCGGAGATGTCCATCACCACGCCCATGTCGTGTTCGATCAGGACCACGGTGGTCCCGAACTCATCGTTCACGTCCAGAACGAAACGACACATGTCCTGCTTTTCTTCGACGTTCATGCCGGCCATGGGCTCGTCGAGCAACAATACCTGCGGCTCCATCGCCAGGGCGCGCCCCAGGTCCACCCGTTTTTGCAGCCCATAGGGCAACTGGCCCACAGGAGTCTTGCGAAAAGCCTGGATTTCCAAAAAATCAATGACGTGCTCGACCGCTTCGCGGTGCTGCTCTTCTTCGCGCTGTGCCGGACCGATGCGCAGTGCCTGCCAGAGCAGGTTGTTCTTGATCTTGAGGTTGCGCCCGGTCATGATGTTGTCGATCACGCTCATGCCCTTGAACAGCGCCAGGTTCTGGAACGTGCGACCAATTCCCATCACCGCCACCTGGTGACTGTCCATGTGGCTGAAGGACTTACCTCGGAAGGTAATCGATCCCTGCTGCGGCGTGTAAACGCCATTGATGCAGTTGAGCATGGAACTCTTGCCAGCCCCGTTGGGGCCGATGATGGCGCGAATCTCGTGCTCACGCACATTGAAGGAAATGTCGGTCAGCGCCTTGACGCCGCCAAAACTCAGCGAGATGTTGTTGACATCGAGAATGACCTCGCCGATTTCTTTTATCCCAGTGCCATGGGACGGCCCGTTGGCACTCATTTGCTCTGGAATTTGGGTTGTGCTCATGCTGCAGCCTTTACGGGGGCAAAGGTCTTGGTGTCTTCAATCCTCAAAGTGGCACTCACCTTGCCGGTGCGGCCATCTTCAAACTTGACCTGGGTCTCAATGAACTGGGATGTCTTGCCGCCATACAGCGCGTCAATCAACACGTTGTAGCGATCAGCAATAAAGCCGCGGCGGACCTTGTTGGTGCGTGTGAGTTCGCCGTCATCGGCATCAAGCTCCTTGTGCAACACCAGGAAGCGGCTCACCTGGCTGCCCGCCAGCAAGGTGTCCACACTCAGATCTGCATTGACCTTTTCAACGCATTCCTTGATGAGCTGGTAGACCTCGGGCTTTTGCGCCAGATCGGTATAGCCTGCGTAAGGCAGATTGCGCCGCTCGGCCCAGTTGCCCACAGCTTCCATGTCAATGTTGATGAACACGCACACCTTTTCGCGGCCGTCGCCGTAGGCCACCACTTCCTTGATGTGCTGGAAAAACTTGAGCTTGTTCTCGACGTACTTGGGGGCAAACATGGCACCGTCGTTGGCACCACCCTTGATGCGGCCCACATCCTTGACGCGGTCGATGATCTTGAGGTGCCCGTTGGCATCAATGAACCCGGCGTCGCTGGTGTGGTACCAGCCGCCTTCGGTCAGTACCTCGGCCGTGGCGGCCGGGTTTTTGTAGTATTCCTTGAGCAAGCCCGGCGACTTGACCAGAATCTCGCCGTTCTCGGCCACCTTGATTTCAACTCCCTCACAGGGAACACCAACCGTATCGGCACGTGCACCGTGGTCGGGCTGCAGGCACACGAACACGGCGGTCTCGGTAGATCCGTAGAGCTGTTTGAGGTTGACACCAATGGAGCGGAAGAAGCTGAACAGATCCGGGCCAATCGCCTCGCCTGCGGTGTAGGCCACGCGCACGCGGCTCATGCCCAGCGTGTTGCGCAGCGGTCCGTAGACAAACATGCTGCCCAGTGCGTAGAGAAGACGATCGGTTGCAGGCACCGACTTTCCGTCCATCAGCGCAGGTCCGACCCGCTTGGCGACATCCATAAAGTAGTGAAACATGCCGCGCTTGATCGTGCCCGCATCTTCCATGCGAATCATCACACTGGTAAGCAGTCCTTCAAACACACGCGGAGGCGCAAAGTAGTAGGTGGGGCCAATTTCCTTCAGGTCGATGGTGACCGTCGCGGCCGACTCCGGGCAATTGACCACATAGCCGCAGGCCAGCCACTGTGCATAGGAGAAGATGTTCTGACCAATCCAGGCCGGGGGAAGATAGGCCAGCACTTCCTCGGAACTGGTGAGCTTGTCGAATTCCGCCCCGACACGGGCTCGGTTGAGCAACGAGTTATGGGTGTGCACCACGCCCTTGGGGTTGCCGGTGGTTCCTGAAGTGAAGAACATGGCACCGACGTCATCGGGCTTGGCCTGATTCACCTCGGCGGCAAAGAAGTCGGGGTGCAAACCGACAAAAGCCTTGCCGGCCGCCTGCAGCTCATCAAGCGAGGCCAGGCAGGGTTCGTCGTACTTGCGCAGACCCCGCGGATCATCGAAATAAATGCGCTCGAGTTGCGGGCACTGTTCGCGAATCTCAAGCAGTTTGTCGACCTGCTCCTGGTCTTCGGCAAAGGCAAAACGCACCTCGGCGTTATTGATGGGAAATACGCACTCCAGCGCGGCAGCGTCCTGGTACAGCGGCACAGGAATAGCCCCAAGCGACTGCGCCGCCAGCATGGTGGCGTACAGGCGTGGACGGTTGGCACCCACCACAATCATGTGCTCGCCGCGGCGTAAACCCGCCTGGTGCAGGCCACCCGCGATTTGCTGCACCATAGTCGCCAGATCGGCCCAGGAGAGTGACTGCCAGATGCCATATTCTTTTTCGCGCATGGCGGGCGCACCCGCACGCTCGCTGGCGTGCTTGAGGAGTAATCGCGGGAAAGTCGTTTGCATCGTGGCACCTTGTCAGTCCGGACCGTCGCAAGAAAACCGTATTTGGCACTTGCAGGTATGGCGGCAATGATAGAACTCGATTTGACGTTATGTTGTCGTTTGGACGACAATTCAGACGGTTCGTGGTAGGTGTTTTCCCTTCACTTCCTTGAACCTTACAACCGATGCCATGCTCACCGATTCCTCATTACACCAACGCCGACGCCCCCTGACCGAGCCCGAACTCGATGCCATTCCGTGGATCCATCTGCTGGCTCCCCACGAACGGGAGCGCGTCACCGATGACCTGAAAATCGCCGATGCCAGCCCGGGCGATTACATCTGCCGCATGGGGCGCCCTGTCACGTATTGGTTTGGCGTAGTCGATGGCATGCTCAAGATGAGCAGCGACACCGCCGAGGGGCGCACCATGACGTTCACCGGCGTGCCCCCGGGGGGCTGGTTTGGCGAGGGCACCGCGATGAAGCGCGAAAGCTACCGCTACAACATCCAGGCGCTACGCAAGAGCCGCGTGGCGGGCTTGCATGTGGACACCTTCCACTGGCTGCTGGACCACTCGATTGGATTCAACCGCTTTGTGATGAACCAACTCAATGAACGCCTGGGCCAGTTCATTGCAGCACGCGAAATTGATCGGATGACCAACCCAGACATCCGCGTGGCCCGCAGTCTGGCCGCCTTGTTTAACCCGGTGCTGTACCCGGGCGTGGGTGAAGTGCTGCGCATTACCCAGCAGGAACTGGCGTACCTGGTGGGCCTGTCGCGCCAGCGCGTGAACGAAGCGTTAACTACCCTGGCCGCACAGGGGTCCATTCGTGTGGAATACGGTGGTCTGCGGGTTCTGGATCTGCATGCATTGCGCTCCACCGTGTTCCCTGCTACCCGCAGCGAGTTGTAACGCTCGCTCGACCCCCCCACCTAACGGGCAGCCTGCCGATCTGCAGTTCGCACTACAAAGCTGGTGAGTTCTGCTCGCTCCCGGTTAGCCGGCTGGCTACCGGTGCGGTGCTCAAAGTCCATGGCCGCAAAGAAGTGCAGTTCCGGCACATACCAGCCCACCACCAGGTCGCGACCGTACCAGCGGGCACCGCCATTGGTCTGGAAACCGGTGAACTGGGTATCACGTTCGATGCGATAAGCGTCAAACTCTCCGGCAGGCACCTTGATCTTCTCGCGCTCCTTGACCACCAGCGTGCCCTTGTATTCCTCCTTAAAGGCAAAGTCGTCCTTGCGCTTGACAGTAATGACAAAGTCGACTGGCTGCCGGTACCCGACACGCAGTTCCTTGGGGACGAGGTCCATTTGCGGGCTGTAGTCGCGTTCGGGTACGCTGGCAGTTACGTCACGGCGAAAATTGCCTTCGGGTGACGTGGTAATGGCCCCGCCGTTCCAGGACATGTCGCCATTAAGGAGTAACTTATCCACCTTGTAGCCCACGTTGCGGACCACTTCGCCCTTGTATTTGTCCACCACCTGGTAGCGCCACCGGTCACCCACGGAAAAGCCGGGGCTGTTCTGCGCGACCACAGGTCGAGCATCGCCCACGGGTGCGGGTTTTACTACTGCCACTGGCACCGAAACGACCGCGATGGACGGAGCGACTATGGGCGCTGGAGCGGGGATCGCAGCAACCGGAGTCGCAGGTACCTGCAGTTGCGCCAGACGTGCACGCGCCTCTAAAGCAAACTTGCCGCTGGGATAACGATTCAGGTATGCACGAACTTCAATCGGCAAACTGCTGCCCTTGACTGCATCCCAAAGCGCCGCTTCCAGAGCGGCCGCAGTGTCCACGGGCGGCGCCACAACCGGCGCACCCCGGAAATAGAAGTCGCCCTCCAGCGAGGTTGACTCCCACGGCACCTGCCTGCCCTGCGAGTCGCGGCGCACGTTGGAACGTACCTGCTTGAATACGTCCTCAACTTTGTTGCCCGGCTGGCGAATGGCCGCAAGCAAATGCTGGGTGTAGAGCCCGTTGGCACCATTTCCATCGCTGGCCACCGACCCGGGGGCCGTGGCGTAGGCCACCAGCGTGCCCACCGGCGCATCCATCTGCGCCAGTCCGGCCTGCCCGCTGCGTGTGTTGCGAACAAAGGGGTTGTTACGGCACGCATCCAGAATCATGATGTTGGCCGGGTTGCCCGCCGCTTCCATTTTGTCCAGCACTGCCTGGGCATCCACCGCGTTGTACGCCACTTCATCTTCGCGCTCAATGCTGATTCCAACCGGGATCAGGTAATTGCGACCCTTGATCTGCATGCCATGGCCTGCGTAGTAGAACAGTCCGGTTCCCCCGGCACGCAGACGGTCGCCAAACTCGCGCAAGGCAGACAGCATCGTGCGCTGATCGGTGTTCTCGCGGATAGTCACACTAAAGCCCGATTCACGCAAAGCCTGTGCAATCGCGCGTGCATCGTTCACCGGGTTGGCAAGGGGACCTTCTTTGTAGCTTGAATTTCCAACCACCAGTGCAACACGCTGGGTACTGGTCGCTGATGACGTGGTGGCAGCAGCGGCCTGCACTTGCAAATTGCGCTCGGTGGCCACCGCAGCACCCGGACCGGTTTGAGCGCCACACGAAAAACTCACGCCCAATGCCGCGGCAACGGTAATCACGGCAACGCCAGAGAAATTGGGCGAGTTTTTCACTGAAGTAGTCCGGTCACGCCTGTGGCATCAGTCATGGTGCGCCTGAACGTATGAGGCCAGTTCCTGGCGATCGTTCTGGTCCCAATTTCCATTGCGCAAACGCACCTTGATTTCGTGAACGATGTCAGCATTGATTCCCGGCGCAACCCAGATGTTGCGCTCCAGTCTGGCACCCAACTCGATATTGAAGCCACGCGCCTCAATTCGGTAGGCTTCAAACGTCCCGGCAGGCACGGTAACCTTCTCTTTGCCGACGACCTTGAGGTCGTACTGGAAGGTGTAGGTTACGCCGTTGGGGCGGGTCTGCTTGAATCGCGTGCTCCACTTCTTGCCCACAAACAGATCAGCGGGGTAGAACTGGCGCGGCGTGCTGAACGCGCCGCGATCGTTGGTTGTCACATTACCCATGGTGTCGGAGGCAAATGCGCCGTCGTTGAACAGCACCCGATCAGCTTCTACATCCACATGCGTCACAACCATCCGCAGCGGTTTTTCTGATTTATTAAACCCGTCAATGACACGAATGTTCATTTCATCACCAATGGAATACTGGCGACGGTGCTCGTTGTACCCTTTGTAGAACGGCGTAGGAGCCAAAGCAACCGGCGCGGGTGCAGGTGCGGCCGCCACCAGCGCCAGTCGTTCTGACTCCAATCGCGTTGCCTCCGCCTGCTGCGCCTGTGCCAGACGGACTGCAGCGACACGCGCCTCCTCGGCCTTCAATGCGAGCGCCCGCTCATCCGCTTCCTTCTGCAACCGCAGTGCCTGCAAGCGCAGCAACTCCGCCGCAGCCACATCGGCCAGCAACTGGCTTTGACGCGCAGCCTCCTGGACGCGTTGGGCTTCTGCCTTGGCGGCAGTTACCTTGGCGAGCTCCATTTGCGCGGCAGCAACACGCTGGGTTTCGAGCTCAGCCATCCTGGCAGTTTCCGCGGCAATGCGGGCAGTCTCCGCCAGCGCGGCGGCTTTCGCCGCTGCCTGCTGACGCTGCTCCTCCCCCCTGGCTTTTTCCAACTGTGCCAGGCGCACGCGTTCCTGCTCAGAGCGCTCGGCGGCAAGTCGCTTTTCTTCGGCTTGTTGTGCCACAAGTCTGGCTGCGCTCTCGCGTGCAGCGGCCTGCGCCTGCGCCTGGGCCGCCACCTGGGCCGCCGCCTGGGCCGCCTGTTGCTGACGCTGCGTATCCTGGGCGGCCACAGCAGACAGCAGGCGGTTCATGCGCGACTGGGCCAGCTCACTGGCACTGCCACTGGGATACTCCCGGATGAACCCGGCCAGCACCTCAGGGTCGGTCGTACTCTTGACGCGCAACCAGGTAGTCATCTCCTTCTCGAGCAGCTTGTCGCGGTCGGCTTCACTGAGCTTGTGCGAAACCAAAGGAAACAAGTAAAGATCCTCCTCCAGCGAGGTGCTCTCCCATGGGACCTGAGCACCCCTGGAGGCCAGTCGCACACTCAGCCGAACGCGCTTGAATGCGTCTTCAAGTCGGGCACCGGGAACTGCAAACTCTTTCAGCAAGTACCCGGTGTAGAGACCATTTCTTCCTTCACCGTCCTGAGCCACCGCACCAGGAGACGTTGCATAGGCCAGCAAACTGCCCACCGGCGCATCAAACTGACTCAAGCCTTTGGCAGCGGGCCTGAAGTTGCCCGCAAAAGGATCATCACGACAGGCATCCAGCACAATCAGAAAGCTGCGGTCCGTGGTCTGCTCCATGTAACGCAGCAGGTTGCTTACGTCCACCGCCTGCCTGGGCACATCTGCTGCCGTGCGGATATTGGCTGTGACCGGAACCATGTAGTTGCGCCAGTCTTGCTGCAGGCCGTGGCCGGCATAATAAAACAGTCCGAACTTGACCTTGGGGTCACGGATGGCCTGACCGAAGCGGTCCACTGCCGACTGCAACTGGCCCAAGTCGGTATCGAGTTGTTTATCGACGACAAACCCCGCCTTGCTAAGCAAATCGGCCATCGCATTGGCATCATTGCGCGGGTTGGTGAGGGGGGAGGCTCGATAACTTGAATTGCCAACTACCAGAGCAACCCGCTCGTTTGCGTGGGCAGCGAGACCGGATGCCATCGATGCCAAGAAAATCAGAAATAGTCGCTCTATACCCATTGTGTTCAATTCGTTTAGCGTTTTCTGGAACAACGACGTACGCCGCTCAGTGCGCCCTCCCGCGACGCTCGAGCAACCCGAAGGCAAACGGTGCGCAGCAGGCGCAGTCGTGATGCCAGAGTTTAGTTGAAAGGACCGTGTGAACAAACTACCATTCGACTCTCCCCTCGCAGGGGTTCAACCTGCACCACGATCCGCACCCCGATTTCTTGCAAAAACCGATCTTATCGCCCGTAAAATGTGCGTGAGCAGCTACAAAATATATAGCAATGACAACCGCCAAACCACCTACCACCTTCCGCCGCGCTGCGCGACCTCCGGATCGAGCACCCGTTCCTGTCGGGCAAAGTAACACGGCCGCCCATGGTGCCAACGGAACGGTGCGGCTGAACAAGCGCATGGCCGAACTCGGCATGGCTTCCCGGCGTGAAGCCGATGACTGGATTGCCAAGGGCTGGGTCAAGGTCAACGGCAGGGTGGCCGAGATGGGCCAACAGGTGGTACCCGATGCCCGCATCGAAGTCACACAGCAAGCCAAAGGTGAGCAGGCCAACCAGGTGACGATTCTGATCAACAAGCCGCTGGGGCTGGTAAGTGGCCAGGCCGAAGACGGTCACCAGCCCGCCATCACCCTGGTGCAACCACAGAACCGCTGGGCCGACGACAACGCACGCTTTTTCTTTCATCCCAGCCAGCTCAAGAGTCTTGTGCCGGCTGGGCGATTGGATATTGACTCCACCGGCCTGCTGGTGCTGACGCAGGATGGGCGGGTGGCGCGCCAGTTGATCGGCGAAGACTCTGGCATGGAGAAGGAATATCTGGTTCGGGTGGTGTACACCGGCATACTCAATGCAGCAGCAGCAACCTCGGCCGCTGCCACTTACGGTGCACGCCCCGCGCCACCGACCCAACTAAGCCGCATTGACGATGACGACCCGGTCAGCACCGATGTGAAATCGGTGTTCCCCGCAGAAAAGCTTGCACTCCTTCGCCAAGGCCTCAGTTTGGACAACCAGCCGCTCAAACCGGCACGCGTGGAATGGCAAAACCCCGAGCAACTTCGCTTTGTCCTCACCGAAGGCAAGAAACGCCAGATCCGGCGCATGTGCGAGTTGGTGGGTCTCAAGGTGGTTGGGTTGAAGCGGGTACGGGTGGGCAAGGTAATGCTGGGCAACCTTCCGTTGGGCCAGTGGCGTTACCTCGCACCGCATGAGACGTTCTAATGCCAAAACAAAAATCCCCTTCTCGACAACCCTTGCGACACGTCCTCCCTTCGGACCTGCGCGCGGTAGCGCAACTGGCCACCCAGGCCACGCGCGGTGTCGCCCGCATCGCCGAAGGTGTGCACCAGTCGGTGTGGGGCAGCATGGGCGTGCCCGGCAGTGCGCCTGGGCAAACCCGAGGGCTCACAGGCTTTGTCTACCGCACCGTCCATGGCGTGACTGAACTGGTCGGAAAGGGATTGCAGGCCGGGTTCTCAAAACTGGAGCCGCTACTGGCCGAGCTGATGGACGCGCCACCCGAAACGCCCGAGCGCGAGGCGGTGCTGGCGGCGCTCAACGGCGTGATGGGCGACCGCCTGGTGCAAAGCAATAACCCGCTGGCCACGCCCATGACGTTACGCTACCAGGGCCAGGCACTCAACCTGCAAGAGCAGCGGTTGCCTGTGCCCAATGCCACGGGCAAGGTGCTGCTGCTGATCCACGGCCTGTGCATGAACGACCTGCAGTGGGTCGCACAGGGCGCCGCCATGGAGAACGGCACCCCTGCCCCCAGGGTGGATCACGGCGCAGCGCTGGCCGCCGAACTGGGCTACACGCCGGTCTACCTGCGCTACAACACCGGTTTGCACACCTCGCAAAACGGCCGTGAACTGGCCGCCAAGCTGGAACAGCTTCTGGCCCACTGGCCGGTGCCGGTCGAAGAACTCACGGTGGTGGCGCACAGCATGGGCGGTTTGGTGACCCGAAGCGCCGTCTGCTGTGCGCAGCAGGGTGGTTTTCGCTGGCCGTCACAACTGAAAAGCCTCGTGTTTCTGGGCACGCCGCACCACGGCGCGCCGCTGGAGAAAGCCGGCAACTGGATCGACGTTGTACTGGGGGCGACACCCTATTCCAGGCCGTTTGCCAGGCTCGGCCAGTTGCGCAGCGCAGGAATCACCGATCTGCGTTTTGGCCACGTT
>CAIPGC010000194.1 GCA_903864505.1 uncultured beta proteobacterium | reverse complement strand
TTCCACCTTGCCAGCCACCTACGGCGAGTCGGCGGTGATGCGTCTGCTGATGCAGGGTGCGGGCATGCGCAAACTCGATGCCATCGGGATGCCACCCGACATGCTCAAGCGTTTTCGCGAAGTACTTGGGCGCAGCTCCGGCATGGTGCTGGTGACGGGGCCCACCGGCTCCGGTAAAACCACCACGCTGTACGCCGCGCTGGCCGAAGTCAACGCTACCGAGCTCAAGGTCATCACGGTGGAAGACCCGGTCGAATACCGCCTGCCGGGACTGACCCAGGTGCAGGTCAATGACAAGATCGAGCTCACATTTGCAAAAGTGCTTCGCTCGTGCTTGCGCCAGGACCCGGACGTGATTCTGGTGGGCGAAATGCGTGATGCTGAGACCGCCGAAATTGGTCTGCGCGCGGCCATTACGGGTCACTTGGTGCTGTCCACGCTGCACACGCGCGATGCCATGAGTACCCCGTTTCGGCTGCTGGACATGGGGGTTCCGTCCTTCATGGTCTCTACCTCGTTGCAGGCGGTCATCGCGCAGCGACTGGTACGCCTCAATTGTGTGGAATGCGCTGCACCGCACACCCCCAGCGCGCAGGAGCAAACCTGGCTCAGCGGACTCATTGCCGGCACGCACCCAATTCAGGCCAAGCGCGGCCTGGGTTGTTCTGCCTGCAATGGCACCGGCTACCACGGTCGCCAGGGCGTATACGAATTGCTGGAAATGGATGCCACGCTGACCCAGGCCGCGTCGCAGTCCAATCCGGCAGCCTTCATGCGCACTGCACGCGAGCGCATGAAAGGCCAGACCATGCCATTCCATGCGCTGGAACTGGTGCGCCAGGGGCGCACCTCGCTGGCCGAGGCCATGCGCATCGGCTTTGAGGTTGAAGACGCTGTTGAAGAGATGGAGGATTAGCGTCCATGGCAATCTACGCATGGCGCGGGCGCAACAACCGGGGTGAAGCGGTCTCGGGCAAGCTCGATGCCATGAGCGAAGGCGGCGTGGCCGACCAGTTGCTTGCCATCGGTGTCGCGCCGGTGCACATTGCATTGGTCGAAGGGTCGAGTGAAACCGGAGCGGAGAACTGGTTCGAGAAGCTCAACCGCAAACCGGTGGTGGAGCAGGACATCATGGTGTTTTCGCGCCAGATGTACACCCTCAATAAGGCCGGGGTGCCGATACTGCGCGCCTTTGCCGGACTGCAGGCCTCGGCGGACAAACCCGCGATGGTCGATCTGCTCAAAGATATTCGCTCCAGCCTGGACCAGGGCCGCGAACTTTCGGCGGCGCTGGCGCGGCACATGAACCTGTTTGGCGCGTTTTATGTCTCCATGATCAAGGTCGGTGAGATGACGGGTCGGCTGACCGAAGTGTTTCAGCGCCTCAATGAACACATGGAGTTCGAGCGCGACGTGCGCGAGCGTATCAAGCAGGCCATGCGTTACCCCACTTTTGTGATGATCGCGATGGCCATTGCCGTCGTCATTCTCAACATCTTCGTGATCCCGGTTTTTGCCAAAGTGTTCGAGGGGTTTCACACCCAGTTGCCGCTCATTACCCGGGGTTTGCTGGGGTTTTCCGGGTGGATGCTGTCGTGGTGGCCACTGCTGATTGCCCTGGGCATGGGAGCCAGCGTGGCCGTGCGCGGGTATTTGCGTACGGAAAAAGGGCGCTATCAATGGGATTCTCGCAAGCTCAAGCTTCCTGTCATTGGAGAGATTGTGCTCAAGGCCACGCTGGCCCGTTTTGCCCGCAGCTTTGCCTTGTCCAGTCAGAGTGGTGTGCCGCTGGTGCAGGCGCTTACGGTGGTGGCGCAGACCGTGGACAACGCCTATATCGGTAGCCGCATCGAACAGATGCGTGATGGTATCGAGCGCGGCGAGAGCATCTCGCGCTGCGCAGCAGCGACTGGTGTCTTCACTCCGGTGGTGCTGCAGATGATCAATGTGGGTGAAGAAACCGGTGAACTGGACAATCTTCTGTTCGAAATTGCAGGCATGTACGAGCGTGAAACCGATTACGCCATCAAGGGCCTGTCTGCCGCCATTGAACCTATCCTGTTGGCGATTATTGGGGTGCTGGTGTTGCTGCTGGCGCTGGGGGTGTTCCTGCCGTTGTGGAATATGGGGCAGGCCGCCATGGGCAGAGGTGGGGGCTGAGTGTGCGAAGCAGAACGGCGCGTCGTTTGGTGGAGTGGAGCATTCTGGTGATTGTGGTGCTGCTTCTGGCGGGTATTTTTGGCCAACAGGTGCGCACGGTGCAAGCGCAAGCGGAACTGGCCGCAGTCAGGTCCACTCTGGGCGCACTTCGCACTGCGCTGGTTATCGACCACATGATTGCTACCATTCGGACCGGCGGCCCAAGTGTTGCATCGCCGCAACGCAACCCTTTCCTGCTGATGGACCCGGTGCCGGCCAATTACGCTGGGGCCCTGGGTACGCTCACCATCGATGCGGTGGCACGCGGCAGTTGGGTATTTGACCCGCTTACCTCCAGCATCGGTTATGCACCCAAATACGGTCAAACTCTGGAGCCTCCGAGTGAAACTGCGACCCTCTGGTTTCGCATGAGCGCAGTTGCAGGCATGCCCCAGCTCACTGCGCAGCGCAGCTACACCTGGATGGGTGAGGTGTTGCAGTAGGTCAAATTGCTGCAAATGCTGGTTTGAACATTTTTGCTTGCAAAAGCAGGGGCTTAGCCGTTAATCCTCACGCACCGCCTGAGACTATTGGCTAGAATGCTATGGCGAGGGAAGTTCTGGCGAAATCGGGCGCGACACTTCTGTACGCGACAGCCACCAACACATTGAATAGGTCAACAATATGAAAACAGTCCAACGTGGTTTTACCTTGATCGAGCTGGTCATGGTGATTGTGATTCTCGGCGTGCTCGCCGCGGTGGCGATTCCGAAGTTTGTGGATTTGAAGGGTGATGCGGGCGATGCGTCGGCCCAAGGCGTGGCGGGCTCCCTGAGCTCGGCAACGGCCATGAACTATGCGAAGTACCAGATTTCCACTGGCGCCGCGACCGCCATCACCAGCGGTACGACGACTTGCAGCACGCTTACCAACTTGTTGTCTGGTGCAGCGCTCCCAACCAATATCTCTTTCGTGAGTTCGGGTGCGACCATTACCTGTGCCAACCCTGCGGGTGCGGGTGGCGCCAGCACCGGCTGCATGGTCAAGCACGCAAGCGGTACCACCTCGGCTGGTTTTGCTGTCACTGCCATTTGCACGAACTGACACTACGTTATCTCCCTATCAAAAGACCGGGCGTTGCCCGGTCTTTTCATTTGCCAAGGGCGGCATGCAATTGGCGCAGCTTTAACGCAGTGTCTTGCGCAAATTGCGGCCAACGTGCGCTGCGCTGCGCGAGGCAGGTCATGGCAAGTTGCCAATCCGCAGTGCGGACACCAATCTCATAACCGACCTCCACCATGCCCAAGGTGTAGCGTCCTGATGCAAACTGGGCGATGAGCCGCTCTTTGGCTTCGTTGGTGCGCTTGGCATTGACGAGCAGCACCAGTTCCACTTCATCGGTGGCAATGGAAGTGGGGCGCAGCCTGCGTAGCTCGGTCAGTTGCCTCCATGCCGCGTCGTGTTGCCCCAGCCGTGAATAGGTAAAAGCCAACCCCGAGCGAAAACCTGCCACATTCGGGCGTGTTTCGGCCAGGCTTTCCAGTACCCACAGAGCGTTGGGCAAGTCGCCCAGTCGCTCGAACTGCTCCGCCACCATCGCGTCGAAATTTCGGTAGTTCGGGTTAATGGCGAGGCTCTCCCGTGCGTTGTCCAGCATCTGCGCCTTCCTGGCGGAATCCTCGGCAACGCTGTGTTTTTGTGCGATCAGGAGTTCGTTGCCGAGATGAATGGCGCTGACAATCCTGTACTCAGCCAGCATGGCCCTGCGCGAGACATCAACGGTAAGCACGAGGCAGACCAGACAGACAGCCAACGCCAAATACTGCTGCACTGAGCCCATGCCCAAGGCCTTTGCACGAAACATTTCGCCGGTCCCGATGCGTTGATCGGAGGCGGCAAGAACCCCCAGACAAACCGCCATCAGCGCAGAGCAGGCTGCCAGGTGCAGCGGGAACCCGGCATTGCACACCAGCAGTAAACCCAGTACGCTGGTCAGGGCGATGGCGCGGGTAGCTGCCTCGGAGTCTTGCAGTGCTTCAAGGGCGGCGCTTTTCCTGGCAGCAATCCACAGGTATGCGAGTAGAAATGCCAAACATACGCCACCGACTACTCCGCCGTATTCGCTTAGCAACTGCAGCAGTTCGTTGTGCGCGTAGAAGTCTGTCTCCAGCCACTCCTCAGAATCCTGGTAGAGCGGAACTTCTGCCTCCCACGCGCCAGCCCCAACGCCTGCAAGCGGGTGGTCCAACGCCATTCTTGCGGTCGCTTTCCACATGTGGGCCCGAACGGAGAATGACCCCTGCGTGTATTCCGCCGGTTCTGCAATGGAGGCCGATCGATTCAAGCTGCGCTGGAATGGTGTCGCCCCAAACCGCTCGGCAAGCGTCTTCGAATTTCCGCTGGGTAAAGTGCCCAATACGCAGACCGATGCGAGACACAGCACAGCGACGCCTAGGCGTCGTTGTCGCGGCCATGTCTGGTACGGCAACTGCTTGCCGAACCGTGTCATCACTGCCGCAAGAATCGCCACTATCACAACCAGGGCAAGCAGCGCCGAGCGCGTTCCAGAAAACAGAACCGCCACCACATTCAGCGACAGGCTTAGAGCGGTAGCCAGCACTGGTGCCGCCCTGAGCGTAGATGCCAACGCCAGTACCGAGAACGGCAGCGTACACACCAGGTATTCGGCAAAGAAGTTGCGATTGCCGAAAGTCGATGCGGGCGTTGCAAATTCGGGGAACCACGAAAATTCGAACCAGAATTGCAAAGCCGCCCACAGCGCAGCGCAGGAGGCTCCCCAGTGGATACCCCAAACCAGCTTGGGAAATGTGCTTGGGGTCAATGTATTGAGCGACAGCCAGAGCAACAGCGAGAACATGAACCACCGCAGCACCTCGGCACCGGCCAAATAAGCGTGGCTCCACACCATGCTGCCCAATGCGTAAGCCATGAGCGCCAGTGGCGGCCAAACGATATGGTGCCACCGCACCGGTCGGTCGCTGTGGCGGCTCTGCCAGAAAAATAGGGTCGCAGCGGTCAGGGTACCAACGGAAACGATGGCCGACTTCAAGGTGTCCTGCAGCACGAGCTCGCTGGGAACCCCGGCGGCGGCAACCAGAAACAGGGTCCACGCCAGAACGGCAACGACATGGTTCTGTTCGGGTGGGTGGCTCGTCATCCGCCCATCATAGGGGCCTTGTGCTGAAGATCAGGGCCAAACCCCGTGCAGACGGTGCAGCAAGCCACTAAACTCGCAGCTGATGATGACAGCGATAAACCGTGCCCGCTTTCGCACCCGTCCCCGCCGTTGCGGCGGCGACGTGCGCGGCTTCACGCTGATCGAACTGATCATGGTCATGGTGATTCTGGGGGTACTCTCGATCTTTGCGACCGGCATGTTCAAGGGCAGCGATTTCAATGCGCGTGGGTTCCACGATGAGACAATGGCCTATTTGCGCTTTGCGCAGAAGACAGCGGTGGCGCAGAGGCGCACCGTTTGCATCAACTTCACGTCCACCACAGCGCTGACGCTAAAAATTGCGGCTGCCGCGTCCACCCCAAACTGCAGTTCTGCGGGCACCATCACAGGTCCCAAGGGAGATTTTGGAGCAACCATTACCTTGAACGCCAGGGCACCAGCGGCATACAGCACCACCCCCACCAGCTTCAACTTTGACGGACTGGGCCAACCGCTGGATGCAACGACCGGATCAGCCTTCACACTGCAGAGCAGTTTGCCCGCGTTTACCGTGGCGGGTCTGGCACCCAAGAGCATCACCGTGGAAGTCGGCACCGGCTATGTCCATGACTAGGAAGGGTCAGCGCGGCTTCACGCTGATCGAACTCATCATCTTCATTGTGGTGGTCGGCGTCGGAGTCGCAGGCATTCTGTCGGTCTACACCGCAGCCATCAAGAACAGCGCCGACCCGCTGGTGCGCAAGCAGACGCTGGCCATTGCAGAGTCGCTTCTGGAAGAGATTGTCCTGACCGAGTACAGCAAACCCAGTGGAAGTACCGCAGTGGGATTTGCCAGCGCCGGTGACCGGAAATCGTATGACTGTGTGGACGATTACAACGGGTACACCACTACCAATGCAATTTATACCAAGGCGGACACAACCACGGCGGTGGCCGGACTATCCAGCTACAGCATCACCCCCGCAGTGGCAGTAAGCGCGACCACACTTGGCACCGTGACGGTCAAGAAGATCGTGGTGTCGGTCACCGGCCCGCAGGGTGTCATCAGCGTTTCCGGCTACCGGGGCAACTACTGACATGGCAGCAACCCGACCGGCGGTTCGCCAAATCCAAGGTGGCTTCACGCTGGTGGAACTCATCATGGTCATCGTCATCATGGGGGTGATAGGGGGCATGGTCTCGGTGTTCATGAAAGGCCCGATCGATGCTTACTTTGCCAGCACCAAGCGCGCGGCGTTGACCGATGTGGCCGACACCACCGTGCGCCGCATCGCGCGCGACCTGCACCGTGCCTTGCCCAACAGCATTCGCAACGATGGCACCACATCCTGTCTGGAGTTCGTGCCGACCAAGACTGGCGGCAGGTACCGCACCCAGGGCACCGGAGCGCTCGACTTTTCCTCTGCTGTGTCAAGTTTCAACATGCTGGGTGACTACGCCAATTTTGCAGGAACGGCCCAGCCCGCCGACCAAAAAATTGCCGCCAATGACCTGATCGCCATCTACAACCTTGGCGGTGGTATCAGTGGCGCCGATGTGTATGTCAGCGCCAACACCAACTACTCGCCAGTCACTTCCGTGGGCACTGTCAGTGGTAACGAGACGCCTATCAGCATCACAGCCAAGCAGTTTCCGCTGGCTTCGGCCAGCAACCGTTTTCATGTGGTGTCGGCTACCGAGAAGATGGTTTCCTATGTGTGTAGTGCCAGCACGCTGTTCCGAACCGTCAGCAACACGCTGACAGCGACTGCCAGTTGCCCTACTTCCGGCTCAAAGATCGCAACCAACGTGGATTGCAGCAGCACGGGCTTCAGCATTACTGACAGTGGAAACGCCTTGAGTCGCAATGCGCTTGTCAGCATGCGCCTGACCATCAGGGACAGCGCCAGCGTCGAGAGCGTGACCTTGCACCACGAAGTGCATGTGGACAGCACACCGTGAAGAAGCGCACATTCCAGCAAGGTTTTGCCGCCGTAGCCGCCATCTTCCTGGTGGTGGGGTTGGCGGCGTTGGGCGCGTTTATGGTGACACTCTCGAATTCGCAGCAGTTGACTTCAGCGCAGGACTTGCAGGGTACCAAGGCGTATTGGGCGGCGCGCGCGGGACTGGAGTGGGGAATTTCGAGCGTTGCCAGTGCAACAACATGCCCTGCCGTCAGTGGAGCGGTTCCGGTGCGAACACAGTTGACGGTGGACTCATTTTCGGTTTGTATTTCGTGTTCGTACAACGCCTATAGCGATCCAACCTCGGTCGCCATCTATCAGCTGACTTCCGCGGCCTACTCGGTCGCACCTTCGTCTTGCACGGATGCTGCGATTGCTACACTGGCCAGCGGCAACGCCGGCTCGCTAGGCTATATTGAGCGCAGCCTCTCGGCGAGCCTGGAAAAGTAGGGACCATCTGCACCATGAAACATTGGCTTTCCTTTTTTCGCACGCTGCTGTTGGCGACGGTGGGGTTGGCTGCATCCCTGGTATGTGCGACCACGGTCACGATCAGTAGTTCAGGCAACTGGACTGCACCGGCGGGCGTGACCAGTGTCACGGTGGAGGCGTGGGGCGGTGGGGGTGCGGGTGGTGGTGCCACCACCAATCCCGGCAAAGGAGGGGGTGGTGCCGGGGGACAGTACGCGCGCAAGGTGTTGACGGTCACTCCAGGCTCCGTTTACGCAGTCGTTGTAGGCACCGGTGGCAACGGCAGTACCGGCAATGGCGCATCCGGTGGAGATTCAAGCTTTGCAGCAACCTCGGTTGTGGCCAAGGGCGGCGCTGGCGGGACTGGCGCCACCAACGGCGTTGCGGGAACTGGTTCCTCAGCAAGCGGTGTGGGGGATGTTGTCTACGCAGGTGGATCGGGCTCGTCAGGCAGCACCACGGGTACAGGAGGTGCTGGCGGTGGCGGTGCGGGCAGCACCGGCGCGGGCGGATCCGCAAGTGGCCTAACGGGTGGCGTTGGCAGCACCATTGGCGGGGGCAATGGTGGAGACGGCCTTAGCAGCAGGGCAACGGGCAACACGGGCAATGATTCTGGCGGCGGCGGCGGCGGTGGGTATGCCACCAGCAATACTGATCGAAGTGGCGGAGACGGCGGCAATGGGAAGGTCGTCATCACGTATGCGCAGGCACCAAGTGTCACGACCAACGCAGCGACTTCCATCACCGCCGGTGGCGCGACTTTGAATGGTGCCGTGACAAGCAATGGCGGCTCCACCACAGTCATCTTTGAATATGGACTGACAACCAGCTATGGCAGCACCATAACCGCGACCCAAAGCCCGGCTGCTCTTGATGCATCCGCGCTGGCGGTTTCGGCAGCAATCACTGGACTGTCCCAAAATACGACCTACCACTTTCGCGTGAAGGGAACCAACAGCGCCGGCACGACCAGCGGTTCCGACCGCACTTTCGTTACGACCGGCCCGCCCAGCGTCACGTCGATCAACCGTGCCAGTTTTGACCCCACCAAGAAGGGTGCAACGGTTTCCTGGACCGTCGTATTTTCAGCCAGCGTAACTGGTGTTGATGCCACCGATTTTTCACTGGCTCAGTCGGGCGGCGCTACTGGCGCTGCAATCACTTCGGTGACGGGAAGCGGTACCACCTGGACGGTGACTGCTGGAACGGGCACGGGTACGACCGGTACCCTGGGTCTGAATCTGGTAGACGATGACACCATCGGCTCGGGAGGGGTTGTCCTTGGTGGAACTGGTGCCGGCAATGGCAACTTTACGGGACAAGCCTATACACTGATTGCGTCCGTGTGCAGCGGCGCGTCCGACATCCTATTTTGTGATGACTTCGAGCGTTCCAACCCGGGTACCTTGGGTAATGGCTGGACCGTGACGCCTGCCAATGCGTCCAACTGCGCTGGCGCGTCGGGCAACGCCGGTTGTTCCGGTATTGACAGCGACATCCCACCGTTCAATACCTACTCCAATCCACGACCCAACTCGACACGCGCCATGTTTACCCGGTGGTCGATCGTGTCGGTGGACAGTCCGGTCATTGACCTGTCGGTGACGACGGGAGCGCAGTTAAGCTTCTGGATGCGGCGCGGGCGCGACACCTTCAGTGAGTGCCCGGAAGGGGCCGGTGAGAACTACCTGGTGCAGTATTACTCCAGCAACAATACCTGGAAGACGCTGGCCCAATATCCGTCCAGTCCCTCTGCAGCACTGTGTGATGGAAAGATTTTTACGCCCACCATCGAACTTCCTGTGGATGCCCTGCACGCAAATTTCAAGATGCGTTTTTACCAGCCGTCCGGCAGTGGGTCCTCCGGTACCAATGGTGGGGCCGCTGGGGTGGTGGGGTATGACTACTGGCACATGGACGACGTGGTGATCCGAAAAGTGACAGCGCCGGTGTATGTGGGCGCTTTTTGCGACAACTTTGAAGCCGGTCTGAGCCGCTGGAGCATCAGTGCCGAGGGTTATGCGTCCGGAAATATTGGCGACGCCAGCATCGGCTCGCTGGCCTATCAGTCTTCAAGCCATGAGCTGGATATGCGGTGGGGTTACGTCACCGCTGCAACGTTCAAGACCGACCTTACTGGCGTGTCAGGCAATATTACGTTCTGGCTCAGAAGCGGAACTAGCTCTGCGCTGGATCCGGTCACCAACGAAAACCTGGTGGTCGAATACATGAACAGTTCGGGGGCATGGACGACACTCAACACCTATCTGGGCTCAGTAGCTGCGGGAACCAGCTACTCTGCCAGTTACGCCATTCCAACGGATGCCAAGCATGCAGGGTTTCGGTTGCGATTCCGCCAGGTTGCCGGCAGCGGCTACGACAAGAGTTACTGGCATATCGACGATGTATGTGTCGGCAATGCGGTTTCCAGCTCCGATCTCGCATTGACAAAGACAGGGGACTCCACGCTGATTCCTGGCACCAACACGACTTACACCTTGAAAGCGACCAACAACGGACCAGACCCGCTGTCGGGTGCTATCCAGGTGGTTGATACTTTGCCAAATGGATTGACCTTCCTGTCCGGCACCGGCACCGGGTGGCTCTGCACTGCAAATGCCCAGACCGTCACCTGCACCTGGTCAGGCACGCTGGCCAACGGAGTCAAGGCCCCTGATCTGGCCATCCTGGCTTCGGTCGGCGCCAGTGTCACCGGCAGCATTACGAACACCGCAGTACTGACCGGAACCGGTAATGACCCAGTCACTACCAACAACACTGCCAGCTTTACCAGTGGCAACTTCATTCCGTATTTCATCTTTACCAATGGGGCTTGCGTCGATGGCATCGCCATTGGACAGCCCGGGCAAACCTGTGGTGCGCTCACCTGGACCGCGATGGTTGCGGGGGTGGCAAAGAGCGGCATCTACATAACGGCCGTCAATGCCTCCGGTGTACCGACCAAACTGAGTTCAAGCGCCGCGACCACGGTTAGCACCCAGTTTGGTCTGACCTGCCATGATCCAATCGCCCATGCGGGGGTCCAGGCTACGTTTTCTGCCGTGGCGGCAGCATTGCCTCTGTGCACCGGC
>CAIPGC010000193.1 GCA_903864505.1 uncultured beta proteobacterium | reverse complement strand
CAGAGCGCTGATCTGGGCGGTGGTGAGCACTGCGATGGTGTCCGTAGTCAGCGCAACGATGGCAGCGGTGCTCAACGCCCCAATGTCGTCGGTGCTGATGGAGATGAGCTGATCTGTGGTGAGGGCGGCGATCTGACTGGTACTCAGACTGATGACCTGAACCGTGCTGGACGTGTCTCCTGCTGGAAGGTGCAGTTTCGCCACCTGGTAAGTACCCGGGGAACTCATCTGCCCGGGGGTCATTGCAGTCAATGCGGCCGTAGTCAGCGTGGCAGTGGCGAGCTTCGCGACCACTTGCTGTGTACTCAAGGCGACAATGTGCTCCGTTGGAAGCGTGGCCACGTTGGGCAGGCCTACTCCCGCAGTTTGCTGCGTACTTAACGGGATAATCTGTCCAGTCGGTAGTGCTGCGACTGCGGTTGTACTCAAAGTTAAGTAGCCTGTGGTTTATGCAGAAAAGTTTGCAAGCGCGAACAGTAGAGATATTACCGACTTTATACGGATATGGCCTTTGAGGAGGGGGCAATGCCCTCCAATTTCACCGACCAGCAGACACCAATTCACGGTCGGTGCGGTCGACTGTTTCAATCTGAAAAATTCCGCAGTGCCGCTTCAATGGCGGCGGCGGTGGCGATTGGCTTTTCCATTGGGAAGAGGTGGCTGCCGTCGAGCATCATGATGCGACCCTTGGTGATACGTTCAGTGGCCGCCATGCCTACCTGCTTCATTTCGCGCGAGGCGCGCCCGCCAATGAAGCTTACCGGGCATTTGACCGGGTGACGAGCCAGCAACTGTTCAAGGTTGTCGGGCACGGTGTTGTAGAACCGGGTTTCCACCTCGCGGTCAAAGCTGAGGATTCGCTTGCCGTGCGCCTCCAAGGTGCCGTGGGTAACGTAATCGCGCAGCACCTGTTCGTCCCAGGCGGCAAAGGCTTTCTTGTGGCGAAAGTGCTCGAAGGCGGCTTCGATGGAGGGCCAACTATTGCGACGCCGGCGGCTGATGGCACCGGGCGAGAGTGAGCCCATCATCTGCGTCGTTTTCATCACGCCAACTGCGGTGGAGCGCCAGCCTCCCAGAATGGGCGAATCCACCAGTACCACCCCGCGCGCCACCTCAGGGTAGCGCGATGCCACCATCAAACTCAAAAAGCCACCCAGGGAATGTCCTACCAGCCAGACCGCACCACCGAACTTTTCGACTTCGACCTGTGTGAAGTCAATATGCTGCTGCATGACATGGGGCCAGTTGTTGGTGACCGGATAGCGCGGGTCATGGCCAAACTTCTCGATCGCCCGGACCTCGTAGCCGCGCGCGCGAAGGTTCTTGAACAGCACGCGGTAGGTGCTGGCCGGAAAGCTGTTGGCGTGGGAGAAGACGATCATCTGGTCAGATCAATTTTTCCTCCGGCGTGCTAATTTTTTTCAGCGGCAGGCTGCGTTCGGAGTGCACGAGCAGCGGTATCGTGGTTTTCTCGCCGTTCCACATCGGATCTTCGATGCTGTCAAACACCTCGCGCAGCTTCTGGCCCCAACTGCCGTGCAGCATCTTGAAATACGGATTGTTCTCGTCGATGCACACGATGCGGTCGGTCTGGAACTGGTTGGCCTCGTAGACCACCAAGTCCATGGGCAGGCCCACAGATAAATTCGACTTGAGGGTGGAGTCCATCGACACCAGGGCACATTTTGCGGCCTCGTCCAGCGGTGTGGTCGGGGTGATGACGCGGTCCAGTACCGGTTTTCCGTATTTGGATTCTCCCACCTGAAAGTAGGGTGTCTCGGGAGTGGCTTCGATAAAGTTTCCTGCCGAATAGACTTGAAACAGGCGCATGCCTTCCCCGTGAATTTGTCCCCCAAAGATGAGTGACACGTTGAAGTCCACCCCGGCCTGCTTGAGCGACTCGCCATCGCGCTCCTGGACCCGGCGAATGGCGGCTCCCAGCACGCGCGCTGCGTCAAACATGCTGCTAGCGTTCCAGATCGTAATACCGTCGCTGTGCTCGTCGTCCTTGAGTTTCTCCACCTGCAAAATTTCCCGGATTGATTGTGAAATGCTCAAGTTGCCTGCTGACAGCAGCACCATGAAGCGGTCGCCCGGCTTCTCATACACGATCATCTTGCGAAAGGTGCTGATCTGGTCCAGGCCGGCATTGGTGCGAGAGTCGGACAGGAACACCAGCCCCGCATTGAGTTTGATGGCGACACAGTAGGTCATGTTCAGTTAATGGTTTCAAAACCCTGAGTGTATCGGGGCTCAAAATGCCTCAACCCCGCTCAGCGAGCGCCTTCAAGTGGTACAGCGCCTCCAACGCCTCGCGTGGACTCAAAAGATCAGGATTTAGACCTGAAACGGCCGAATCCAGAGCGCTAGCAGCTATGGTTTCTACAGCGGGTTGGGCCGCAAACAGGTCAACCTGCGCCCGCGTCTGGGTGGCGTGGGTTTCCAACGCCTCGAGCACTTGGCGTGCCTGGTTCAGCACCGCTGCGGGCATGCCCGCCAAGCGAGCAACGTGCACCCCGTAACTCTTGCTGGCTGGACCACTCTGAATTTCATGCAGGAACACAATGTTTCGACCCGACTCGGTCGCGCTGACGTGCACATTGACTGCAGCGTGGTGGTTCGCAGGGAACTCAGTCAGCTCAAAGTAGTGGGTGGCAAAGAGCGTGAATGCCTGCGTCTTGTCGTGCAACTGGGTGGCGATGGCGCTGGCTAGGGCCAGACCGTCAAAGGTGGAGGTGCCGCGTCCAATCTCGTCCATCAGTACCAGTGACTGGGGTGTGGCAGCATGCAGGATCTGCGCCGCTTCGGTCATCTCCAGCATGAAAGTGGACTGGGCGTTGGCCAGGTCGTCGGCCGCGCCGATGCGGGTGTGGATGGCGTCAATCGGCCCCAGACGGCAGACGCTGGCGGGCACGTAACTGCCCACGCTGGCCAAAAGCACCATCAGTGCGACCTGGCGCATGTAGGTCGACTTGCCGCCCATGTTGGGGCCGGTGATGATCTGCATGCGCTGTCTGGGGCCCAACCGCGTGGCGTTGGCAATGAAATTGCCGCTCGACAACTCCGCCAGTCGCGCCTGCACCACCGGGTGGCGACCTTCCTGAATGTCGATGCAGGGTTCGTTTACAAATTGTGGTGCATTCCACTCCAGTGTCAGGGAGCGCTCGGTCAGCGCACACAGTGCGTCCAGGCTGGCCAATGCCTGTGCCACCCGCGTCAGGGCAGGGATGTGTGATTGCAGCGCATCAAGCACCTGTTCGAACAGCCACTTTTCACGCGCCAGCGCGCGCTCCTGCGCCGACAGCGCCTTGTCCTCAAACGCCTTGAGCTCGGGCGTGATGAAGCGCTCTGCGTTCTTCAGGGTCTGGCGGCGGCGGTAGTCGTCAGGAACCCTGTCGGCCTGCCCGGTAGTGACCTCGATGTAGAAGCCATGCACCTTGTTGAATTGCACACGCAGATTGGCAATGCCGGTGCGGGCCTTCTCTCGCACTTCCAAGTCAAGCAGGAAGGTATCGCAGTTGGTCTGGATGGCGCGCAATTCGTCGAGCTCTGCATCAAATCCGTTGGCAATAACTCCGCCGTCGCGCACCAGGGCGGCGGGCTCGGGGTCAATGGCGTGCAGCAACAGGGCGGCACAGTCAGCCGGTGGCTGCAGACCGTTCGCAATGTATGCCAGCAAGCCCTGTGGCGGGCTATTTGGCTGGGGATTCTGCGCAGGTATAGGGGGAGCCCGCACCGCGGGCGGAGAACGCGGAGCAGAGTCCCCAGCCAAATAGCCTTCCAGCCCTTGCAGATGCTGCGCAAGCTGCTGCATTTTTTGTAGCGTTTGAACCAGCGCTACGAGTTCGCGGGGACGCACCTGGCGCAGTGCGGTGCGTGCGCTGATGCGTTCCACATCGGCGCAGCCCTTGAGTTGGGAGCGCAAGGTTTGCCACAAGCCCTCGCGCAGGGTGGTGATGGCCTGCAAGCGTTGCTGCGCTACGGTGCGGTCCCGCGCGGGTTCGAGCAGCCAGCGCTTGAGCAGACGACTGCCCATGCCGGTCATGCAGCTGTCGAGCAATGAGAAAAGGGTGGGGGAGTCTTCGCCGCGCAGGGTCTGTGTGAGTTCCAGGTTGCGTCGCGTGGTCGCGGGCAGGTCGATCTGTGTGTCGTCACGCTGCAGTTGCACGCTGTGGATGTGGGTGAGGCTGCGGCCCTGAGTGTGTTCGGCGTAGGCCAGCAGCGCGGCAGCCGCCGCATGAGCCAGCGCAAGGTCCTGGGCATTCCAGCTGCTGAGGCTTGCAGCCTGCAAGGCTTCGAGCAGTTTGCGCTGCCCCAGCGCGCTGTCAAATTGCCAGGCGGGTCTTGCGGTAAGGTACAGCGTCGAGCCCTGGCGCAGACGCTTCAGGCGTTCTTCAAAACTGGCAGTTGCGTCCGTGCTGTAGGCCAGCTCACTCGGGCCGACGCGTCCAACCCAGTCCGCCACGCTGTCGGGAGAGCATTCGGCCAGGAACACAATGCCCTGTGTCACCGATAACCAGGCCAGCCCGCAGCGGTTGCGTGGGCCCTGGTGCACCGCCATCAGCATGGACTCGGACTTCTCGGACAGCAGCGCCGAGTCGGTCAGCGTACCCGGTGTGACGACGCGAACCACCTTGCGTTCCACGGGACCCTTGGACGCGCCGACTTCGCCCACCTGTTCACATATGGCGACCGACTCACCATGGCGGATCAGCTTGGCGAGGTAGCCCTCCATGGCGTGAAAGGGCACACCCGCCATCGCCACCGGTGCCCCGGCGGACTGGCCACGGGTGGTGAGAGTGATGTCGAGCAACCTTGCCGCCTTCTCTGCATCGCCATAGAACATCTCGTAGAAATCACCCATGCGATAAAACAGCAGGGTTTCTGGAAACGCCTTCTTAAGCTCCAGATACTGCTGCATCAT
>CAIPGC010000192.1 GCA_903864505.1 uncultured beta proteobacterium | reverse complement strand
GTCCCAGTCGGTCATCTGCCATCAGGTAAAGCAATTCGTCACCGTTGTACAGGCGCCCCTGCGCGTCCACCAATTGCAATCTGTCAGCGTCGCCGTCCAGCGCCACACCAAAATCGGCCCGATGGGCCTTCACCGCCTCGACCAGTGTCTGCGGATGGGTGGCTCCAACCTCGTGGTTGATATTGAGGCCGTCAGGCGAACAACCGATGGCAATGACTTCGGCGCCGAGTTCGTGAAACACCTTGGGCGCAATGTGGTAAGCCGCACCATGCGCCGCATCGACCACGATCTTCATGCCCTTGAGGGTCAGGTCATTGGCAAAAGTACTCTTGCAAAACTCGATATACCTACCTGCGGCATCGTCGAGGCGTCGCGTTTTGCCTAAGTTGACCGAATCGGCCCATACGGGTGCTTGCTCCAAAGCTTCTTCCACGTCGCGTTCCCAGGCATCGGACAGTTTGGTACCGTGGGCGCTGAAAAACTTGATTCCGTTGTCCGCAAATGGGTTATGACTGGCACTGATAACCACCCCCAGCGATGCGCGCTGAGCACGGGTCAGGTAGGCAACCCCGGGAGTAGGCAATGGCCCCAGCAACACAACATCAACCCCGGCTGAGTTGAATCCACTCTCCAGTGCACTCTCCAGCATGTAGCCTGAGATGCGTGTGTCCTTTCCAATGAGGACGGTGGGACGTGTTTCGGTTTTCTTGAGCACGCGACCGACGGCATGCGCTAGACGCAATACGAAATCCGGCGTGATCGGAGCCTGGCCAACCGTACCGCGAATCCCGTCCGTTCCAAAATACTGTCGTGTCATGAGTTTCTGCCCTGGTAAATAAGATTGCTTGTCATTTCGCGTTGGAGCCCTGGCTTTGCATTGCAGCGAGCACCCGCAGCGCCTGCACCGTCTCCTTGACATCGTGCACACGCACGATACTGGCACCATGCTGCACCGCAAGTATGGCCGCTGCAACGCTGGGAACCATGCGTTCGGCGATATCCAGCGTGGCAACCGTCGCCAGCGAACGCTGCGTAACCGCAGCCAATGACGACTTGCGGGACCACCCAACCAACAACGGGTAGCCGAGTGAAAGAAGTTGGGATTGCCGCGCCAGCAGTGCAAAGTTCTGTGGCACGGTCTTGCCAAATCCGATCCCCGGGTCCACACAGATACGTGACCTATCGACCCCTAGAACCCGTAGATTCTGCGTGAGCAGCTCCAAAAATGATAGCACCTGTGGCAACACATCACCTTCCATGGGAACCGCCTGCATGGTCGCCGGCTCGCGGTGCATGTGCATCAGGCACACGCCGCACGCGCTGTGAGATGCCACCACCTCGCGCCCGGTCCGACTGCCTGAAGGGGGGATCCAGCGCAACGCCCATACATCGTTGATGATGTCTGCCCCTAGATCCAGCACCGCCTGCATGACCTGTGGTTTGTAGGTATCCACCGACACTGGAACACCCAACGTCACCGCATGGCGTACCACCGGCAACACGCGGGACAGTTCTTCATCCACCGGCAACGGCAGAGCACCTGGTCGGGTCGACTCACCGCCAATGTCCAGGATGTCCGCCCCATTTTTGACAAGCTGATCGCAGTGCTCCAGCGCCGCTTCATGCGATACGTACCATCCACCGTCGGAAAAGGAATCCGGGGTGACGTTGACAATCCCCATTACCCTGGGTGTCGTCAAGTCAACTACGTAGCGGCTGGTTTGCCAATGCATGGTGGTCGTTGTCAAAAAGCAAAACGGGGCACCAGGCCCCGCTCATTGTGCCTTCAATGCATCAGGCCACGGTAGGCGCGGGGTCGGCGGTCACAGCCGCGGCACCGCCGCCATCTCCGCCACCCGAATTAGGGGTGCGCGGTGTCCAGTCCTTGGGCGGACGCGGCTCCTTGCCGGCCATGATGTCATCGAGCTGGTCGCTATCAATGGTTTCCCACTCCAGTAGCGCCTTGGCCATGGCGTGCATTTTGTCCTGGTTGTCTTCGATCAGCTTGCGCGCCTGCGAATACTGCTGGTCGATGATGCGGCGCACCTCGGAGTCAACTTTCTGCATCGTCTGTTCGCTCATGTTGGTGGTCTTGGTAACCGAGCGGCCCAGAAACACCTCGCCCTCGTTCTCTGCATAGACCATGGGACCCAGGGCATCGGTCATGCCATAACGGGTAACCATATCGCGGGCGATGTGGGTCGCGCGCTCAAAATCGTTACTGGCACCGGTGGTCATCTGCTTCATGAACACTTCTTCGGCAATGCGCCCACCAAACAGCATGCTGATCTGATTGAGCATGTACTCGCTGTCGTAAGAGTAGCGGTCCTGCGCCGGCAGGCTCATGGTCACGCCCAGGGCCCGGCCGCGTGGAATGATCGTGACCTTGTGCACCGGGTCGCACTTGGGCAGCATCTTTCCGATGAGCGCGTGGCCAGACTCGTGATAGGCGGTGTTCCTGCGCTCTTCTTCGGGCATGACCATACTCTTGCGCTCCGGGCCCATCAGGATCTTGTCCTTGGCCTTTTCGAAATCCTCCATCTCGACCACACGTGCGCTGCGCCGCGCCGCCATCAGGGCAGCCTCATTGCACAGGTTGGCCAGATCCGCACCCGACATGCCGGGCGTGCCGCGGGCGATCACGCTGGCGCTGACATCCTGCCCCAACGGGACCTTGCGCATGTGGACATTCAAAATCTGCTCACGGCCTCGAATGTCCGGCAACGTGACATACACCTGACGATCAAAACGACCGGGGCGCAGCAAGGCTGCATCAAGAATGTCGGGCCGATTGGTAGCGGCCACCACAATCACACCCACATTGGTCTCAAAGCCATCCATCTCGACCAGCATCTGATTCAAAGTCTGCTCACGCTCATCATTACCACCACCCAGACCTGCACCGCGCTGACGCCCCACCGCATCAATTTCATCGATGAAGATAATGCAGGGCGCGTTCTTCTTGGCGTTCTCGAACATGTCACGCACACGCGAGGCACCCACACCGACAAACATTTCCACGAAGTCGGAACCAGAGATGCTGAAAAACGGCACCTTGGCTTCACCTGCGATGGACTTTGCCAGCAGCGTCTTACCGGTTCCTGGGGGGCCGACCAGCAGCAGACCCCGTGGAATACGGCCACCGAGCTTCTGAAACTTGCTGGGGTCCTTCAGGAAATCAACCACTTCCTTCACTTCTTCCTTGGCCTCGTCGCATCCTGCCACATCGGCAAACGTCACGGTGTTGGTGTTTTCGTCCATCAGCCGCGCCTTGCTCTTGCCAAAGCTGAACGCACCGCCCTTGCCACCGCCCTGCATCTGGCGCATGAAATAAATCCAGACCCCGATCAGCAACAGCATCGGACCCCAACTCACCAGCAGGGTCATCAGAAGGGAGCCCTCTTCACGCGGTTTGACATCAAACTTGACCCCGTTGTTGATGAGGTCACCGACCAGACCGCGGTCCAGATAGGTGGCCGTGGTGCGCACTTTGCGATCGTCGGTGGTGATAGCCAGAATCTCGGTACCGCCCTGGCCCTCCTGAATGATGGCGCTCTTGATGTGCTTGTTGCGCACTTCTTCCAGGAAGTCGGAGTAACCCACCATATTGGCGCCGGCCGCACCGCGCGTGTCAAACTGCTTGAAAACAGTGAACAGCACGAGGCCAATCACCAACCACACTGCAATTTTCGAAAACCACTGATTATTCAAGCGAAGCTCCAAGAGGGGCGCAATTAGAAAGACTGACCGTATCTGAGTCCCATTTTAGGCGTTTCAAGGCAATAGTCGTGCTATTTACACGCCTCAAACCTGCTCACTTTGTGGATTTAACACCCTTTATCGCGTTCACTTGAGACCAAGACCCACCAAAAAAGTTTCGGATGACCGGTCCCGCGAGGCCTTGGGTTTGCAGGGCTTGACCACTTTGAACGCTGCCTTGAAGTGCTGCACTACCGCGCTGTAGCTGCCACCGTGAAATGCCTTGGCCACCAGCGCGCCCTGTGGTTTCATGTGGTTCCGGGCGAATTCAATGGCCAGTTCCACCAGGTTTTCCACCCGCGCGGCGTCGGCCGACGCAATGCCCGACAAGTTGGGCGCCATGTCCGAAACCACCACATCAGCCTGTCGCCCCTGCAGCGCCTGTGTCAACTGGTCGAACACGTCGGACTCCCGAAAATCCCCCTGGATAAACGTAACGCCCTCTATGGGTTCCATGGGCAACAGGTCCAAGCCGATGATGGTGCCATGGAGTTCCCCCACGGCGGCACCCGACGGCGACAGGCGCCGCCGCACATACTGGCTCCAGGCCCCCGGCGTGCAACCCAAATCGACCACCAGATAACCGGGCTTGATCAAACCGAAGGTTTCGTCAATCTCCTTGAGCTTGTAGGCGGCCCGAGCCCGGTAACCTTCCCGGCCCGCCAGCTTGACGTAGGGGTCGTTGATGTGGTCGTGCAGCCAGGCCTTGTTGACTTTCTTGCTGCTCGTTTTGGTTTTCATTGCGCTGATAATACCCACATGCCTCAAATCCAACTCACCCCCGCCCAGCGCAAGGAGCACCGCTCCGAGGCGCATCATCTCAATCCGGTCGTGATGATTGGAAACGACGGGCTCACAGAGGCGGTCAAGAAGGAAACCGATGCCGCACTCAACGCCCACGGCTTGATCAAGGTCCGGGTGTTTTCCGATGACCGCGCGGCACGCGAAGCCATATTCCAGACACTGTCCGACGAACTCAATGCAGCGCCGATCCAGCACATTGGAAAGCTGCTCGTGCTGTGGCGCCCCAAAGTGGAAAAAGAACGGGTAGTGGACGAGGATCGCATGGCCGGTCCACGCGATTTCAAGGTCCTCAAGTACAGCAAGCGCGCGGGACAACGCCCCGAGGTGAAGACGCTGCGGGTGCTCGGCAATCAGCGGCTAACGGCGGGAGGCAACGTCAGGCGCGCCAAACCCAAGCCCAAAGTCAGCCTGAAGAAGCGCAGCCAGAGTTGACGCGCTCGGCTCACTGACCCTTACCAGCCAATTTCCCCAACACAACGGTGGCGCACAGCCACTGGGCCAGATACATCGCGCTGCCCACCCGGTGCCACAGCGCCAGGTTGTCCCGCGCAACGATGTGGGGCGACACCGCAAACTCCACCAGCAGCGCCAGCAAAACCCCAGCCACTACAAAAAGTGTAGCTGCCTGCGCAGTATCGGCGGGGGCTAACGCTGCATTTGATCTAAAGACCAGCAGCAGGAGCAGGCCACAGACGGTGGATATGGCGGTTTGCCCGGCGAACAGATGCGCCGCCATATTGCCGGCCAGCGCCGGGCTGGGCAGGTAGGCAAAGAGCATAGGAACGACAAAAAAGCCCACCGTGGTCAGACTGCCCCACCAGGCCGCAGCAACCCACAACGGCAGGGCCCGCAACCGATGCATGCGCATCAGAGGTAGTGCACCGCGACGATTTCGTACGACTTGACGCCCCCGGGTGCCTGCACGTCTACGGTGTCGCCTTCTTCCTTGCCGATCAGCGCACGGGCTATGGGGGAACTGATGTTGATGCGGCCAAACTTCAGGTCGGCCTCATCTTCGCCAACGATCTGGTACTTGACCCGCTCGCCGCTGGACTCTTCTTCCAGTTCCACGGTGCAGCCGAATACCACGCGACCGCCCGCGTCCAGCTCGCTGGGATCAATCACCTGCGCCGCCGACAGCTTGCTTTCGACTTCCTGAATGCGGCCCTCAATGAACCCCTGGCGATCCTTGGCCACTTCATACTCGGCGTTTTCGCTCAGATCGCCTTGCGCGCGTGCCTCGGAGATGGCATTGATGACCCAGGGCCGGTCCACCGTTTTGAGCTTGTGCAATTCGGCCTTGAGCAATTCAGCGCCGCGCTTGGTAATTGGAATGGTTGCCATAGTAAACAGTGGTCAAAAATAACAAGGACAGTACAACGCACACGCGCCGCACTGTCCTCAAAAGAAATAGCGAGTCTGGATTATGCCAATACTTGGTCCATCAGTTGGTCGTGCATCTCCTGCACCGAGATGACGCCCAAGTGATCCAGGTACTTCATACCCTCGACTGCAGCTTCTGCGCCGGCGATGGTGGTGTAGGTCGTGACCCGCGCCAGCAGCGCCGAGGTGCGAATCTGGCGCGAATCGGCAATCGCGTTGCGACG
>CAIPGC010000191.1 GCA_903864505.1 uncultured beta proteobacterium | reverse complement strand
CTTTGTGGCAGAACTTGGTCAGCGACCCGGCCCCCAGCCCCAGTTGCATGGCCTGGCGCTTGGCCACGCTGTCAGGTTCGACAAACAAAAGCCAGGCCATCATGCGCTGGATGTACTCGTGATAGAGCGCCGTCGGTGCATCCAGCACCATGGTGCCCTGAATCCACTCCGTGCCCAAATGCAGATGACGCAGCGGACCATCGTCAGAGAAATTGACTTCGGGTAAGGCGTGGCTGCGTTTCTTCAAGATGCTTTCATTATCTCCAATGTTGATCCGCGCGATTCAGAAGAACGAGAATGCGCGATGGATAGGCGCAAAGGCCAGCACAGTCGGTACAACGTTGCGAAAAGTCAACTGATCGCAACCCAAAGATAGGTATTTACCCTAGGTGTTGGTTGCAAAGAACGGATTGAATCCAAGGGCGCCGTACCATGCGCCTTGAACTTCAACCTCAGGAGGAAAAATCCATGCAACAACAGACCCGTCCCCATCGTCTGCTACAGACACTGCGCCGCCCGGCCTTTGTGCTGACTGCCCTGTCTTCCCTTGCCGGAATGGCTCATGCCCAGGCGAACGTGGAAATCTTCGGTCTGCTCGACATCGGCTACCTCCACACCAGCGCCGATGGTAATGGTTCAGTCAGTTCCATCAACACCGACGGCAACACCTCGAGCCGCCTGGGTTTCCGAGGCACAGAAGATCTGGGTGGTGGCATGAAGGCCGCCTTCTGGCTGGAAGCAGCTGTCGGTCCGGACACGGGCATCGGCGGCTCAACCAGCGTGGAAAACAAGACCGCTGGTCTGGCCGGCATCAATGGCAGCCAGGGTCTGACTTTTGGCCGACGCTCCACAGTGAGCTTGATCGGCGGTTTTGGTGAGCTGCGCCTGGGCCGCGATTACGTGCCAAGTTTCAACAACCTGACGGTCTCCATGCACCCGTTCGGTACCAACGGTGTGGGCAATGCCGGTCAGCTGTTCTATCAGGTCAACACCGGTGGCACCACAGCGCGCACCAATGTCCGGGCCTCCAATTCGATCGGCTATTTCCTGCCCGCCGGTCTGGGTGGCTTTACGGGTCATTTCATGTACGCCATGGGTGAGCAGGCCAGCAATGCGGGCGCTATCGCTGACGACGGTAACCATGTGGGCGCTCGTATCGGCTACCGCTCTGGCGACCTCAATATGGCCCTTGCCACGGGTACCACGAAATACGCCACGGGTGACTTCACCCAGACCAACTTTGCCATCAACTACCAGTTTGGTCCGGCCAAGCTGATGTACCTGTGGGGCAAGAACGATGTCGGCGTGACCAGCACCACGGTCAACATGGTGGGTACGCAGTACAAGGTCAGCACGGGTGAAGTGCGTTTTGCCTACACCACGCTCAAGGCTGACAAGGTAGCCAACGATGCAACCCAATGGGCTGTCGGCTATGTGCATGACCTGTCCAAGCGCACGGCGCTCTATGCCAACTACTCGCAAGTCAGCAATGACGGGACCGGCGTCAAGTTCTCCGTGGGTAGCGGCAACAGCACCACCACACCGGGTGGTGGCAGCACTGGCTACGAATTTGGCGTGCGCCACAGCTTCTGAGTTTGCTCAGGTCGCCTGAGGGCGACTGCTCCAAGGTTCGGGGCTCCTGTCACAGGAGCCCCTTTTTTTGCCTGGTCAGGGCGAGGTG
>CAIPGC010000190.1 GCA_903864505.1 uncultured beta proteobacterium | reverse complement strand
CCTTGCGCCTTAATGTGCCCCCAGGTCTGCATGGCAGACTCCATGCAGGCAGACTCAAACTCATTGCTCAGGTCTTCGTCATCGGCTGCGCGCAACAGCGCGTCGGGCGTGTGCAGATCCGTACCCTGAGGTCCGCGAATCAGGGCCTCATGGGCGTAGATGGACGCATCAGCGAGGTCTACTATGGGTTGATAGACTGGGTAAAGGCGCTTTTGTTGCAGTATCTGCTCCAGCATTCCCTGCCCATCCGACAGCAACGATATATGCATTGGATAGGAGTGCCCCTGCAATCGCCCCCTGGGTTCGGCGCTCAAAATCGCGTTCATGACCAATACCAGTCCCGACCAGGCTATCGCTTATGCAAAGACTTGACAGGGGCCAGGACCAAACCATCGGGCACGAGACTTCCACCTGATGCCGCCTGTGCCAATTTGAAAAACACATCGGTGTTGTCCATCACACCCGTAAACGCCCATGCCCCGGGCCCGAAGGCGGACAACGGAATGTCGGTGGCAGTATGCACCGCGCTATCACCCGGAACCTGCCCGGTTACCATGAATCTTCCTTCTGCGTCACGGGTCATCGGACCCGCGGGGTAGGCTGACAGAGGCTCCTTCTTCACAAAGGGCTGTTGGCTGTCCTGCAGCGGACGCTCATTGGTGCGCCAATCCTCATAGCGGTCGGCGTTGGCACCGTAACCCACCAGCAGGCGGTTATCAATGTCGGTGGTTTCCGGATAGCCGTCTGCTGCCATCCGGTATTTTGGAAAGCCTGCTTGCTCATAAATGCCAACCACCTTGTCACGCACGTTGGCAGCGCCCCCCTCACGCACCAGCTCCTGCAGACGTGCATCCGAAACACGCGACCCGCCAATCAATGCCGCGCCCGAACACTCGTGGTCGGCGGTCACGATCACAAGCGTGTCGCCCTGGCGTGCCGCAAACGCTTTGGCCACCGCAATGGCACGATCGAACTCGATGGTGTCAAGCATCCAGCGCTCGGTATCCATGTTGTGCGCCTGCTTGTCGATGGAGGCTCCTTCGACCATAAGGACGAAGCCATTCTTCTTGCGCTCCAGCACTGCAAGTGCCTTGGACGTCATTTCTTCGAGCAGGGGTTGGTCCGGGAAACCGTAGTCATCCACCACCCGACCGGAAGCACCACGTGCTTTGCTGCGCCGCCCATCCATCTTGTCCAGTGCCACATTCATATTGGAGTGAGAGAACAGGCCCAACAGCTTGTCCGCGGTACGCGGATCAATGGTCTCCATCGTCGATTTGTCGGACGCATACGCAAAGCCCGCTGCCTGAAACTCTGCGAGCAGGTCGCGGTCCTTGTCGAGCTTTCCGGGCGCCACACCCCATCGTTGGACGATCTGCGCCGTGTGCGCGTCCGAGGTAGAGAAAGCGTAGTCCGTGCGGTCGCCACGTGCCGAGCCCGGTACGGTAGAAGGAACGAACCATTTGCGACCACCCCCCATCAACACCGACAATCCTGTGAGACCCCGGTCGTCCAGATACTGGTCCACGATGCCGGTACCGGCACCCCGGCTACTGGAATGCACTGCATTGCCCGCGGGTGTGGCGTCAAACACGTCGGCTGTGGTTACCAGTCCCAATGCCTTGCCCTGGGTGCGGTGCAGGTACTCGCTCAGATATTCGATGCGCGGGTTGTCAAAGGGATCGACCGTATCGTCGGGAAACACGCCTTCTTCGTTGTTGTTGTTCTTGTTGCCCGAAACATAGGAGGTCATGCCCGGTGCCGAGTCGGTTACCACCGAATTGAGGGACGCGGTCTTGACCATGCCGGTTACCGGGAAGGTGTCCATGGCCAGTGGTGCAATCACCTTGCCTTGCGCGTAGCCACCCGCCACGATGCGGGCCGCCGTGCGCTGTGCCGCCCCCATGCCGTCACCCAGCATCACGATGATGTTCTTGACCTTGCGACCACCCACCAGTAGTGGCACGACTTCAAAGTTGCCGCTGGCGCTCACCGTTTGCCCATCACTTTGGGTGGCTGTCACACTAAAGTCGTGCAGCCCCGGCTTCACAACGCTCACCGCACGAATGGAAGCGATTGCCGCGTTGCTCGGCACAGTTGCCAGGCACCCGGAATTGCAGGGTCGCAGGGACACCGGCAGATCGACCGTCTTTCCATCGATTGCAAACTTTGCCGCCGTGATAGTCCTTCCTGCGTCGTCAGGACGCAGGGTTGCCTGCAGGTCAAAGCGCTGTCCGGGCAGAAAGCGGGCAATCACCGGGGCGGGGCGGCCGCTGGTGAATAGTTCACTGGGAGGTGTTAGTCGGCTCACGGTCGGCGTGGCCATCGCCGTCCCTGCTACAAGCGCAGAGGCAACCAACAAAGCAACAGGGAGTTGCGGCAAAGGGGAAGAGTGCGTCAGGAGTGTGAGGTGCATGGAGAGTCTTGATTGAATCGAGGATTAATGGCGGTGCTGCTGGCTGTGCAGGTATCCAGCCAGTTCAAAGGTGTTCATGGAACGCAGGGAGTCAGGCGGCAACTGCATGCGAACCCAGGAGACACGCCCATCAGCGGCCTCCTCCCGGCCCACACTGAGCACGCCCTCAAGGGCGACCAGTCCGCGCCTATGGGCAACCTTCCATTCTTGCTGGCTGCTGTCAAGGATGACCAGCACCGTCGCAGCGGGCAGGTCATCTGCCTCGCCATCGGCATGTTGGCTCATCTGTACGGGCTGCGGCGTCAGTAGGAAGCGGCCCGGAGTCGCCACTTCCTGTTGCACCATAAATCCAACGATGCGCATGACACGACCGCTGGACAGCTTCAATGTTTCGCTGATCTCTAGGCCCTTTGTGCCCACAGGTATTCGATAGAAATCATGGAACCGAAGCTCTTCTGCAGGCGGCGCTTCACGAGTTTCAACTTCCTGGGCAAAGGCGTGGCCTGTGCGGTTTGCAAGCGCCAGTACAACCGCCAATGACAACAGTGCCACCCCAATGCGAGATTTCAATAATCGAATCATGGTCACAGCGTAGAGCTTT
>CAIPGC010000189.1 GCA_903864505.1 uncultured beta proteobacterium | reverse complement strand
TCTTCTCCAGCGCCTCAGCGGCGTTCTCGGCCGTTACGACCACATAACCCTTGTCCGACAGTACACGGTTGAAACTCTTGCCTACTACCGGGTCGTCATCCACTACCAAAACTTGACGTAGCGCGCTCATGATTTACTCCTTGACTTGCATCTTGAACCTAAGATGAACTGCTACATGCATTGGCCGTGCCAACTCTGGTTAGAGTGAGAAAAATTGTTGACAATCAACGACTTAGGCGTTTCCGTGGGTGCTATGGGTGGTCAAGCCCCGGCACGTTCAAGCGATCGAAGTACATTTTTTTTGTACGCATTGGTCGTACAACTTCTGGATTGGTGCCCGTCCCCAGAGGAAAGGCGGTATAACGATTAGCGTATGGATTTTTTGTACAGGCGATGATCGAACCCCAAGCTCTGAACGGTGGTGACTGGCACTTGCGCGCCGCCGACGAACTGGTTCTTGCGCACGCGGTGGACCCTGTCCACGGTTTGCAGCCACATCAGGTCGACCAGCGGGCCCTGCGTTACGGTGCCAACGCGCTTCCTGCCCAAACCGCCCGCAGCGTGTGGATGCTGCTGCTGGACCAACTACGCGATTTCATGATCCTGGTGCTGATCGCTGCGGCGGTGATTTCCGGTCTGATGGGGGACCTGGTGGATACGCTCGTCATCCTGGTCATCGTGTTCCTCAATGCGCTGATCGGTCTGGTGCAGGCGTGGCGCGCAGACCAGGCGCTGGCGGCCCTGCAGCGCCTGTCGGCCGCACAGTCCACGGTACTGCGTGCTGGACGTCTGCAGCAGGTTGCCGCGCACATGCTGGTGCCGGGTGACATCGTTGTGCTGGAGGCCGGTAACCAGGTGCCGGCCGATCTGCGACTGCTCCAGACCGCGCAGCTGAAGGTGGACGAATCGGCGCTCACGGGCGAATCGGTCACAGTGGACAAGCTCAGCGGCACACTTGACGGGACATCGCTAGCGCTGGGCGACCGATTCAATATGGCGTTCAAGGGCACGATAGTCACCCATGGGCGCGCGCTGGGCCTGGTGGTGGCCACCGGCATGGCAACCGAGTTGGGAAAAGTTGCAGCGCTGCTGGAGCAGGATTCCCAGCGCAGCACGCCCCTGCAACTGCGCCTGGCGGTGTTTGGCAAGCGGGTGGCGCTGGCGGTACTGGCGATTTGTGGTGTGATTTTTGGGGTTGGTGTGTTGCGCGGCGAACCGCCATTGCACATGCTGTTATTGGCCATCAGCCTGGCGGTAGCGGCCATCCCTGAAGCGCTGCCTGCGGTGGTCACCGTGCTGCTGGCGCTGGGCGCACGCAGAATGGTGGCGATCAATGCCTTGATTCGGCGGCTGCCTTCGGTTGAAACTCTGGGTTCGGTCACCTTTATCTGTTCCGATAAGACGGGCACGCTCACGCAAAACCGGATGCAGGCCGAGGCGATGCTGGTGGCGCATCCGGACGATGCCGCTACCGAACTGTTGCGCGCGGCAGCGTTGTGCAACGATGCACGGCGCGCCGCCGACGGAAGCTGGCAGGGTGATCCCACCGAAACGGCGCTCACCGATGCGGCGGCCCATGCCGGCTTGGACAAGACCGAGCTGGAGGACGCATGCCCCCGGGTTCATGAGCAACCTTTTGACTCCGAACGCAAGTGCATGACCACCTTTCACCGCACAACCCAAGGCTATGTGGCCTACACCAAGGGTGCGCCAGAGTCGATTATTGGTTTATGCGCTTCCAGTTGGAGCGCATCCGCCCCCCTGGAGCAGGGTCCACTGGATCATGCGGCATGGCTGGCGCGATCTGAGGAACTGGCAGCGCAAGGCTTGCGCGTACTGGCCTTTGCGCGGCGCAGTTATGAACATCTGCCCGAGGCGGGCGGAGAGATTGAGGCGGTCGAAAGCGGTTTGTGCTTCCTGGGCCTGATCGGCTTGATGGACCCGGCCCGACCAGAGGCGGCCGCTGCGGTGCGCGAGTGCTTGGCAGCCGGCATCACTCCGGTGATGATTACGGGCGACCATCCGGCCACCGCGCGCGCCATTGCGCTGCGGCTGGGCATCGTGCAGCAGCCGGATGTGCCGGTGCTGACCGGTGCCGATGTCGTGGGGCTGGATGACGCCGCGTTGATGGCCCAGGTGCGCAAGGTGCGCATTTACGCCCGGGTCGACCCGGCGCAGAAAATCCGCATCGTGCAAGCTTTGCAGGCGCAGGGCGAGTTTGTCGCGATGACCGGCGACGGCGTGAACGACGCGCCTGCGCTCAAGTGCGCCGACATCGGCATCGCCATGGGCAAGGGTGGGACAGATGTCGCCCGCGAGGCTGCCAGCCTGGTGCTGCTGGACGATAACTTTGCCACTATCGTGAAGGCGGTAGGCGAGGGACGGCGCATCTACGACAACATTCGCAAGTTTGTGCGCTACGCCATGACGGGCAATTCGGGCGAGATATGGACCATCTTTCTGGCCCCCATGCTGATGCTGCCCATACCCTTGCTGCCGATTCATATTCTGTGGGTCAATCTGGTGACCGATGGTCTACCGGGTCTGGCACTTGCTGCTGAGCCGGCCGAACCAGGCGTCATGCAGCGCGCACCCAGACCTCCCGCCGAGAACCTGTTCGCCAACGGCATGTGGCAGCACATCCTGTGGGTGGGATTGCTTATCGGGGCGCTGTGCCTGGGTGTGCAGGCCTGGGCCATCGCAACCGGTCACAGCCACTGGCAAACCATGGTGTTCACCGTGCTTACTCTGTCGCAAATGGCCCACGTCATGGCAGTCCGATCGGAAACGGTGCCGGTCTGGCGACTGGGTCTGGGCAGCAATCGCCCCTTGCTGGGCGCGGTCCTGTTGACCTTTGCACTGCAAATGGCTACGGTCTACGTGCCTGCGCTGAACCCCGTTTTCAAGACCCAGCCCCTGTCGCTGCAGGAACTGCTGATCTGCCTGCTTGCTTCTATGGTCGTGTGGTGTGTTGTGGAAGCCGAGAAAGCCTGGCGCCACAACCGCGCCTCCTGATCCCATAGGTGGGTGCCCGACCGGTAAACTCCAACCCTACACAACCAGAAGTGAATTCCATGCAGCATGTTGTTTTTAACCAGAAGGGTGGCGTTGGCAAGTCCACCATCACTTGCAACCTGGCGGCCATCAGCGCCTGGCAGGGGTTACGCACTTTGGTGATCGACCTGGACTCGCAGGGCAATTCCACCCGTTACCTGCTGGGTGCCCAGGCGCTAGAAGATCTGCCCAATGTGGCGGAGTTTTTCGAGCAAAGCCTCAAGTTCACCATCCGCGACAAGTCTGCCAGTGAGTACATCGTGAACACCCGGTGGGAGGGCCTTGACCTGATGCCCTCAAGCCCGCAGCTCGATGAACTCCATGGCAAGCTCGAATCGCGCCACAAGATCTACAAGCTGCGCGATGCGCTCGAATTGCTCTCTGAGGACTATGACCAGATTTATATTGACACGCCCCCAGCGCTGAACTTTTACACGCGCTGCGCCCTGATTGCCGCTCAGGGTTGTCTGATTCCGTTTGACTGCGACGATTTTTCGCGCCGCGCCCTCTACACCCTGCTGGAGAATGTGCAGGAAATCCAGGCCGACCACAATGCCGACCTCAAGGTTGAAGGCATCATCGTCAATCAGTTTCAGTCCCGCGCCAACCTGCCTCAGCGCATGGTGCAGGAACTCATCGACGAAGGCCTGCCGGTGCTGCAGCCCTACCTGGGTTCCTCGGTAAAGATTCGCGAGTCGCACGAGCAGGCATTGCCGATGATCTTTCTGGACCCCAGCCACAAGCTGACCCAGGAATTTGTCGCGTTGCATGACGCGCTGCTTTAGAACTTGAGAAAACCGCTTGAACCCCCTCCAGTGAGAATTAGTGGCCCTCTTCCTGTGTGCGGGTCATCAAGCGGTCTGTGAAGGCGATCGCCATGGCAGAAAGCAGGAAGGTAATGTGGATCAGTGTTTGTGCGATCAGGACTCTGTCCTGGTAGTTGGCTGCATTTATGAAGGTCTTCAGCAGGTGAATGGAACTGATGCCGATGATTGCGGTGGCCAGTTTGACTTTGAGCACGGAGGCGTTCACGTGGCTAAGCCACTCCGGTCTGTCGGGATGACTCTCGAGGTCCATCCGGCTGACAAAGGTCTCGTAACCCCCCACAATGACCATGATCAGCAGGTTTGAAATCATGACAACATCGATCAGGGCCAACACCACCAGCATGATGATCGTCTCATTCAGGGTCGAGACTTTGGCGTCGGACGCATAGCCAATGCTCGTGACCAGCGCCTGCAGGGCGGTCTGGCTGCCAAAGACTGCCTCCAGCAGGTGCAGCAACTCTACCCAGAAAAGATACACGTACACCGCCTGCGCTGCGATCAGTCCCAGGTAAAGCGGCAACTGCAGCCAGCGGCTGGCGAAAATTATGCGGGGCAGGGTCCGCATGACCAGGGGCTTTTGAGTTGGAGGTGGAGGCATGACGGCTTTCAACGGTTCGATGTGTCAAGGAATTGTAGATTGCACAATCGATGCGGACCGTGCACCTACTTTCGATCAAAGAGAAAAGCGAAGAGCCGTAAGTAGGCGCTGGACCAGAGGATGCTGCACCTTCTTTTCTGTACCAATCGCAAAAAAGTTCTCTTCTACGTCGTCGCAAGGCCCGAGCTTGCTCACCCCATCGCGGGCGAGCAGGTCTTCGTGAACCCATTCCACTGCCGGAAAGACACCCATGCCGCTGGCGCCAAAGGTCTTTAGCAGCGCACTGTCCTCAAACTCGCCAACAACGCGTGGCCGGATGCCGCGAAATTCAAACCAACGGTCGATCCTGGCGCGCACGTCGTTGTGCCCAGTTGGAAGCAGAACAGGCACGTTCGCAAGGCACTGCGGAAAATCCTTCCTTGCAGACTTGTAGAGTTCAGCACTTGCATACCAGGAGATAGGCGAAGAGCCCATGGAGTGCGTGTAGAGCTTGATATTCGGATTAGGTGGGGCTGGACGATCAGCCAAAACGATGTCCAGGCGATGCAACGCCAAATCACCCAATAGATCATCGAACTCACCCTCGTGGCACAACAGACGCAAGTGGGGTTCCGTCACGACCGGTTGCAGCAACTGGCGCACCACCAGTTTGGGCAGGCCATCGGATATTCCCACGGCCAACCTGACTGAAGGTGAACTCATGGCGTCTCGGACCACTGTAGGCAGGTTCTCGCCCAGCTGAAATATCAGATCCGCCTGTGCCATGGCGGCAATAC
>CAIPGC010000188.1 GCA_903864505.1 uncultured beta proteobacterium | reverse complement strand
GCGTCTCCTTGCTTAATAGCTTTGAAGATGTCTCCCCAGACTCGGTATTTGTTTTGCTTGTCAATACCTGGGATAAGAGTCACAACACCATTCACGTATGTTCTTGGGTCTTTGGTGGTCCCCGTCGTGCCCATCCAGGTGGGGTCGTTGGTCGAAGTGGTCTGATTGTTATAGGCATAGGTGTACAAAGCGTTGTCTGTTTTCCAGCCGCTGCCCAAGTCGCTGCGCAGACGCAGATAGTCGAAGTCAGTGTCTTTGTTGGTGTTGTTATATCCCCAATAATTCAAACTTGTCGGGTCGTTGTCCAGCTGAAAGTTGCGCCCATACTTTGCAATCTGTGTCAGCGTGGCACCTTTATTGCTGTCGGGTTGCCAATACTTTGTGTTATTGACCGAAGTGAACAACGTCAACACTGAACTATCACCAACCTTGCGCTCAAATTTTGCGGTCAGGTTTTGGGCCTTGATTGGGCTGTTGCTGAGGTATCCGTCGGACTGAAGGTTTTGGTAGTTGAGCTGTAGCGTTGCATCCGCCGAGCCTTCCATGCGGCCACTTTCATACCCCACACCAACGAGCCGGGTATTCCAACTGCCCAATGTCGTAAAGATGCTGGTGGAGCCTTCTTTGGATGGCTTCTTGGAAAAGAGGTTGATGGAACCACCAAACGTGGCATATCCAAAATTGCTGGCATTGCCCGGTCCTCGCTCCACCGTGGCCCCGCCAATGATGGTGCCAGGAAAGAAGGACGTAGAGTGATGTGCCGGGTTGTTGGTATCTCCCCATGGGATGCCATCAAACGTGATGTTGTATTGGTCGTCGCTGAATCCCCGCAGTGTCTCTTTGGTTTCACCTAACCCGGGACCATTGGCAGCCTCTCCCGACATGCTTGGCGCGATATTGACGATGCGGCTGTACTCGGTTGTCGGTGCAACCGACAGGTCCATAAAGTCACGGGTAATGATGGACTGCGGCTGGGTAGCATCCAAACTTGCCTGCGTTGGCGCAATCGCGGAGGCACTGCCCTTGGCCGCGCTACCGTAAGCACCAGACTGCACTGTTACGCTCACTGAAGGGAGTTGTAGAGATGCGACCTCTTGCGAGTATGCATTTTGAAGACACAGCGCCAAGGCACTAAGTGCAAAGGAGAGTTGAACGCCGCTCTTGCTTGAGCCGAATGATCTATTGGACATGTTCAGAAGTGAGTTGGTAAAACTCAACTTTGGAACATTCGTGTGTCACGGCGATGACTTTCAAGCGACTATCAGGCCAGTGGGAAAACTACCACAATGGCATTGCGCGTTCTTCGAGCTTGCCGCTGATCAATACTTCATAACTACTGTTGTCTCAGTTCGCATAGCCCATTACTGCGATGGCATGACAACTTGTCCCCGCAACAACGAACCCATGCCAAACCGCATGCGCGTAAGGAATTCGATGATCAAAGACGAAGAAGACGACCCCCACTGAATAGGCTAAACCTCCTGCAACAAGCCACAGCACACCAGCAAGCGCAACGTTTTGAAGCAATGGCACCACTGCAACAAGCACCAGCCAACCCATTGCCAGATACATGCCGGTGGACAACCAGGGATGGGATAGCCGCTCCGTGGCCTTCAATACAATCCCTAAACACGCGAGCGACCATACCAAAATAAGCAATGTCCATCCCCAGGGGCCATGCAGTGCCCCAAGTGAAAAAGGTGTATAGCTACCCGCAATAAACAAAAAAATCGCGCTGTGGTCAAGCTTTAGGAAGGCACGCTTTCCATCTCCGATTGGAAGGACGTGGTACAGGGCCGAGGTCAAGTACAGCAAAATCATTGTCACGCAAAATACGGCCACTCCCACTAGGCTTGACAAGCTTTGGTGACTGGCAGAAATGACCAGAAATGGAGAGTAGGCCATAGCACCCACGAGGGCAACACCATGGGTAACACTATTTGCCACCTCTTCTGACCTTGTTTGAATCCGCTTATTCATGGGCCCATTTTTTTGGTCGGATGTGACAGGAGTAAATCCCAGTTGGCAGACGCAACTTTAATGAAATGCAGAAGTTTGCAAATCTCGCAGGGTTGACATGCCCACCTTTTACGCATGCTCTGCAATGCCAATGGCTAAGCCGCTTGTCCGAGTTATCCATCCAGTTATCCACAAGGCGCTCCACAATTTCGGTGTGTAAGTGGGCCGTTAGCACGCTGACAGTCGTCCGATTTGCATTCGCTCAAATAGCACCTTAAGGCACCAAATGGCTTTCACCAGTTGATGCCGATCATCAGATGCTGGCGGTCGATGAACATTTGGCTAGTCACTGGCATCTCCGCACGGCCAGCAGCGTTATGTCGTCAGCTTGTGGATGACCGGCGGCAAAGGCATCTACGCTTTTGACTAGTTCAGAAACAAGCGAGTCTGCACTTGCGTGCGCCTGAGAAAAAGAAGCCATCAGGGAGTCCTCACCGAACTGGCCTAAACTAGCTTCCTCTGCCTCGGTCACTCCATCTGTATACAGCAGTAGCAGGCTTCCGTTTGGGAAAAGCACATTTGCAGATCGGTATTGAATGCCTGGAACCATCCCGGCCACTGGATTCCTGGGAGAATCAATCAAAAGTGGAGACTCACCTGGACGCCATAGTAATGGAGGGTTGTGCCCCGCATTCACATAGCGCAATTCGCCTTTCTCAAGGTCAATGACCGCCAAGAAAATAGACACGAACAGTTGCTCACTGTTCATCTGGCACAACTGATCATTGCCACGTGTGGCAAGTTTCGCAAGCAACCCCAGTTCATCGCGCGTTCCCTGCATGGCCATGCTACGCAACATCGCTAAAGTTTGCGCCATGAACAGAGCCGCGGGCATACCCTTGTTGCAAACATCGCCAATTGCGATGAGGTAGCGATCCTTGTCCAATGGCAGCGCATCATAGAAGTCGCCTCCCACTTGCCTGGCTGCACGCATGAATCCGTGGCAGTCCAACCTTGGCTCGCCGGCAAGCAGCGGGTTAAGAGGCAGCATGCTTGCCTGGATGCGGCGCGCAAAGTCCAGTTCGCGCTGCAGAGCTTTCAGTTCGGTTTCCATGCGCACCCGATCACTAATGCGCTGGTTGCTTCGCCGCATGCGCTCTGCCAAGATCATGACAAGATTGCGTCCAACCTTAGGAATGCTTAGCAGCCTCTCAACAAACGTTTCTGCGTCAATCTCCAGCAAGCTGCAGGCGCTAGCGGCAACCACCCACGCAGTAGACAACTTTCCATCCGCGACTGAGATCTCTCCAACGCACTCACCGCACGGGATATCCAAAGAGTCTTCTGAATCTGGTCCATCGAAATGGACCCGCAGAGAACCCTCGATGACAACCCACACGCGCTGACTGTGCAGTCCGGCAGCCAGGATCAAATCTCCAGTCCGATAGGCCACAATCTTACAGTTCGCAACAATGCGCTCCAGTTCATCATAAGGAACGTTGCGAAACAATTCTGTGCGCGAAATAAAACCCAAGGCTCGCCGATCGTGACTAGCCCGCTGGTTCTCGACCACAACACCCGCACTGGAGGGTGCGGTCGGAAACGCGGAGGCATTTCTTTGGCGCCTGTCAACTTGTCGAGCCTTTGGGCGGGGTTCACCAAAAACAACCGTTAGCTGATTGATTCCCCCCATACGTTCGTAATGGCATTCTTGCGCAAACTCTCGCACGAGGTGAATTCCAAATCCACCGATCTGCGCGTCCTCCAGGGAATGAGCGATTCTTGGTCGCTCTTGGTTCAGCGGATTGAACTCGGGCCCAGTGTCTTCAACGGTCAATTCAGCACGCCGGTCGCTAACACAAAAGTGAAGTTGGATCTCACCCGGTTCACCGTCGTACGCATAGTCTGCGACATTGGCGACAAGTTCTACGCTGCACAGGTCAAGTCCTTCCATCCATTCGGCTCTCACTGCATGCTGTTCGCAAAGGGTACGAATCCATACACTCGCCTCACCAGCAGCGCCAGAACTGCTGTCGAGCGTCAGGGTATGGCGGTGTTCCGCCTGCACCGGGTCAGGTTGCTGCAAATGCGGCCTGCGCAGCAGCAACGGAATCGTGCAACGGGATGAGCTGATCAATACCGGCCGTAAGCAGAACTTTTTGTACTACGGGTTGTGCCGCCGCTAATACCACCTTTCCCCCGCGACCTTGCTGTCCACGCGCCGCCGTCATCAGAGTGCGGATGCCAATAGAAGCCAGAAAACTGACCGCTGAAAGATCAACAATGACATTGACTCTGCGGGTGGTCGTCATAAAGCTGAATCGGTCGTCAATGGCACGTGATCCGTCGATGTCCAGCCTTCCTTCAAGCGTTACCTTGATCAAGCCATCGGAAATATCCGTCGATTCAACTTTCATAGCAAATTCCTGTAATATTTACGCCATCCCACATAGGCTTGGATCGTGGGAAATTCTATCCACGTCATTTGAATGTCATGTGACAAGACGATGACATAAAGTCAGATGCTGCGCTTGACTTGACGACTCTCAAAATGCTTGAGTGCAATGTACGTCGCAGCGCCGATCAATCCTGCTCCAAGCAGAAAGAACCCATAGGCCATAGGCCATGGAATACCCTGGGTCATCATTGAAAACTCTGACATTCCGCCGACGCCGGCCAGAATATTGATAGGCATAAACACAACGCCAAAAACCGTTAGTTGGTTAATGCGCTTGTTCTGATTGATATTGATAAATCCGATGGTGGCATCCATGAGAAAGTTAATCTTGTCAAACAGGAACGACGTGTGGCTATTCAGCGACTCGATGTTCTGGAGGATCTGCCTTGCATCATCTTGCTGCGCCGGAGCCAGAATCTTGCAACGAGTCAAGAAGTTGATTGCGCGCTGCGTATCCAGAATGTTCCCCCGGATGCGGCCATTCAAGTCTTCTTCTTCAGCGATATCTCCCAATATTGCGGCAGCTTCACGGTCGCTAATTGTTTCGCTCAACACCTGCCGGCCAACTTTGCCCAGTGTGGCATAAATGTCTTCTAAGGAGTCTGCAGAATACTCAACGTCGGCGCCGTACAGGTCAAGCAACAAATCAGTGCAATCGGACGCGTAGCCAGGCTGCGTTCTTGCACGTCTGCGCTGTAGTCTGAATACTGGCAGATCCTCATTCCGAAGCGAAAACAGTATCCCTTGATGAACGATGAAAATTACAGGGATGCTGCGTGAATTGCCTTCGCGATCAAGCAAGAAGTTGGAATGCAAATGTATCTGGTGATTCTCTTCAATGTGGAACCGCGTGCTCACTTCCAGGTCAGTGACATCTCCCGGATCGGGAAGCTCAAGTCCAAAATGGGCACCTACGTAGGCGCGCTCAGCCTTAGTAGCGTTGATGAGATCTATCCATATCGGACTAATACCTTCGAGGTCCTTGCGACTTTCGATTGGAATTTGCTGAAGCCTCCCTTCAACCAACTCAAAGGCGTTCATCTGAGTGTCCTCAAACGCTGGCTCCCTACCTCCGACTAATAGCTCACGGCAAGCATCGGACACCTCCCACAGCACCTCGTTTTGTCGACCGTCGGGAATTTGCTTCCAAAATAGTCTTGCGTCCTCGACTGGCAATGCGTCAAGAATGCCGCCAATTTCCTCAGACGAGAGGCGCTCAATCAAGTTGAGCAATTCGGCTACATGTTGCTTTTGGACAAGACTTTCGACCATGTCATGCCGAGGCATGCTCTGGACATGGATGATGCTTTCCACGCGACGCTGCTTCTTCAGCATCTCAGAGACCTTTTCTAGGGACATTATTGGTACTCCAGTGGCCTTGGGGGCACTTCAAGCAGCCGTCCTTGAAATCCACAATTGATAGGGGCTGTCAAAATCAAGTTGTGCAGGCCAATTCTTGATTGACATGTGACGAGGCAACCACGCTCAGTCATGCAAGTCATCTGTTGCTAGTACAACGTGTACTTTCGATTGGCTTAGGTTTTTATATATTCTGCCCCTGCGCACCGACGGCCACCATTCGTACAGAAAGATCTGCATAGGTCGCCACATGGCCACCCATCCACCGATGACAAGGCTCTCTCTGAGAACTCGCAGGAAGGCGTTGTTCTTGAACTCGGAGAGTAAATCCGCCCCTATCAGGCACAACGCAAGAAACGTCAACCCAATAAGGAGACTGGTTCGCCCCTCTAGCAGCAGAAGGCGCAGATTTCGTTTAGTCAGAATGGCCTTGTAATTGAAATAATTATGAATGGCATCGCGCACAACTTGTGATGGATCTTCTTGCGGCATATTTCTGATATGCACGATTATTCTGAAGTGGCTGCCTGACGGGTATCCCATGGCCCAACTCTCAACGTAGGCTTGGGCATCGGTGTCCAAATCGCAGTGATGGAACGGCGTTGGATCCATCGAGTTAAATAGTTCAGCTAGCTCTCCGATTCGGAGTTCTATTTGATGAATTTCAGGGGTGCGTTTCTTCATGATGCGAGCGACTAAACTCCTAGTTTCCGTGTGCTCAAACTAGATTCCGAAAATTCAACTTCACACCATAAGCGCGATCGGTCACCGATTGAAACAAATGGCCTTGATC
>CAIPGC010000187.1 GCA_903864505.1 uncultured beta proteobacterium | reverse complement strand
GGAAACGTCAACAGAAGACACCAAGTGGTCATTCCAGTTTCAATTTTTGAAGACTTCCCTAAGCGCTTAGTCGCGCTTCATTGGACACCCTAAGCTGCGGCACGCATGGCGACATGGCACTCAGCTCCGCGGCTGTCCCCCGGCCTGCGGCCTCCTCCTTTATGCCGCTGCGCTGAGCGCCTTGCCGCCCTGCTTCAACAAACGCTATGGGTATGCGTTGGCAATCTGATGGACTTCATTCGTTGCCTGCCAACACGGCAGGTTGCCGAGGGCGCTGGGGTGGATGGTGCAGCGAAGTCGAATACAAAGGGACTTCCCACTTCCTGGTAACGGCATCAAGTGTCAAGATTGGTTTTGGAAAAGTCAATCTACAACCTTTGGAAGGAGAAGTCCCATGCAAGAGATTACACGAGTTGGCGTTGATCTGGCAAAACGCATCATCCAGGTCCTGGCGGTCAATGCTGCAGGATCGCGGGTCACAGGACGCGCATTGACGCGAGAGAAGTTTCTCCCGTGGTGTTCGCAGTTGCCCCCAGGCTGCTTGGTCGCCATGGAGGCGAGCTCTAGCGCACACCACTGGGCGCGCAAGCTGATCGCCATGGGCCTGGATGCACGCATCATCGCCGCTCACTTGGTGAGTCCTTACCGCATACAAGGAAAGAGCGGAAAGAATGACGCCAACGATGCAGCGGCCATCTGCGAGGCGGCCAGTCGACCCCAGATGCACTTTGTAGCGGTCAAGAGTGTCGCGCAGCAAAGCATGCTGAGCATCCACCGCCTGCGCGAAGGCTTCAAAACCGAACGGATTGCCTGCATCAACCGCATCCGTGGCCTGTTGTCCGAGTTCGGTTTGGTGTTCCCCCAAAGACCTGCCGTACTGCGCCAAGCCCTGCCCGATGCTATTGAGGACGCCAGCAATGAGTTGGGGAGCCTGGCACGCTTGGCGCTGCAACGTGCCTTGGCGCAGTGGCAGGAGTTGGATGAGCACATGGACTGGTGCGATCAACGGATCGCAGCACACCTTAAAACCAACGACCAGGTGCGCCAGGCACAGCAACTCATGGGTGTTGGACCTGTCACGGCCTCGGCGGTCGTAGCGACTGTGGGCGACTTCCGCCAGTTCAAGGATGGTGCGCAGTTCGGTGCTTGGCTGGGTCTGACACCACGGCAAAATTCCAGCGGGGGCAAGAACTGTCTGGGCAAAATCACCAAGCGCGGAGACATGTACCTGCGCATGCTGTTGATCCAGGGGGCCAAGTCGATCGTGCAGACGGCGCAGAAACGAGACGATCCGATCTCCCGATGGGTGCTCCAGATCAGAGAGAAGTCGGGTTGGCAGAAAGCGGTGGTGGCGTTGGCCAACAAGAATGCACGCATCCTGTGGGCAGTATTTGTGCGCGGCAAAGCGTTCGATGTACACCATGTCAGTGTGAAGCCCACCGGGGCCATGGCACAGACTGGTGCAGTACCGGCATAAGCCAGTAAGAAAATTGTTCTTGTTGATTTTCTGTCAGACGTGAATTCGAAGATGCAGTAAATAGGTCAGACCGGCAGCGGGCAAGCTCGACTCCTCCTTTGTGGCGCCGATAGCGGTGAATACCACGGAAATCGAATGGAGCCCCGCTGAGCGGTTCGTATCTGGGTCCGCACGGCAGTATGCCGTTGCAACAAGGCCGTCTGTAGATGTGCAGTCTGTTCCGAGTTTTACCGCCGCTTCAAATCAAGCCAATGCAGGAATACCGTTTATCAAGGAAAACAGCCAAAACCAGGAAACCGAAAACCGTTGCTTGACTGTGTGGGAAGTCCCTGTAAAGGAGGAGGCCGCAGGCCGGGGGACACGAACGGCGTTGAGTGCCACGCCGTCATGCGTCCCGCAGCGCATGACACCCAATGAAGCGAAAACAAGCGATCGTCATTGAAAGGGATGCCAACTGAGCGCAACGGTGAATGACTGCAAGGTGTCTGACACCGTAGTTGGCTCTAAACGTCCCACGCCCGCCGACGTAGCTTCATCAGGGCCTTGCCATGACGAAAGACGACCCGCTGCCAGTTGGAGGACCAACGACGAAGCGCGCTTGCCTTACCGCAGCCAGCCGCGCCGGTAGCAATACCACATGGGTACGGCCGCACTCAGGAACATGAGGGTGACCACATACGGGTAGGCCAAAGTGCCCAGCGCCGCGAACTCGGGGAACTGCAGATTCATGCCGTAGATGCTGGCCACCAGGGTCGGCGGTAGCAGTGCCACGCTGGCGACCGAGAAGATCTTGATGATCTTGTTCTGGCTGATGTTGATGAAACCGACGGTTGCATCCATCAGGAAGTTGATCTTGTCGAACAGGAAGGCGGTGTGTGAATCGAGCGAGTCGATGTCGCGCAGAATCTGACGCGCCTCTTCAAACTGCTCGTTGTTGAGGATCTTGCTGCGCATTGAAAAGCTCAGAGCGCGCCGGGTGTCCATTACGTTGCGCCGGATACGGCCGTTCAAATCCTCGTGGCGC
>CAIPGC010000186.1 GCA_903864505.1 uncultured beta proteobacterium | reverse complement strand
GTAACCGATTTGCCGATCGAGCCTATTGCGGTTGTTAGTGAACTCAGTGCAGTAGCCGCAGTGGACTTGTCACCTGATGTCGCGGCAGCCTGCTTTGCGTTGGCCTGGTTGGCAGTGGCGCCAGCCGTGAGGACGGGCGTTGCCGGCTTTTGCACGGGCAATGGTTTGGGGGCCTGTGTTCCGGCCGGGTAACGGGAAACCCACGGGGTTCCCCGCTCGCGGGCAATGGTCTGTGCCTGGTTGCGCGCAGTGTCCACGACACTGCCCTTGCAATGACTGGCCGCGTCGCGCCACAGCGTTTCGGCACCCATCGAGATTTCCTGTTTTTCTTCGCGCGGCGTGCCAACGGGTGTGTTACGCAGTCTGAGCGTCTGTTCACGGGCTCTTTCAAAAACCGGTGCGCAGTATTCTGCGTTATGTCCATCCACCTCGGATTGGTCACGACGACGATTGGCAGTTTCCTGCTGCGAGCCAGTGCAGAGTTCTGCGGCGTTTTCCCAAGCATCCTCGGCTTTTCGAAAAAGAGCTGCTGCCTCGCTGAACCGGCGTTCGCTCAGGGCTTGTCGAGCGAGGTCTTGAAGGCTGGAAGCGTCTCTGTGGGCGGACTCGCATTTGGGACCGGAGCCCTGTTGCTCGCTCAACCTTTCCTGTGCTTTCAAATTGTCAGCAAGGTTGCGCTGTGCCCGTTCCCTGGCCCGACCATCACATTGTTCTGTTGCGGCGGTCCACAGTGCGACCGCATCGTTTACCAGTTTGAGTTGTTCGGACAAGTCTCGCTTTTGTGATTGGGCGGTTGCCGCCTTCAGATCGACTGCCATCGCCTTGTCGGTGAGTGGGCGGCAGCCTTCGGGTAGGGGGGCGGCAGGCGGTGGCGCGGGTTCCACCGTGGGCGCTGCACCAGGGCTGGCATCGGGCTGCTTGGCCTCCGATTCAGTAGTAACAAGGGGGGGCGCAGGTGCGGTGACTGCAACAGGCAGTGGCTCAAATTGCCCGGTGACGGCGGGCGCAAACAGTTCTTGCCGTGGACGTTGCTCCACATTGTTGGGTGTGGTTTGCCCCCAGCATGCAAGCGCAACCAGGGCGGTCAACGCAGCGGGTTTTGCAAGAATCGACACAAGGCGCATGGGGAAAACCAATTTTCTTAGTTGGAAGTAGAGGCAACCGGCATGCTGAGCATGCTGTCAATCAGCCCTCGAGCATAGGGCTGATTGACGCTACCCGGACCGTCCAGATCATCATAGGAGAATCCGGCAGGCGCCGAAGCCATAGGCATCTCGGCTACTTCAAACCGCAGGTCTTCAGGCTTCAAGCCACCCAGAATGGCAACCACCTCATCGCCTCGCCCTCGCCCATCCGCGACTTTGCCGAGCGAAGTCATCCGTTCCTGGTCAAACACCATGGAGTTCGATGCCAGTCCACGCTCAATCAATTTTTGGTGCAAGGAAAATCCTGCCAACGGATTTCCCCCCAGTTTTTCCAACCGGTCGTAGGCCCAAGTGTCTGCTTTATCAAAAACCGTGGCTGCAATCCAGGCTACGCCCGACAAGGACCCCCGGTTGGCGGCGGCCTGCTGCATCGCGCCCACCACTTGCGCCTGGGTCAGTGTCTTGGCTGCGCTGGTGATCTCGTCACGGATTTTAGAAGTTGCATAGGAAGATGCCTGGTCTATCAGTTGTTGTTTGAGGACTTCGGAGGCTACATTGGCAGCCGCTGACTGCGCCGCCTTGATGGCGGCATCGGCGGCCAGTGCAGCGCCCTTGATACCCGATGCGATGGTGAAAAGGTTGTAAAGCGTGCCCGCTATTTTGGTACCGTAGTGGTAGGTTTTCATGCGCGCACCGCCTTCTTCGGAAACCCCTTGGGTCCAGAGCACGGTCCAGAGTGCCTCGTCATCGGTCATGTCGGCGCGCGTCACCTCGAGCGGGTGCATGCTGAGAAGCCAGTGGTAGTCCTGTGTTTTGGGAAGGTTGGGCGGGGCCAGTCGTGTGTAACCACGGCAGACTTTGAAGGGTACGACCTGCACGGTCTTTCCGCCAGCAAGTGTTACAGGGAACGGCTTTCCACGGTCACGCAAATCGGCCAACTCAAGCAACATATTCTCGGCATTTTCCTTCGAGTAACCATCGACCGCCTGGATTTTGTCGCGGATCTGCAGTGGCGAGAGGGGTGCGGCGCCAATGACGGTCATGCGCTCGTCGACGCCCAGTGCGCGCACCCAGGCCACGCGGTCATCCGCACTCAAATCGTAGCTCGAGGCGACAGAAAACGGGAGTTCCCATTGGGTATCGCATTGGGAATCCTTCAGCGCAGCGGAGCGGACAATGGCTGGGCGCAGGACCTTCTCGCCCGCGCCGTAATTGCGGATATTGCCAAGCAACTCTTCGTTGACCTTGCGGCCGTCATCGACGGTGTACTTCGGTCCAGCACATGCTGCCAGCAGTGCGATGCAGAACACTACCAATATCCACCGCATGAGCGCTCCTCCCAATGCATTACAAAATTTTACAACTTGACGATGGTAATGCCGGATGGTGGTCAGACAACGGGGGCTGCCACAATTCAGGGGTGCAAAGCATTCTGGTCGTTACCTTCCCCTTTTTCGCGCTGGTCCTGCTCGGGTTTGTCGCTGCCCGCAGAGGGATGCTGCCGCTGCAGGCAGTGGCTGGCCTGAATGGGTTTGTGCTGTACTTTGCATTGCCATGCATGCTGTACCGGCTTGGCGCATCCACTCCTGTTGGGGAATTGCTCGACCTGAGTGCAGTTCTGGTCTATCTGCTGTGCGCCACAGCCATGGTGGCAATCGTGGTCGGGTTGACGCGTCGTGGGCGTATTGGATGGACCGATGCAGCATTTGGAGCCCTGGTTGGAACTTTTCCCAATACCGGGTTCATGGGAGTGCCTTTGCTGGTGGCACTTTTGGGGAGTCGTGCCGCCGGTCCGGCGATTTTGGCCGTGTTGCTGGACATGGTGTTCACCTCGTCGCTGTGCATTGCTCTTTCGCGTTTGGGTCGAAATGATGGACAAGGCGTGTCAAGCGGTCAGGCCGCCAAGAATGCACTCAAGGGGGCCGCAGCAAACCCCTTGCCATGGTCGATTTTGATCGGAGCCGTAGCCTCCGGCCTGCATTTCATGTTGCCATCTCCGGTCATGAAGACGGTTGCTTTGCTTGCTGACGCAGCCTCTCCGGTTGCACTCTTTACGATCGGAGCAGTCCTGGCCCGGTCACAAATGATGGCATCGACGGGACAGGCGCAGGCGGCGCCTTGGCGCGAATATGTGCCCGTCGCAGTAATGAAGTTGTTTGTGCATCCTCTGCTGGTCTATGGGGTGGGCTCCGCAGCCACTCTCGCAGGGTTGCCCCTGGATCCGTTCGTGCTTACCGCACTGGTATTGCTGGCAGCTCTGCCCAGCGCAAGCAATGTGTCTTTGCTGGCAGAACGTTATGGTGCCGACAACGGGCGCATTGCCCGCATCATTCTGGTTTCGACTACCGCAGCTTTTTTCAGTTTCCCCGCTGCGGTGGCGTTGATGTCGGGGCGTTAGCCGGGCGATCGAATACCGGCGCAATAGCCTGCAAGGCGGTGCAAGGACATTGCAGAGCCGTTTCTACGCATTGATGGGCATACCCCGTATCAGTCCGGAGCATGGTGGTGTCCACCCAGTGCCCCTGTCCAGCCATCAGCCATTTGAAGTCCACTTCGGCCAGGATATCGTCTTGC